>NZ_AAQJ02000001.1:275000-640000 GCF_000168295.1 Rickettsiella grylli
GTTGAAGGTGACCTGTAAGGGTTGCTGGAGGTATCCGAAGTGCGAATGCTGACATGAGTAACGATAAGGCGAGTGAAAACCTCGCCCGCCGAAAGTCCCAGGATTCCTGCGCAACGGTAATCGACGCAGGGTGAGTCGGCCCCTAAGGCGAGGCGGAAACGCGTAGTCGATGGGAAACAGGTTAAAATTCCTGTACTTTTATAGATTGTGATGGGAGGACGAAGAAGGCTAGGTTAGCCGGAGACTGGTAGTTCCGGTTTAAGCGAGTAGAGAGAGACTCTAGGAAAAACCGGAGTTTCGTTAATCTCGAGACGTGATGACGAGTTGTTAACCTCGGTTAACGATGAAGTAATTAATGCCCTGCTTCCAGGAAAACTCTCTAAACTTCAGGTCTATAGGAACCGTACCGCAAACCGACACAGGTGGACAGGTAGAGAATACTAAGGCGATGAGACAACTTGGGTGAAGGAACTAGGCAAATTGGCACCGTAACTTCGGGAGAAGGTGCACCTTTTTTGGTGAGTGGGTATACCCCACAAGCTGAGGGAGGTTGAAATAATCAGGTGGTTGCGACTGTTTACCAAAAACACAGCACTCTGCGAACTCGAAAGAGGAAGTATAGGGTGTGACGCCTGCCCGGTGCCGGAAGGTTAATTGAAGTAGTTAACTTGCGCTGAGATGGCTTTTGACAATGAATTAGAAAGAAAAATAATTCGAAAATAAAGCTCAAAAGTCATGTCAGCGCAGGTGAAGCTGCGGATCGAAGCCCCGGTAAACGGCGGCCGTAACTATAACGGTCCTAAGGTAGCGAAATTCCTTGTCGGGTAAGTTCCGACCTGCACGAATGGCGTAACGACAGCCACACTGTCTCCACCCAAGATTCAGTGAAATTGAAATCGCTGTGAAGATGCAGCGTACCCGCGGCAAGACGGAAAGACCCCGTGCACCTTTACTACAGCTTTACACTGGACTTTGAATTTAACTGTGTAGAATAGGTGGGAGGCATTGAAGCGAGTTCGCTAGAATTCGTGGAGCCGACCTTTGAAATACCACCCTGTTAACGTTGAAGTTCTAACCTAGGGCCCTTATCGGGTTTGGGGACAGTGTATGGTGGGTAGTTTGACTGGGGCGGTCTCCTCCTAAAGAGTAACGGAGGAGCACGAAGGTACCCTCAGCGCGGTCGGACATCGCGCATTGCGTGTAATGGCACAAGGGTGCTTGACTGCGAGACAAACACGTCGAGCAGGTGCGAAAGCAGGTCATAGTGATCCGGTGGTTCCGAATGGAAGGGCCATCGCTTAACGAATAAAAGGTACGCCGGGGATAACAGGCTGATACCGCCCAAGAGTTCATATCGACGGCGGTGTTTGGCACCTCGATGTCGGCTCATCACATCCTGGGGCTGAAGCAGGTCCCAAGGGTATGGCTGTTCGCCATTTAAAGTGGTACGCGAGCTGGGTTCAGAACGTCGTGAGACAGTTCGGTCCCTATCTGCCGTGGGCGCTGGAGATTTGAGAGGAGCTACGCCTAGTACGAGAGGACCGGCGTGGAGGTACCGCTGGTGGTCCGGTTGTTTCGCCAGAAGCATAGCCGGGTAGCTACGTACCGACAGGATAACCGCTGAAAGCATCTAAGCGGGAAACCTCCCTCAAGATAAGATCTCCCGAGGATTTAATCCTCCTCAAGGTCCGTTGAAGACGACGACGTAGATAGGTGGGGTGTGTAAGTACAGTAATGTATTGAGCTAACCCATACTAATTGACCGTGTGGCTTAATTTGAGAATCCTACTGGTTATTCTTTAGGATGACTTCAGTTGAATAAAGCATATCTACAAACTACTTTTTACAGATTTTTTTTTGTTAAAGATTTCCGCTAATGTAAAGATTAGCGAAAGTTAAAAGATTAACGGATTCGCGCCACTGCTAAAGAAGGGATTTGACTGAAGAGCAAGGCGTCGTCTTTTTTAGGAACGGAGTTTACTCATGAGTAAATGAGTACCGCAAAAAAGACGACAACGCAGCTATTCATCAAATACTTAATTTAGCAGTGGCGCAAAATGAATGCCTGGCGACCTTAGCGAATAGGTACCACCTGATCCCATTCCGAACTCAGTCGTGAAACTATTCTGCGCCAATGATACTTTGGGGTTCCCCCATGGGAAAGTAGGGCATTGCCAGGCTACTTGATACACAAAAACCCGCTAATCGCGGGTTTTTTCTTTATAATCGGCATCTGTTGCTTTATTTCGTTGTTAAATTGTTTTTTCCGTTGCTCATGTACTCTAGTACACTCCACTACTCAAAAACAATTTGCCTCGAACTAAAGCAACAGACTTGATTATTACAATAATTTCACTTTTGCTTTACTTGTACTTTATGTTACAAACTCGCTTACAAACTCAATATAAACCGGAAGACTTCTTTTATGAACTTCCCGAAAAACTGATCGCGCACTATCCCACAGAGCAAAGGACGGATAGTCGATTGCTGTGTTTAAATAAAACAACCGGCGTCATGCAACATAAAAAATTCAAAGATATTTTAGATTTTATAAATCCAGGTGATCTATTAGTTTTAAATAACACGCAGGTGATACCTGCTCGTTTGTTTGCTAAAAAAATCACAGGCGGAAAAGTCGAAATTTTAATTGAGCGAATTTTAGAGAGACAACGTATTCTTGCGCAACTAAAATCCAGCAAATCGCTTCAACGAGGGACTCGGCTGATCTTAGAAAATGAGATGCATGTGGAAATAGTCAATCGAACTGAAACGATGTATGAGTTGGTTTTTTTAATTGAGCCGAATTTATCTATTTTAGAATTATTAAATCAGATAGGTCATATCCCATTACCTCCTTATATTCAAAGAGCGGATGAATTATTCGATGGGGAACGTTATCAAACGGTGTTCGCTTCTGTACCCGGTGCGATTGCTGCTCCGACTGCGGGTTTACATTTTGATGAAGATTTATTAACTGAATTAAAAACGAAAGGCGTTCATATTGCGTATATTACTTTACATGTGGGTGCGGGAACTTTTCAACCGATTCGTAGCGATCGTCTGGAAGATCATCGCATGCATCATGAATACGTTACGGTATCAAAAACGGTCTGTGAACAAATTATACGTGCTAAGCAACTCAATAAGCGCATTATTGCAGTAGGAACGACTGTCGTAAGAAGTTTAGAAACCGCCGCTTTACAGGGCCAGATCAATCCATTGGCAGGAGAAACGAATCTTTTTATTTATCCAGGTTTTAACTTTCATTGTATTGATGCATTAATTACCAATTTTCACTTACCGCGATCAACATTATTGATGTTAGTGTGTGCATTGGGCGGGTATGAATTGATTATGCAGGCTTATCAAGAGGCGGTTTTCCAGGGTTACCGATTTTTTAGCTATGGCGATGCGATGTGGATTAGTTAGAATAGTGTGGCAACCTATAAAATTTGCGAATGAACAACGAACCAGGTAAATTGCTTGGCTCAATTATTGATTTCCTAAGGAGAAAAGTATGCATTTTTTTATTACTGATGGGTTCGCACAATCAACGACAACATCTGCGATAACACCGCAATCGAGTGGACTTTCGCAAATTTTAATTTTATTAGGATTTGTCGTCATTTTTTACTTGTTATTGTGGCGGCCGCAAGCGAAACGTGCAAAAGAGCATCGACAATTAATGGCGAATTTGGCAATCGGTGATGAAGTCACAACGACCGGCGGGATAGTGGGGAAAGTGATCCGCTTAAATGGTGATTTAATTACGTTAAAAATTGCAGAAAATGTGGAAATTAATTTGCAAAAAGCAGCCGTTTCAAGTGTTTTACCGAAAGGAACAATAAAGTCTTAGTTTTTTATGCTCAATAAATATCCTCTCTGGAAAAATGTATTACTAATCGTGCTGCTCGTATTGGGTTTTATTTATGCCGCACCGAATCTTTTTCCAGAGGAGCCGGCCGTGCAAATTTCACCGTCAACAGACATACTGCATGTGAATCTGGATGCTTTACAGTCCACGGTGAATAACCTGATGAAATCGGTACAAATTTCTCCTACTAAAGAAGAACGTCGTCACCAAACGCTGGTATTGCGATTTAATAATACCGATACCCAGCTTAAAGCCAAGGATATTTTATCTTCCGCATTGGGTGATAATTATACCGTAGCGGTTAATCTACTTTCTTCAGCTCCCCGTTGGATGCAGGCTATTGGTGCTGTGCCAATGAAACTCGGATTGGATCTGCGGGGCGGTGTGCATTTTGCGTTAGAAGTCGATATCAATAATCTGATTGCACAACGCATGGAGGGTTTAGCGAAGAATATTAGTGAAAATCTACAACAAGCGCGTATTCGTTATTTGGATTTAACACCAAAAGAAAAACAATTATCCATTTTATTCAGAGATAAAAATAGCCTAACGCAAGCCAAACGTTTGTTGCAACAACAGTTTCCAGCATTTGAATTTACTGAAGCTACGGAAAATCCCAAACAGCTTATCGTTGTTTGGTCGAAACAAGGACTCAATAATTTGCGTCAACTCGCCATTGATCAAACAGTGAATACACTGCGTAACCGAATTAATGAGCTCGGCGTTGCAGAACCCATTGTTCAACAGCAGGGAAGTAATCGAATTTTAGTCGATTTGCCAGGTGTTCAGGATATAGCGCGAGCACAACAGATCTTAGGGGGAACGGCAACAATAGAGTTTCGTTTAGTCGATATCACGCATGATCCCTATCTCGCTCAAGTCAATAATAGTTCACCTGCGGGCTCACAATTATATCACTATGAAAATCAACCGGTATTATTGAAAAAGCAAGTTATTTTAACGGGGAATTCAATTACCGATGCGTCAACAAGCTTTGATGAATCCGGACGATCGGCAGTTAGTATTAGCTTAGGTGGCGGCGGAGAAAGTTATTTTCATCAAGTGACCGGTGAAAATGTAGGTAAACCATTGGCGATTGTTTATGTAGAAACCAAAAATAGCGTCAAACGTATCCATGGAAAAATGATCCATATTCCGCGTAAAGTAGAACGGATCATCAGCATTGCGCGAATTCAAACGGCGTTACCGCCTAATTTTCAAGTCACCGGGTTAACCAATCCACAAGAAGCCTTAAATCTTTCTTTATTATTGCGAGCAGGCGCGTTACCCGCACCCATTTACGTGGTTGAACAACGCACCATCGGACCCCAATTAGGTGCTGAAAATATTCATAAAGGGATCCTCTCGATTGTTGTCGGGTTTATTTTAGCGGTTATATTTATGGCGGCTTATTATAGTGTTTTCGGTTTCATTGCCGACATTGCGTTAGCGCTCAATGTTGTATTATTAGTGGCGTTATTATCCTTATTGGGGATGACGTTAACGTTACCGGGGATGGCTGGGATTGTCCTCACGGTGGGTATGGCAGTTGATGCCAATGTCCTCATATTTGAGCGAATTCGTGAAGAGCTCCGCCGTGGTGTTTCGCCACAATCGAGTATTGATGCAGGCTATGATCGTGCATTAATCACGATTATTGATGCGAATGTCACAACATTAATTGTCGCATTCATCTTATTTGGTTTAGGTACAGGTTCTATTAAAGGGTTTGCAGTAACATTAACGTTCGGGTTATTAACCTCGATGTTAACTGGAATCATGGTGACGCGTGCGTTGATTAATGCGTGGTATGGCGGACGTTCTCTCAAACGGTTGCCGATTGGTATTTAGTTTTAAAGGTAAATGGGTGGAATTTTTTAAAAAACAAACGCATATCAATTTTTTAGGCTTACGTTCTTGGGCGGTCGGCTTATCGTTATTGCTCATGATGATTTCTGCGGGCGCGTTACTGACAAAAGGATTACGTTGGGGTTTAGATTTTACCGGCGGTAGTCAACTGCAAGTTTCTTTTAATCACACTGCAGATATACCCTTATTGAGGAAACAATTAGTGGCAGCAGGATTTAAAGATATTTTAGTGCAAAGTTACGGAACCTCACGAGATGTAGTGATAAGTTTGGCCGCCCATCAGCAAATGACACAGCAGGATTTAAGTGCACACATTATAAAAGCGTTACCGGGTGCACAATTAAAGCAAATTGAATATATAGGTCCACAGGTTGGAAAAGAACTGGCAACACAAGGTGCGTTAGCCGTTTTTATCGCATTATTAGGGATCATGATTTATATCGCGTTGCGTTTTGAATATCGGTTTGCAATGGGCGCAGCCGTTGCATTGATCCATGATCCGATCGTGATTTTAGGAATGTTTTCTTTATTTAACATTGAATTTAACCTGACGGCCCTTGCAGCGATTTTAGCGGTCATTGGCTATTCATTAAATGATACGATCGTTATTTTTGATAGAATTCGTGAAAATTTTCGTAGACTGCGTAAAGGGACCGCTGTCGACGTGGTTAATCTGTCGATTAATCAAACCCTCTCGCGGACGATTATGACATCGGCGACAACATTACTGGTTGTGCTTTCGCTCTGCCTATTGGGTGGAACAATGATTCATAGTTTTGCATTAGCGTTGATAATAGGTATCGTCGTCGGTACGTATTCGTCGATCTATGTGGCAGGAAGCATTGCGGTTGCATTAGGTCTTGATCGACGTCATTTTCTGCACATAAAAAAGGTGGACGATAGACCCTAAACCCCATTGCGATCAATCGCCTGAAGTACTAATGGACAAAGTTTAGGATTCGCAACGATAATATGTCGGGTCTTAAAATAATCTTCACCACCTTTAAGATCACAGGCAATTCCACCGGCTTCTTGAACCAGCAAAATACCTGCGGCCATATCCCACGGTGCAAGCTCAAGTTCCAAAGCGGCATCTAAACGCCCTGCAGCAACATACGCTAAATCAAGCGCGGCTGATCCCGTTCGACGTATGCCACTGGCTTGTGACATCATGGCGCGTAAAGCATCTTTGTTAATAGAAGCACCGAGCGTCGTAAGCCCACGACTTGGAATAGCGATTCCTAATAAAGACTCAGGAATCGTTGAACGCAAACTGACCCGTAAACGACGCGTAAACCGTTGTGTATTATTTAAATAAGCCCCTTGTCCTCGGGTTGCAGTAAATGTTTCTTGACGTAAGGGGTCATAGATTAAGGCGTGCTCGATACGATCTTTCTCATTGTTTTTAATCGCGATAGAAATGGCAAAATGCGGAAAATCATGAACGTAATTACAGGTTCCATCCAACGGGTCAATAATCCACGTATATTCATCCCCTTCAATCGGTTCACTTTCCTCAGCGAGTAGCGCATGTTGAGGAAAAGCTTCTTTAATGATGGAAATAATAATTCTTTCCGCTTTTAAATCAATTTCCGTGACAACGCCGCGATTGTCCAATTTTTCTTGCATGCGAAGTCGGTCTAAACGGTTTAAACCATCTAAAATCGTTTTACCTGCCAGACGGGCCGCGCGATCGGCTATTTTTAAGAAAGGGTGCATGGGTTTAAGATGAAAATGATATATTTTTAAACGTGTCAGAATGATACCATAGCTTGGCCCTCTAAAATATCTTAAATGCGTTTATAAAAATAAATAGGAAAAAATCATGCCGCTTTCACAACTTCGGATCGTACTGGTGAAGACCACCTGTCCGGGTAACATTGGCGCAACGGCGCGTGCGATGAAAACGATGGGTTTAAAGCAACTTTATTTAGTGGCGCCTCAATCGTTTCCGCATATCAATGCCTCTGTGCGAGCCAGTCATGCGATTGACATTTTAGCCGATGCAATCGTCGTTGATCAGTTAGAGGAAGCGCTTGGAGACTGTCAACTCGTGTTTGGAACCAGTACACGAGTCCGCGAGTTCAATTGGGTTTCGTTAACCCCACGCGTTGCGGCTGAAAAAATAATGAATCATTGCCAACAAAAAATAGCGATTCTATTCGGGCAAGAGCGATGTGGTTTGACGAATAAAGAATTACAACGCTGTCATTTTCAAATGACCATCCCAGCGAATCCTGAGTATAACTCATTAAATTTAGCCGCTGCCGTGCAAATTGTTTGCTATGAATTACGGAATGCTTTTTTACAAGAAAAAAACATTAAAAAAAGAACGGTTCCACTTGCGGATGTCAAACAACACGATTATTTTTATGGTCAATTACAGAAACGACTGAAAAAAATCGAATTTTTGAAACCCAATCGTAGTCAACACGTGATGGATAAATTACGTCGAATATTTAGTCGTGCTGAATTAGATAGCGATGAAATAAAAATTTTGCAAGGCATATTCAGCGCGCTAGAAAAAAAAGAATCCCCATTTTAATGTGCTTTTTTTATGAATAATCCATTGCATTGTCAACTTATTAAATCCAGTAAAAATTCTTATGGTCGTGTGATGCAATTGACAACAGCGCATGGCCACGTGTTAACACCCGCGTTTATGCCGGTAGGGACGCGCGCGTTCGTTAATCATATGACACCGTATGATCTCAAAACAGCAGGTTCGCAAATTATTTTAGGCGGTAATACCTACCATATGCTCTTGAATCCTGGTTTGGATGTTATTTTAGCCAGCGGAGGAATGCATCGTTTAATGGGTTGGGATCGACCCCTGTTAACCGATAGTGGAGGCTTTCAAGTATTGAGCTTATCGAAAAATGCAAAAATATGTCGCATTGACGCAGAAGGCGCGCATTTTAAACATCCTGTCACTGGAAAAGTGATTCATTTGACACCCCAAAGTTCAATCGAAGCGCAACGAATCATTGGTGCGGATATCATCATGGCTTTTGATGAATGTACACCCGAAAAAGGAGGAAGGGAAGCTGCATTAGCGGCGATGGATCGTACACATCGATGGTTATTAGCCTCGAGGGAAGCCTATACCCGTTCAGATTCGCGGTATGGTTATCCACAAGCTTTATTTGGCATTATTCAAGGTGGAAGTTTTCGTGATCTTCGTGAATTCAGTACACAATTTATTGTAGAAGCGGACCTTGCGGGGATAGCCCTTGGTGGAGAAGTGATTGGATTTGATATGCAAAAAACACAGGAAGTCATTGATTGGATTCGCCCGTTATTACCCGAAGATAAAATTCGTTATACCATGGGCGTTGGGCTAAACCCTCAAGATTTGATTGATGTCGCGGCGAAAGGCATTGATTTATTTGATTGCGTAGCCCCGACACGCAATGCGCGGCATGGCGCGCTTTATCATGGGCACGTGATAAAGCGAAATAATCGCTTAGCGTTTGTTAGCGAAGAAAAAAAATCCAGAATTTTGATTAAAAAAGCGATGTATGCCAAAGATGAAACGCCTCTTTTAGCCGACTGTTTATGTTACACGTGCCGGCACTTTACACGTGCTTATTTACACTTTTTATTTAAACAAAGCGCCTCGCTTTATTATCAGCTGGCATGCATTCATAATATACACACGATGCATCAGGTTTGCGAGCAAATACGGCGCTTTATTTTGAACGAATGCTAAGTGACACAAATGCCTTCGTTTTTTATTGGTGTCGACGGAAGAGCAGGGTTATAAACGCAATGATGGCTAATATGATGAATATAAAGAAAAGAACTTTTGCAATACCGGCTGCCGCTGCAAAAGCGCCCGTATACCCAACAATGGCAGCAATAATAGCAATGATAAGAAAGATAAAGGCCCACGCTAACATACGATTTCTCCCCTTGTTACACTACGTTGAGGACTTAAGCGTAGTTGATGAATTCAGTCATCGCAAGTGATGCGTGAGATTCTGAGAAAACGCACGCATTTTGGATTGTTTTGAAGCAAAAGAAAATAAAAACTGTTCATAAAAAAATCAATCACGGGAATTTATTCATATGTCGTATAAAAAGGTTATTGTGATTCCAGCACGTTATGCCTCTTCTCGTTTCCCAGGAAAACCATTAGTCCGGATTAAAGGTCATCGTTTAATCTACCGGGTGTGGTCTATTGCGAAAGCCATTCAAGGCATTGATGAAGTCTACATTGCAACCGATCATGCAAAGATTCAACACCATGCACGTGAATTTGGCGCCAATGTCGTGATGACCACCGAACATCATAATGGAACAGAACGGTGTTTTGCTGCACTTTCTGGGTTAGATGAAAAACCAGACCTCATTTTAAATTTACAAGGCGACGCGGTCTTAACGCCGCCTTGGATCTTACAAACATTAGTCGATATGATGATAGCGAACAAGGATTTAGACGTTGCAACGCCAGCCACGCGCATTAATAGCGATCAGTATGCCGCCCTGCACGAAGCCAAATTAAAAGGAGAAGTGGGCGGTACGATGGTGGTTTGTGATAAGGCGTTGAACGCCATGTATTTTTCTAAACGCATGATTCCCTATGTAAGAGACACCCAAATGAAAGAGCCACCACTGTATCGGCACATTGGTCTTTACGCCTATCGATACGCTGCACTGCGCGACTATTATTCACGGCCCGTAACACCCTTAGAGCAATTAGAAGGACTTGAACAATTACGTTGGTTAGAAAATGGACAGCCGATTAAAATTGTTCTGGTGGATTATAAAGGTCGTACAACCGCGTCCATTGACAGCCCCGACGACGTTATGCGCGTTGAACGGTTAATCGAAACTCAAGGTGAATGTGTTCCTTTATGATAAGCGATGCAGTAAGATGAACGTTATTTTTTCGCGCCACGGTAATACTTTTTCTGATCATGAACCGACCGTATGGGTCGGTGCGACACACGATCTTCCTTTAGTCGGTTCTGGCATTTTACAAGCGAAATGTTTAGCACACGCCTTACAAAAGGCAAAACAACTGCCTACAATGATCTATTGCAGTCCTTTAAAAAGGACGCGTGACTATGCCACTATCCTCCTAAAACAATTACATTCATCCTTAAAGCCGATGATCGATCCGCGTTTAAATGAAATTGATTACGGGTATTGGTCCGGTTTAAACAAATCGCAAATTCAAGCACGCGGTGAAGGTCACGCGTTGTCCGACTGGGAAAATAAGAGTATTTGGCCGAAAACAGCTGGATGGTCTGGATCACCTGCCCAAATGATTCAGGAAATTCAAGCGTTTAGTCATCATCTGGTCAGTCAACATGCATCCACAGACACGCTCGTCGTGGTGACCAGTAACGGTCGATTACGTTATTTTCTTAAACTGATTCCCGGTTTATTTGAACAACGGGTAGAGGCGAAAACCTTTAAAGTGGCCACCGGAAATATTTGTTTATTCACGTATACCGAAAATAAATGGAAAATGGAATTTTGGAATAAAAATCCCGATTATTTAATGCACTATTTCGCGCATTAATCCCCTCATTTTACGTCAAAATTAAAATAGGTATGTGGATACGGTTCATGGTTTAACGTGAAGTGCCACCATTCCGTTGTTAAGGGTCTAAAGCCAAATTGGATCATTAATTGACGTAACAACATCCGATTGTGAAACGCAGCGTTTGTGATATTCCGATTGTTAGGATGAGATAACGGATCGAGATAATCGAAAGGGGTACCCATATCAAGAACGTCCAACGTTCCAAGATCAAGTATTGTCAGATCGACGGTGCTGCCCCGTGAATGGCCTGAACGCGGCGCGATATAATTCAATTGAAAAAGTCTGCTTTTATCGATGCGTGGATAAAAACGAGATTTCATGCGTTGATCGCGCGTTTGACTCCATTGAATAAATTCGTTAACCGCCCTTTGCGGCCGATAACAATCATAAACCAATAAACCTAAATTTTTTTTATTCAACGCAATTTGAACGTTCAAGAGCGCCTGTGCCGCAGCACGCGTGAGGATGCAGACCGGTCTTTTATAGCCATCGATGGGGTGGCCCACAAAATTATGCATACCACAATAACGAATGTCTTGTTGAAGTCGAGGAATAATTGCACGCGCATAAACAAAATCATCCTGTTTTTCTTCACCAAAAATCCGATGCGTGGTCAACGCCAATAGGATAAAGCCGATAAAAAGAAGTTGAAAATGACGTTTAACGCTCGAAAAATAAATCATAAAAATCCGTATTCCGGAGCGTCCATCATGAGGACGTTTTATGACGCTCCCAATAGCGCAAGGTGCGGCACTGATTTATAAATTGTTGACAGGTATCCACATTTTCTAAACAGATCATTCCGGAATCCAGTTTTAGATTTAAACATTTAAAAAGATCCGTCAACTCGGAGATATAGCCGATAAATTTATTGTGATAAAAACTTTCACGTAAAAACGTCACTAATTTGAGGGTGTTGTATTTTTTTAAATCGTTTGCGCGCGCTAAAATGGCGATGGCATCACAGCGTGCTGAAACGGCGGTTTCAAAGCTGTGTTGAGGTGTTATTTTTTTTTTAGTTTTAAAATGAGAAAGCGTAGGTGCAATGAGGTCCACGGTTCCCCCTGCTTTTTTAGTTGCTTTTTCTAAATGCGTCAACAACGAAAAATGACTTTTTTCAGTGAGAATAATCCCTAATTTTCTTCCCTTAAACGTATTGGGATTATTGAGTAGGATACTTAACGACGGGGCATGCAACGGATTTTTTTTCTGACTACAAAATACAGGCGCAGGTTTGGGTAGACGCGTTAACCCTAATTGCTTTCCAACAGTATGGGCGAGTTGCGTATCAATATTCAATAAATGTGAAATCACACGCCTTTGAATGGCAGGGGTTGTGACATGACTTAATTCAAAAACGAAGGCCGATTGGATATGCGCTTGTTCAATCGCGGTTTGGTTGATGTAAAACAAACGGGCTTGATTATAATAATCAGAAAAACGTTTTGACCGGTATCGTAATTTTTGACCGGACTCCGTCGCCGCAAAGGATTTAAATCCTTTTTTTAACGATTCACGAGGTCCTTTCCCCCACGAATTGGGTTCATAATTGGCCCTTCCAGAAACCGAATGAAAAGCCATATGTCCGTCTTGTTGGAAATGATGGACAGGACATTGAGGGGCATTAATGGGTAACTGAGTAAAGTTTGGGCTTCCTAAACGTTTGACTTGCGTATCTAAATAAGAAAAATTGCGTCCTTGAAGTAAAGGATCATGACTAAAATCAATTCCTGGGATGATATTTTGCGTGCAAAAAGCCACTTGTTCTGTTTCCGCAAAGAAATTATCGACACAACGATTTAAGACTAAACGGCCCACTTTTTGAATCGGAACCCATTCTTCAGGAATTAATTTGGTCGCATCGAAGACGTCAAAATCAAATGTTTTCGCACGGGTTTCATCAAAAAGCTGCATTCCCAATTCCCACACCGGATACTGATGAGATTGAATCGCTTCCCATAAATCGCGACGATGAAAATCAGGATCGGCACCATTGAGTTGAACCGCTTCATCCCATGTTACTGATTGGATGCCCAGTTGGGGGAGCCAATGAAATTTAACCCAGGTCGATTGTTGTTTCGCGTTAACAAGTCGGAACGTATGGACACCAAATCCCGGCATAAAACGGAACGAACGTGGCAGTGCGCGGTCTGACATGACCCACAGGATCATATGCATACTTTCAGGATTCAACGATATAAAATCCCAAAAATTATCATGCGCCGTTTGCGCTTGCGGAAAACCACGGTCCGGCGCTTCTTTAGCGGCGTGGATTAAGTCGGGGAATTTGATTGCATCTTGAATAAAGAAAACCGGTATATTATTGCCCACGATATCCCAGTTTCCTGTTTTCGTATAGAACTTAACCGCAAAGCCACGAACATCGCGTGCCAGATCAGCAGAACCCTTATTTCCAACGACCGTCGAGAAACGGACGAACGTCGGTGTTCTTTCGTTTTTTCGTTGAAAGAGATCCGCACAGGTGTATTGTGCAAGCGATCGGTAATTTTCAAAATAACCATGTGCACCATACCCCCTCGCGTGTACAACCCGTTCAGGAATTCTTTCGTTATCGAAATGAAAAATTTTCTCACGAAGCTGAAAATCTTCAAGTAAGGTGGGTCCTTGCGCACCTATTTTTAAAGAATTTTGGTTATCCGAAAGCGGTACACCTTGTGCGGTTGTTAAAAGGGGAACGTGATCGCGTGCGTGTTGATGCGTTTTTGCGCGATTTCGTTTTTTCTGAACGGTTGCTTTCATTTTTTTCCGTTGAATTTTTTTAGCCATGTGAGAACGTCCTTGAAAAAAGTGGGATACGAAGAAAACGACATTTTTCAAAAAATTATTTAGAGTATAGAAGATTAGAGTATAGAAGAAATGAGAGACGATACGAATAGGAATTAAAATTTGTAAGGGGAAGTATAAAAAATAAACATGCGCGCAATCGGAAAATTTTTATGAATAAAAAAATAAATGCACTTGCGAAGATAAAATTTATTTTTTATTATGGATTAAGAAATAAGAAAAATGTAAACCAACACGAAAAATAAAAAGGACAAAATGAACACACAGGAATTTTTGCAATCGGAAGAGGACTTTGATCCATTTCTACTTGCCGATGAATTGAATGATCAAAATAACGAGCGCTCCGAAGAAGACGAGCGCGAATCCAATGAATCGAATACGGATTTAAGCCAAACGTTAAGCCAAACAATTTCCTCGCTCGCCGTCTTCACGCGATATTGGCATTCGCCTTATTTTATTAACCGTTTAGCGTGGTGGGAACTAAAACATTCGTTTGAAGTTGATGATTCATTGGAAAATCGAAATTCAATTCGTTTATTTTGGTTGAAGGGTGAAGGCATTCCTCTGAATGATGTGTCATTGATTCAACAAGCAAATCTCATAAGACGTTTTATCGATTCAACGCGTTTTGTCTTCTCGAATGTAGGCGCTGTAATCCTGGCGGCTTTATTATTTCATGATTGGAGGAGTTATCGTCTTTTTCCAGAAGAACGATGTGGTGTGACAGGGTTTGATATTCTAAAAGGAACCGCGACCAATCAAATCACGTGGACGAATCATTTGGGCAGTGATGTGATTCATGAAGCGTCTTATTGGTCCTGGTTAGGCATTGTATTGATTCCGCCTTTGGCCGGTTTAAGTTCTGTGTTTTTATATCACGACCCATTGCAACCACTGGATACACAAGAGGTTACAACCCATATAACAACGGTTTTACGTCATTTGGATAAAGAATCACTGACGTTTTTAGACGCTTGTGCAGTGTTGTTTCCCTTGAGTACGTTAAATAAAAGGTTCGCTCAGGTTAAATTCATGGTGCTGTGGGACGGTAGAAAAACAAATGATCACCATTTACTGATTTCATTTCACCTCAAAAAAGCGTTAGTCAATACTTTAATTGAACTGACAGAATCCCGTTATTTTCTCATCCGTTATCGCGCAATGCAGTTACTGACGCAAATCGCAGCCAGCTTTCATCCAGAGAATTTGGAACGATTTATTGCTGACCCCATCCATAAAGCGGATTTAACAGAATTAAGAGAAATTATTTTAGCAACCCTTCGTAACGATCCGTGCCAAGTGCATATTCGCCACGCCGTTGAACGTGAATCGACAGAGATGTCATCGCAACCCTTCGAAATAGAAGATACGGCGCTTATCGAAAGCGATCGACGAAAGAAAACACGTTGGATGGCACGTTATTTTCGGTGGACCTTAGGGGACGATACACGGCCACTCACGCAATTGTTTTGGATTCCTTCGTTATTCATTTCGGTGTGCACCTTTTATTCTCTCTGTCGTTATCTTGATTTCATTGTAAAAAAATGGATCGATATCAGTGATTATTTTCAGGATAAATCGGCTTGTGAAAATAATGGAAATTATTTCAAATTTCTGACGCTCAGCGAACGCTACGAATGTGTCGCGTGTGATTGGTCTTTTGTAAATTATCAACAGAGTTTTAGCGCGCAAGCGTGTCTTGAAAATTTATTGCAGCAAAAAATGCCGCCGAGCACATTCATCCGTTATCTCAGTGAATTACCGGCGGTGCGTGGAATGACACGCGTTGATCTTTCACAACAAGACTGGCCAAGCTGGCCCGTTTCGACCTGGGAACAATTTTTGTTGACTGTGCAATCCAGGGTGATTACACCCTTGCAAGTGTTCAATGTCTCAGGCGCTCTAAAAAATGATGCGCGGGAAGAACCTAGTCAGCAACATATGCACGCCTTAGCGCAATTTTTAACACGAATCAATGTCACGCGTTTGGATATGAGCAATCAATTCTTAAACGATGCGTTGTTTCACTTATTAATAGGTTCTTTAGCGGCGTCCACGCTACAAGAACTTCATTTGACGCATACGAATATGACCGATGTGAGCGCAACATTTTTGGCGCATTCAATTTACAGTGATTTTCAAAATCTAAACAATCTGCAATTAGCCGATAATAACATAACGGATGAGGGGATAGCGCGCATGAGTGAAGCATTCCCTAAGCGTTCGCTACGCATACTCAATCTAGCCAACAATCCATTGACTGATGTAGGTCTGCAAACGCTTGCGCAAGGCATTCAACAAAGTTCGCTGCATCACTTAGATTTATCCGGTCAACCCTTTTCCGCACGTGCACTTAAAGTGTTCAGTGAAACATTAAACGGGAATTCCTCTTTAAAGGGATTGAAAATAAGTAATGCTGGCCTAAAAGGCGATCACCTCATTGCCTTGCAGACGTGCTTAGAACATTTAGAATCTTTCGATGTTTCATCTAATTTACTGACAGGTAAAGCGGTTAAATGGCTATTAAAAACGAATCAACAGAATTTAAAGATCTTAAATGTCGCTCACAACGATCTCAAGCAAGAAGCGGGCGCGCTGATTGCAGAGGAATTATCAACGTCTGTTTTGCAGGATTTGGATCTTTCAGATAATTCGTTAACGCAAGGATTTAAACAACTGGCAAGCGCACTGCCTGACTCACAATTAGTTCGTTTGAGTTGCGAACGCTGTGAACTGGACGATGAAGCGGTTGTAGAGTTAACGGAGATTTTTGCAAACCATACCTTATCATTACGTGCATTAAATTTAAATGATAATAAAATAACCGATATCCCATTAATGAATTGGTTCGCGGTGCTTCCACAAACCAATGTGAGAGAATTGCATCTTAATCACAATAAAATCAGTAATTCCAATGATAGTGCGCCTCTTTTAGCGCAGGGGTTCAGTCAAACCAATCTCACTTTTCTCGATCTCAGTCACAACGTTCTGGATGAGAATTTTTTTAATGCCTTAGCACCGCGACTCCATCAGTCGCAGTTACAACAACTCCGTTTGAATGACGATAAACGTGAAGCAAGCTCACTGAAACAGTTTGCAGAAGCATTAGTTGAGCTGCCTTGCCATCGTTCTGATCTCGATGCAACGCAGTTATCGCGGCAAATGAAGCGTGTATTTTATCCCATGCGACCAGCAACAAAATTAAAGCAGCTTGATATCATCAATGCGAAGCCTGATCGTTCAACGCGCAGAAGTTTCTGTCGTGTTGCAGCTTCATTACCACCGATTCGTTTTCTTGATCATCGTATTCAACAGCTTGATTGGCATACGTGTCGGTTGTCAACAAACACCCCGCCAGTGGTTCAATTCAACCAAACGCATGTTTCACCACCCTCTAAACAATCCCCCTCCGTGAAGAGTGCCCTGTTATTGGGTAGCAGCCCATTTTTAATCAGTGTGCTGTGTGCAGGAGGTATTTTATGTGTCATTGCGTTGTTCTATGGCGTTTATCGCGCAAGCCAATCAACCTGCCGATTTTTTCGTGCAGCGCCGCCGAGATTACCGTTCATTGAGGCCGAATCCGCTGAAATAAACAACGATAACGGTCGACCCTCACCGCGTTCTTAAAGGGAATTGGCCGAAGGTTTTTCGTTGATAAAAAATTTAAAAAATAAGGAATATTCCTATGAATTTAGCATATCCATTTAATCTTATTTCCGGAAAAGGTCTGGGTGTTTCTTATTCATCCTGGACTCAAATAGGCCCTGCATTACCCAGCCGTGATTTCGGCGAGTTAAAAATGCAAACCTTTATTAATGTAAACACCGGAAACCACATTATTTTTGATCATAAGATAGTGATCCAAGAAAATAATTTCCCATTAGAATTTTATTATGTGTATAACAGTCAGGCTGAAACCATGGCGGATGTTTGGCGTTTTGCGCATAAACGTTTCAAACGTCTTCCTCAACCGGGTCAGACTTCACCAGCGCTATTAATCGAAAAAGATGGACATGAAACCCTGTATCAATTTGATCGTAAAACGAATGCGTGGATGGCTCCCTATTGGTCAGATAGCCGTCCCTCTCTTAAATATGATGCTGCAGCGAAAGAATGGCGTTGGTTTGATCCGAAAACACAGATGACTGAGATCTACAACGCAGACGGTGATTTGATTGAATGTTTAAATAGTAAAAATGAGTCAACAACCTATTATTATGATAGTTTTCAAATGCACTACCTGCTTCGCATAGATGCGCCTGGGTCTACTTATGAATTTCGTCAAGACGTGGTAAACGGTGAACGTATCGAGTGGATTGTTCAAGTGAATTCACTAGGCTCAACGTCATTAAGAACGTCGGTGTTCGATACGCATGGCCGTTTAAGACAGACCATACTCCCTAAAAAAACGTACGATCGTGCAAAATACCCAAAAATTAATTTTGTCTACCGCGCTCAATGTCAACACCCCGCTGAGTTGACCGATGATGTTTTGACCTTTGCTTATCTCGATAGAGTGGAACAAACCGATGGAAGCAATTTATCTTTTAGATACCATGATCTCACGGAGAATGCAGTAAGACGGATTAATCAAGTTAATTACCCGAATCCTGCCGATACCAGCATTTTATTAATGAGACTTTCTTACCAGCGCCACAATACGATCATACAAAGTTATACCAAGATAACTACAAAATTATATTTTAATGAACACGCGTCGATCACACAAATCGATCGAGAAAGAGGTTATCCCTTCACGATGTTGAATCCGGTCGATAGCCGCTTTTATCGTTACAACGAAAAAGGTCAATTAGCGAGTATGACCTCTGCAGGTCAAGGTAAACAATACTTTCAATACGAAGAGCCGAGCGGCTTGTTAATGAAACACCAAAAAGCCAATGGACAAATAACCGAATATGTTTATGACCAAACCAGTCCCCGCCATAATTTGATTGCGCAAATTCATACGGTGAATGGTCAAGCACAGGTGACGCGTAAAGTTTATGATCAAGCGTTTAGTCTGGATCGGGGTTTATTTTTACGCTTTGAAATCAGTCCCGAAGGTCGCGTTACTGAATACCGTTATGAATACTTTGGTTACCATCAATACACGCGCATTTATTTGGAGGCACGCTTTCCGATTGAGCACTATCCGAAAAATGGAGTGCCCACGCTCGCAGAAATGACAAGCTGGCTTGCACAACAAAATTTACAAAAAATAAGTTTAACGGAGTCCCAAATATATGGCGTCCGTCGCCGACGAACCTATTATTATGGGACGATCAATGCCCAAGGAGAAGGTGTCAAAGATGACAAGGCAAGCCTTGTGAATACGCATTATACCGCCTTTGGGGATTGGTGCTTCCATAGCGAATACCGCAAAATGAGCGATAAAAATTCATTGGATACCTACCGCGATTACGATAGTCTGCGACGCCTTTTATCCGAGAAAAATGCCGCCGAAGAAATGACCACGTATCAATACGATAGCCGGCATATGCAGATTACTCGGCCGAATAACCGAAAAGAAATCACTGAATGGGATGCCCGTGGATGGGTTGCTAAAGAACAACAAACGATATCATTCAATAATCAGTGGGTCACACGCGAGACGACTTACCGCAGAAATATTTTAGATTGTTGTACTGAAAAATGCACTACAGCCGATGGCGAATTCAGCTATCGATTTTTTGACAAACAAAATCGTGTAGGGTTTGTGGTTCATTCGAGTGGACGTCTCACTGAATATCGTTATGACGCCCAAAAGCGGAGTAAAATGACGATTGGTTATGCAAAAAAGCTGGATATAAAAAAGCTGGATGCCATGGCAGATCAGAATGATCTGCCCATTATTGATGATTTATCAAAACTAATCCAACAAATGGACATCATCGATCCTCAGCATGATCACATCCGTTATGAATTTTATGATCACTCCGATCGATTAAGCATCCAAGTTGATGCCGAAAATTATTATCGCCAAACGCTCTATAACGAGCGGGATGCGGTGATTGCACAGATCAATTATGCAACACCCATGAAACCCGAACAGTTAGCCGCCTTGCTGAAAGGCGAAAGTATTGCTTTATCCGCAGACCCGCAATGCGATCGCATCCAGCGCACGTTTTATGACGCCGATCAATACCGGATAGGAACACAAGATGCCGCCGGCTACGTGATCGAATACAAATACAATGGTGCAGGATGGTTGACTGAAATCATTCGATACCCCCACCCTCAAATCATCAGTATCACAACGCAGAACTTTGACAAGATTCGACCCGTTGCCAGTGCGGAAGATGCGCATCATTACTTTTTCTATAATCCGCGGGGTTGGGTGGTTTTAAGCGTCGATGCCGAAGGCTATGTGACGACCAAGGATTATTTGCTTAACGGTTTAGTCAGTCGTGAAACGCGTTATGCCAATCCGGTCGATGCAACGTGGTATAAAAATACGCAGCGTGTTCCAGCTTTGCCAGAGGGTTCAGTGGATGACAAGACCACAGATTATGAATACGATGTACTGAATCGTGAAATAGAACGCCACCGATCCGATGGAAAAGTAACGTTCACCCGTTACGATAATATGGGGGAAGTGATTGCCAAAGGAGAACAGGATGGAACACGCTTAGAGATTAACGGCGATACCTACCGCGCCAACGAAATGCGTTTTGATGGATGGGGTCAAATCATTGCCAAAGCATCCGCACAGAATAGTGAATTACTGGCGCGGATTGAGGCCGATAACACACTGAAACCGGAAGAAAAACAGCAGCGAAAAGAAAAAATATGGAATGAACAGACGCGACGTCATGTTTATGATGCCAGCGGGTTAAAATTATCGACCGCGGTTCGTGCAACCCCAGAGGCTAGCGATCAATTAACCTACTTCTATTACAACACTGAACGGCAGTTAATAGTAAGCCTACACGTTGTTGCGGATAAACAAACACAGATTCGAGAATATACGCGCGATACCTTTAATAATATCGTTAAAACGCGTGATTACAGCCAAGTGAAAGCCGTTTTAGCCGACAAATGGAATGAACCACTGACCGGTGGTTTTATGTCGGATGCATTGCGTCACGCGTTAGATGCACTGCAAGAGGACCAGGATGTGGTCACACAAACGTTTTATAACAAACGCGACGAGGTTATTACGCGTATCGATCCAGAAGGCTTTGAGACACAACACATTCCCAATGCTTTTTCTGAAGGGATACAAACCCTTTTACCGGTCGGATCGAAACAACCCACCCTCATGATCCAGCGCCAATTTGATGCACGCGGATTAGAAATAAGCACGCAGCGTCAAGCCGATGCGTTAAGCATTAAAGTAAAACGGGATTACAGTAATCCTTATGGGAAGTTGACGCATCTCCGTGATGAATTAAAAGGCGATTATCAACACGGGTATGATCGCAAAGGCCGTTTAATCTGGACACAAAACCCGCTGCAACAACAGCGTCGTCAGATAAGCTATGATGCCTGGGATCAACCGACGCAAACCAGCACGGCCTTAGGCCAAACGACACACTATCATTACCATCTTAACAAACGCTATGAAGTGATTATTGATCCTTTGGGTCATCAGCGAATCATCATCCGCAATATTTTTGCAGAAAAGATTAAAGAAATTGATGCCCATCTACACACACAAACCTGGCAACACACCCCCTGTGGCCAGATTAGTCATTATACCGATGCATTGGGTAGAGGCTATTCGGCGGTTTACAATTTATTAGGATGGTTAACGGAAAAACAGATCCTTAGCGGCATTAAAACACAATTTATTTATGATGCCCTGGGACGCGTCATCACAACAATACACGATGCGGAAGGGATAAAACGACAAACACACGCTCACTATAATCTTTTAGGACACTGTGTAAAAACCATCGATGCCAAAGGCATCGTTCAAGAAAATAAATATGACAGGCGGGGATTAGTCATTGAAGAATGCTTCGATGCCGAAAAAAACGGTTTAAACCTCATCACAACCCGCACCTACAACGGCCAAAAAAAATTAGTGCGTGAAACACAAGGGGATGTCAACGAGAGCGATTGCTATACGCGTCAACTGGATTATGATGGTTTAAATCGACACGACAAAACCACGGTCGATCCGCTCACTGAAACGCGTAAAGACGCGTTAAACATCCAAACCCAACACCATAAAAATGGCCAAGATAGCCTGCTGGCAGAAATCGATGCCAATGGCCAAGTGTCCCGATTTATTCTCGACGCCGCCGGACGACGTTGTTTTCAGATCAACGCGTTAGGTGGCGTGACGGAATGGAAATATAACGCAGTCGATCAAATCATTTTAGAAAGACACTATCAACAACCCATCAATGACGTTTTACAGATTCAGGATGACACCACACCCGAACAATTACGCGCGATGCTAAAGCCCGATGCAGAAGATACGCGCACGTATTACTTTTACGATGCCAATGGCAAGCAACGCTTTGTGGTGTGTTGTGACGGCCAACAGGGTTACGTCAACGAAAAACGCTATGATGCCTTACAACAAGAAATACAAACGATCCAATATGCAACCGGCATCGCCCTAGACAACATCGAAAAGCGGACGACCGAACAACTTGCGAAACAGGTGACTAAAATTGAAAATGCCACGTCGGATCGACATCACTATTTCTTACGCGATGAAGTAGGCCAGTTGCGATTTTCTATCGATCCACAACATTATGTACGCGAACAACGCTTTGATAAACAAGGACGCGTGATAAGTCAAATCCGCTATGCCAATCCGGTTGAGGATCCGAGCCAATTCGTCAAATTACCCATAGCAGACGTGCTATCCCATCTTAAAAAAGATGAGTGCCAGGATCGTTATCAGTTTTTCTTTTTTGATCGTTTCGGTCAACCGCGCTACACGGTGAAATCGGAAGGTCAGGTGATTCGTTATCAACACGATGCCAAAGGAAATTTGATTGAAGCGGTTCAGTTTAATCAACGTTTGAAGGTTCCTCAAGAATATGCGTGGTTATTGACGCAATTACAATTCTTAAAACCCGATGCGACACAAGACCGCATCACCAAAAAAGAATATGATGCAGCCAATCGTTTGATCAAACACACCGACGCTGTGGGCGCTGTGGAAACCTACCAGTATGATGCCTTAGGAAATCGAACGACGTATACCGATCGACAACAATCGATGTGGAAAACAATGTTCGATCGCGCCAAACGACCGATGATTGAAAGGACACCCCCTGTCACGATGACTGAAATGTCTCAAGATGCATCCGGCTTTTTGGTTGCAAGCGATTCGACGGTGGTCCTCGAAAAACATAAAACGTACGACCAAGTCGGTAACCTTGTTCGCATGATGACGGCTGCCAATACGCAAGAGCCCCGTGTGTTTGAAGCAGAATACAACGGACTCAATCAATGGCACAGAACCCATGTACCCGGTATTGCAGTTGATAATGGAACCCGCTTAAAACCCGATGATTGGCGTTATCGTCCCGAAAGCAAACAAACGTTAACGACCACACGAACCGTGAATGCCAAAGGGCTCAAAGTCGCCGATCAAGACGCCGCCGGTCATTGGCAATTTTGGGTGTACGATCAACAACACCGTCTGGTGTATCAGGTGAACGCAGTCGGCGTGACAACAAAAAAAGAACGGGATGCGTTTGGTCAAACCCGTCGAAAAATAATCAATGCGACGCCGTGTACACTCGATCTCAGTGTGTATGGTCAAACAGGGATTCCGAAATCGGTTTTGGATGATTATTATCGAACCCGACATACCGACGCCGATCAAATCACCGATTACCAATACGATCGCTGTGGGAGAATGATTTTACAACGTCAAGGCCCCGTTTATTGTTATACACAACATTTCAAAAACAAAGCAGGCGCAGGACTCAGTCAAGAAAAAGCAGAAATTAAAAAAACATATAATGCGTGGGGCGAACAGATTGCGCAATCTGAAAAGATCGACGCATTACGCCATAAAGAACACGTTTATTGGTTGGACCGCAACGGTACACCCGTGGCAGAACTCGATCGCATCGACGTAGAAAACCAAACGCCGCAGTATCGTTGTCAACGTTTTGAGAATGATCAGTTTAATCAACGAATGAAACAGATTGCGTATGCAAAAACCTTAAATCGACCGCTGGATGCATCGTTACCTTTTGAAGAACTCAAACAGGCACTCGACAAAATAGCCTCACCAACCGATCGTCAAGAACAATTTTATTATGATAAAGCCAATCGCTTAATCAAAAAAGTGCGTGTGCAAGCGATTCGTCAAACCTTACAAGTAACCGATGGACTTCCCACGTTTACGGATACTTCACCTCACGATCTCAGCGTAAGCTACCACTATAACGCCAACGGACAAATGATTGCTAAAACCTTAGAAGATGGTAGCGTCGAATGGCATTATTATGATGCACGCGGTTGCAAGCTTGCACAAACCGAAGTGGCACGTGACAATGCCGGTTATTCCAACGTTATTATTCCATTAACCTATTATGGACATAATGCCCATGGACAAATAGTCTTAACCACGCGTTTTCAACACGGCGCAAAACCCGTTCAAGCCGGCTCTATTCCCGAACCGGTCGCCGTCGATTCAGCCGATCAGCACGAAAAAAGAATCTATGACGCACGTGGCAAATTGCAATGGAAACAATCGAATCAACAACGACCGCAAGGATTGACGTATACAGCGCATGGTAAACTCGCACGTCAATGGTGGACGTTAACGAACTGGCAACAAAAAGAAGCCAATCAGTATGAAACCAAAATTCATTTGGATGAAAAGTTCTTTTACTATGATGCACACCAGCGCGTAGTGCGTGTTGACATTCGGCGGGATACAAAAACGGTCGAAACGAACAGCGTGGTCTATGATGCCTTTGATCACGCGATAGCAGAAGGTGAAACAGCCGAAAACGGGTTTATTTATCGACGTTTTGATAGGTTAGGTCGGTTGTGGTCGAGCAATGCCGAAAAAGGGATTCCCACGATAACGCTTTATGATTTAACCGGTCAATCGATCTTACGATTGCAATCACCGAGCAAGGATTTAAGCGTGATTTCCTATCGAGAAATACCAAACTTACTCGAATGGGATATCAACGATCTGGAACGCACCGAAAATCAACGCGATTTAGCCGGACGTATTATGACGCGCAGCTTGCCCGCGAATTATCAAGTCGATACGTCGCAGCCCGAGATTATTCCGTTAAGTATTTTAGCCAGTCATCGGTATCCCTATTTTGGGCAGATCCAAAGTTTGAGTTGGCCGATTCCACAAGAAAAAAATGCAGTGGCTGCATTTTCGTTATGGCCGAAAGATTTTCCGGAACAAAAACAAACGTTGCCTCTCGCAACGCAAGAAGGACGGTGTGGCGTCGATGTATCGACATGGGCCACCGATGTGTATGACTATCAAGTGGACTATACGTTCACCGATCCCATAACGCATGAAAAAAAACAGGTCTATATCAGTTCCGGTACCGTACAATTTGATACCGGGAATACCACCGGCAGTCATCATCTGGTGCCGCTCACCGACGCGCAACAACCCAGTTTGGTTCGTTTAACCGGGAATACCACGGGACTATCCGCTGTAGAATTATGGGATGAATTTGGAAAACGTGAAACACTAGAATTACAAATCGATCCAATAACCCACACGTATTCGGTCGATCTCAGTCATCATTCCTCCGGTGTTTATCAATTAAAACCACTGACACAGGATAAAAAACCGCATGACCTCAGTTTACCGTTTACCCTCTATACGCATAAACCGGCGCATAAACCCTTGTCTCGCGAATTGGCCACCGGTTTACAATGTCGTTTTTTAGACAATCATGTTGAACTCGATTGGTACCTTCCCCCTTTTTTACAATCCCAAGTCGTAAAATTGACGTGTCACTATCTCGACAGAAAATATCAATCGCAATTCCACAGCGTAGAAATTGCACCCGATCAAAAACGCACCCCCTATACCGATAAAAAAGGCAATACGATTCAAAGCAACGTAGACTTCCGAGTGCCTATTTTAGCGATCGAAAAACTGTCCTTCGCCGTGCAATGGCCAATGAGCAACACTCCCCCTGCGACAACGCACTTGCACGCGCATTGGTTAATGGTGGCTACCGAAAATTCGGAGAGTAGTGATGAAGAAGAATGGGAAATGGTCCCTCCGCATTCTTCAGCCTTTTTAGACGCACCACCTAAAGAATGGATCCCCCTTTACCGTAACGAAACACCCCTTGCACCCGCATTTGATCCCGAACAGATTACTGAACTGCATTGTGCGAACAAAAATCTGTTACTCATCCATCCGCTCCCTGATATAACGCCCGACCAACAACCACCGGTTTTAGACTATCTCGATGTCAGTCTCGATAGACTCCGCGTGTGGAGACAATTTGACACAGTGAATACCATGACCGACGGATTGGTTATCGATGTCACCCCTTTTTCTGCCGGCGTGTATCCATTTCGCTGTCAAGAAAGTACTGGAAATTTAGTGATTCGTTGGGAGGGTCACGTCTTTCCGACACAATCGATGAATCCACCCGATCGACAACATCTGGTGCAGCCCGCACGTCGTTACCGTTATGATGTGTGGAATAATCCATTAACGGAAACCGATACCTTAGGCCATACCACGCACTTCGTCTATAACGATGCCGATCAACGGATTCAAAAACAAGAACCCCAAGTGAATGTAGTCGATGAGCACGGCGAGACGCACGCAATGAATCCCATCACCCAATGGGGTTACCATCCTCGCGGCTGGCAAATCGCAAAACGGGATGCCAATGGCAACACGCGTGCCTTCGTGTTGGATGCCGCGGGACATCGAATCCAAGAAATAGCATCCGATGGAACAAGAAGAAACACACAGGTGTATGACGCCTTCAATCGAGTGATCGAAGCGCACGATGCCCGTGGAGAAGTCACGCACTATTTTTATGACCACGAAAACAATCTTTTAGCGTTTCAAAAACCGTCCGGTCGTCGGCGCAGTTATACCTATAACGAATTAAAACAACGAACGAGTGACACCGATCCGGCCACTAATACCCGTCGATATAATTTTGATGCGTTAGGGAATCTCATTGAACGCTACGAACCACTCGGTCAATGCACGCGTATGGTGTATGGACGTAACCATCAACTTATCAACATAGAAAATCCCGACAACAGTCGTTTAACGTGGCAACGGGATGCGTTGGGTCGCGCACTCAACCACACTGATTTGAGCGGAACGACCACCCATTACACGTACGATTACAAAGGCCAATTAATCGAAAGTCGATCAGAAAACGGGAAGCATGGGGATTATTTAAAATTGCAATCGGTTATTGAAGACGGTGGTTTTTTTGCCTACGCACTCGTGGAACAAGCCGGCCTAGAGCAACAGCTGCATTATCAGTATGTCTCCGGTCAAGTGACAGCGATCACCGATAAAGCCACGGATAAAAAAACCGTATATCGTTATGACACCGAAGGTCGTCGGATTGCCGTCAACGTCCGCAGTCAAACCGGCGAAGTTTTGCGTGAAACCGTCAGTGAAATTGACGCGTTAGGACGAGAAATTTTAACGCGCGATCACCAAGCGGTGTTTACAACCGCCTATGACGCCGTGAGTAACCGTCGTTTTCTAAAAGGGGTCATTCAGTCCAGTGAGATAGAGCTTGCAGACGAAGTATGGTGGAAATACGACAGCGACGATCGCGTGGTGATTGAGGGTGTACTGGAAGAAGGAGAAATCCGAATCAGCGCGAATAAAGGCCGTGAATTTACGTACAAGGAAGATCGTCGCGTTACGGAAAGTGAGTTATTATCGGATAAAAAAGTAACGTGGACGTTCGGTTATGACCGAGATGGCGGGCTTATCGGTTCACGATCGAATACGGGAAAGCGGACGGAAAGAGAATTTGATCCGGCGGGCCGACAAATCTGTTATAGAGCCGTGACAAACTATCTTTGGTCTTCAAAAGAAGAGGAACGAACCTATAATGAAAACAGCTGGTTAGTGCAGACGGTTCAGCGAAAAGAGGGAGAAGGGGGTGAGTATAACATCCGTACCGATTACCAATCCTTAACGGCGATGGGATTTCCCACGGCGCAAACGATCGATTATCAAGATAGAAACAGGAATGTGGATCATCTGGATTACACGTATGTGGGCTGGGAGACGTGGCGTGTTGCTGTGGTGGGAGGGTATCGAAGCAATCGGCATGGGCGGAGTGGTTATTCGTTGGTGAAGACGTACCGTGGTCCGAATGGCGAACCGTGCGCGGTGGTGGGAGGAGTGGATCCGGAGGGAGAAAACAAATATTTTGTAGCGACGCCGGACGGTTTAATTCTGCACCGGGTGCATTTGAATTCGTTTGTGGCGGGTTATTTTTATAGCCCCGTCGAGACGTATTATTTTTATCGGGTCAATGGTCAGTACTTAGCGAGTTATAAAAAAGATTATCAACATGCATTTGATTTAGCGCTAAACTTTATCAGACCGCAAGGAGAAGCCGGAAAAGAAATCGGCTTAGCGTCGACGAAGGATTGGGGTCGCGTTCCGGAGATTTACACGTGTGGAGCGGGAGAGAGTTATGAATCGGTCGCGCGGAATCTGTATGGGGATGGGAGTTTAGGAAGTTATATTGATGCGGCGAATGGGGGAGTGAGCCTGGTTGCGGGCCAAACGATCGTGATCCCACAACTGATTTCGGTGCATAACAAAGCGGGGATGTCGCGTCCGTATTATCAATTTCTGCAAATCATCCAGGGTTCATTGACACCGCATCTGGACACGCCGCAACCGCCCCACGATGACTTTTTAAGTTTTTTAATAAAAGCCATTGTCGCCGTGGTCATTTGTATTGTGGTTCCTGAAATTGCCCCAGAATTGCTCGCGTCCTTAACGGCGACCTTGGGTCCAACGGGCGTATTAGTCCTGGGAGCGGGCTTAGTCGATGCAGCGGGCCAAGGTTTATGTATCGGCTTAGGCATCCAAGATCAATTTTCATTGACGGAACTGGCCACCACGATGATTACCACCGGTTTTGGTGCCCAATTGGGTGCATTGCCTGTGGATGCAGACGCTGCGCAATTAACGGAATTTATTGTGAAAGCAGGAACAATCAATGTATCCGAACAATTAACCGAAATGGCGATCGGAATCCGTCAACAATTTGATCTGGCGGGTGTTGCCTTAGCGATGGGATCGGCTGGATTAAATTCTAAAATAAAACTCGATAATCCGTTAGAACGGCGTCTGGTATCGGATATTGCCGTTGCGGGTATGAGTGGTGTCGTCCGTGGCCGTTTTGACGTGGAAAATCTCGCCATGCAAATGATGACAGATACGGCCGGTTATCTGGCGCAGCGCCAATCACAATCCATTTCCGATGACTATCAAGCAAGCCAAAAAGCGAGCCGCGGAGGCAATGCGTTATCACCGTGGGAATCCGAATTACTCAACGATGCCCAGTTCACGGCAAATACAGCATTACCGTCGGTAACGTTTGATGTTAATGACGAAGTTTTAGCGCAACACATTGGCGCAGAAGTGAGTCGATTCCAACATGTAGATCCGCCGAGAAATCCCAGTGGATTTTGGCAACGTATCGAACAACGGTATGAAAATGTTTTCGAACACCGCGCACTCATTGCCGAAGGTCGCGCGGCCGCAAACAGTGAAGTAATCCGTGAAAGCTTAGGAAACGCAACAGCAAATCAACAAAACGATTTGGATTTAGGGTATACGGAGAGTGTTGCTCAGTATGGAGCCGGATTGATCGCAGCAACCGAACTACCGTTGCCCCCCGTAGCGAAAGGAATCATGCAAGCTTCACGCTTAATGAATCGATGGGGAGTTTTTGGAGGAAATGAGGCGGAGGGTTTAGATACCCTGTCAAATTTCGAAGCAAATAACCAAGTTACTAGGTTAAAGTTAAGCTCAGAATTGGCTTTAAAAGAAGCAGGAATTCTTGATTTAGAAGGAAGGTTAACGACCAAAGCATTACAGAATTCATTTCCTGCGATGAAACGAGGTACAGTTTTAAAAAATCCAACAGTTGTTAAGGAACTTACTAAAGATGGGAGTCAAATAACAGATTGGAGAAAATTGTCTACCCAATCAATTGAATTACCTAGTGGCCAAAGAGTTCAAGTTCATTTCTATCAAAATAGATTTACGGAGGAAATCAATTACACCCATCCAGACTTTAAAGTTAAAAATCCAGTTGATGTATTTAAAGGTGTTGGTTCTCCCCAATCAGTTTTGGATCGATATGGGTTTAAATTTTAAGGAGGAATGTAATGATTGTGAAATGTAATAAAATTATTAGCCCCGTCACAAAAGAAGATCTAGGCGATAAAAGTCTTTGGCTTGTGAAGGGGAACAAGTATGTAATACTCGCGTTAGACTGGAGCAGTAAAGATGGTATCGAAGCCTATATACAGACTGAGCATTATAAAGAGCCTCGTTTTATTTCCTTAAATGGTTTTGAATTTATTTCTCAAATGATACCTTCTTCATGGGCTATTAAGATTCAAGAACTTGGCGATGAAAAAATTATAACGATGTTACCTGCTAGTTGGAGTCATGATGGTTTTTTCGAAGATGTGGAAAATCAGGAGCTTAAGGCGATAGAGCTATTCAATAAAGAAGTTGAACAAATATATCGTGAAGAAAGTATAATTTAATTTTTTATCGTGCCATTTTTATTAAAAAAATAATATCTAGAATTTTAACAATGGCATTATACAGATAATGGGATCGGCTGGATTAAATTCTAAAATAATTAAAAATGGTGATGGATATGCAAAAGAAAAAATCGATTAAAGAGTTATTGTTAGTTTTAGTTTGTGCCCATGATGGCAAATACACATGGTATCAATTGGAACGTGAGTTGGAATGGCGTGGATTAGCTGGAAAAGTAAAAACTAGTGATATTACTGATATTTTAGAAAAGGACTTACTTATTACCAAAAAAATAAAATCAAATAGAGGTCCAGCGCTTCCAGTTTATAATATTACTGATAGTGGAAGAGCAAAAGCTAGAGAGCTTGTAGATCAATATGGATTAGAGTGTTTTAAAATTAAAAAACAAAATCCAGATGATTATGAGCTGTAGATTGTCTGAAAACTTAGTTATTTGGTTACTGTGACAACCGCTGCGGAATGGATGGAATTGTGCGACGAAGTGTGGTGGAAATACGACAGCGACGATCGCGTGGTGATTGAGGGTGTACTGGAAGAAGGAGAAATCCGAATCAGCGCGAATAAAGGCCGTGAATTTACGTACAAGGAAGATCGTCGCGTTACGGAAAGTGAGTTATTATCGGATAAAGATAAAAAAGTAACGTGGACGTTCGGTTATGACCGAGATGGCGGGCTTATCGGTTCACGATCGAATACGGGAAAGCGGACGGAAAGAGAATTTGATCCGGCGGGCCGACAAATCTGTTATAGAGCCGTGACAAACTATCTTTGGTCTTCAAAAGAAGAGGAACGAACCTATAATGAAAACAGCTGGTTAGTGCAGACGGTTCAGCGAAAAGAGGGAGAAGGGGGTGAGTATAACATCCGTACCGATTACCAATCCTTAACGGCGATGGGATTTCCCACGGCGCAAACGATCGATTATCAAGATAGAAACAGGAATGTGGATCATCTGGATTACACGTATGTGGGCTGGGAGACGTGGCGTGTTGCTGTGGTGGGAGGGTATCGAAGCAATCGGCATGGGCGGAGTGGTTATTCGTTGGTGAAGACGTACCGTGGTCCGAATGGGGAACCGTGCGCGGTGGTGGGAGGAGTGGATCCGGAGGGAGAAAATAAATATTTTGTAGCGACGCCGGACGGTTTAATTCTGCACCGGGTGCATTTGAATTCGTTTGTGGCGGGTTATTTTTATAGCCCCGTCGAGACGTATTATTTTTATCGGGTCAATGGTCAGTACTTAGCGAGTTATAAAAAAGATTATCAACATGCATTTGATTTAGCGCTAAACTTTATCAGACCGCAAGGAGAAGCCGGAAAAGAAATCGGCTTAGCGTCGACGAAGGATTGGGGTCGCGTTCCGGAGATTTACACGTGTGGAGCGGGAGAGAGTTATGAATCGGTCGCGCGGAATCTGTATGGGGATGGGAGTTTAGGAAGTTATATTGATGCGGCGAATGGGGGAGTGAGCCTGGTTGCGGGCCAAACGATCGTGATCCCACAACTGATTTCGGTGCATAACAAAGCGGGGATGTCGCGTCCGTATTATCAATTTCTGCAAATCATCCAGGGTTCATTGACACCGCATCTGGACACGCCGCAACCGCCCCACGATGACTTTTTAAGTTTTTTAATAAAAGCCATTGTCGCCGTGGTCATTTGTATTGTGGTTCCTGAAATTGCCCCAGAATTGCTCGCGTCCTTAACGGCGACCTTGGGTCCAACGGGCGTATTAGTCCTGGGAGCGGGCTTAGTCGATGCAGCGGGCCAAGGTTTATGTATCGGCTTAGGCATCCAAGATCAATTTTCATTGACGGAACTGGCCACCACGATGATTACCACCGGTTTTGGTGCCCAATTGGGTGCATTCCCTGTGGATGCAGACGCTGCGCAATTAACGGAATTTATTGTGAAAGCAGGCGCCATCAATGTTTCCGAACAATTAACCGAAATGGCAATCGGAATCCGGCAGCAATTTGATCTGGCGGGTGTTGCCTTAGCGATGGGATCGGCTGGATTAAATTCTAAAATAAAACTCGATAATCCGTTAGAACGGCGTCTCGCCGCCGACGTGGGTGTTGCGGCGATGAGTGGTGTCGTCCGTGGACGATTCGATATGGAAAATCTTGCCATGCAAATGATGACAGATACGGCCGGTTATCTGGCGCAGCGCCAATCACAATCCGTTTCCGAGGACTATCAAGAAAGCAAGCAAGCGAGCCGCGGAGGCAATGCGTTATCACCGTGGGAATCCGAATTACTCAACGATGCCCAGTTCACGGCAAATACAGCATTACCGTCGGTAACGTTTGATGTTAATGACGAAGTTTTAGCGCAACACATTGGCGCAGAAGTGAGTCGATTCCAACATGTAGATCCGCCGAGAAATCCCAGTGGATTTTGGCAACGTATCGAACAACGGTATGAAAATGTTTTCGAACGTCGTGCACTCATTGCCGAAGGTCGCGCCGCAGCGAACAGTGAAGTGATGCATGAACGTTTAGGACATGCAACAGCAAATCAACAAAATGATTTGGATTTAGGCTATACCGAGAGTAATGCTCAGTATGGAGCCGGATGGATCGCAGCAACCGAACTACCGTTGCCCCCGTAGCGAAAGGAATCATGCAAGCTTCACGCTTAATGAATCGATGGGGATTGTTTGGAAAGCAAATCCCTACGGACAGAATAGCTGCAAACGAAGCAATTAATCATATTAATGGGTTGCGCTTAAAGCGAACATTAGCTATTGAGCAAGCTAAATCTATTTTTGATGAAACAGGTGAGTTGACTAATGAAGCAATAAATAACTCTATTTTAATTACTCAAGGGAACAGATTAGGTAATAAGCAGCTTAGAGATATTCTTTCTTCTAAAGGTAATATATATGATTGGGCTAAATATTCTACAGATTCAACCTTTAGTCCATCAGGCAATTTTCAAGTGCATTTTTATAAAAACAATGTTACTGGCGAAATATATTATGGTATGGATTATAAGTCCGTATTCGATCATCAAGGGCGATGGAATTTTGAATTAAATCCAAGTTTTGATTATGAGCCACCAAGATTTAACCTATAATTTTTGAAGGGACGTGAAAATGAAAGTTAAATGTAAAAATATTTATAATGAACATACAAAAACATATGAAAAAAAAAGTAGTTGGATAACGATAGGCAAAGAATATATTGTTCTTGAAGTGGAGGTTTCTTTATCAGAAAAAACGTTTTATCGTTTAATTGGCGATAACGAAAATAAAATGCCAGCATTATATTCCGCATCGCAATTTGAAATAACTTCAAATTCAATTTCGAGTACTTGGGTTATAACGATCGTTAACCAAAATTTAATGGTTATGGGCCCAAAGGATTGGCGAAAACCAGGTTTTTGGGAAGATTGTTATGACCATGACCCTAAAGCTTTAGAAATCTATAAACGCGAAGCCAGAATTATTTACGAAGAAGAAGGTGAATTGTAGAATAAATATTTTTTAGCCATCTAGGGTTATCAATCTTACCGCGGAGGAAATGCGTTATCACCGTGGGAATCCGAATTAATCAACGATGCCCAGTTCACGGCAAATACAGCATTACCGTCGGTAACGTTGGACGTCAACGATGATTTCCTTGCACACCGTGTCGGCGAAGACGTGAGTCATTTTTATCATCCCACACCGCCTCCAAGAAACCCCAGTGGATTTTGGCAACGGTATGAAAATGTTTTCGAACGTCGTGCACTCATTGCCGAAGGTCGCGCCGCCGCAAACAGTGAAGTGATGCATGAACGTTTAGGGAACGCAACAGCAAACCAACAAAATGATTTGGATTTAGGGGTATGCCGAGAGTGTTGCTCAAACGCGAGCCGGCTGGATAGCAATGTCAGAAGTACCTGCGACTAAAACTATTCGATTAGGAATTCAAGCAACAAGGTTGTTGGCTGAAAATAAATGGGGATTTTTTAGTCGGAATGAGGGAGCTGAAACAACATTAACTCATCTATCTCGAACTGAACTAGAAGTGACTCACCCAAGAACTATGGGTAGAAAAGCTTTTGCTAGATTAGTAAAAAATATTAAAGAAAATGGTATAAGTGAAGCTGTAAAATATATTGAATATAATGGTAAGAATTACGTTGTTGATGGTAATCATAGGTTAGTGGCTGCTAGAACGTTAGATCTGAATGAAATTCCAGTTGAAAAAGTCGAATTACCATATCTAGGATATAAGTCGATTGATGATTTCGATTTTTATAATCCAGGATTCTAAATAAATAGGAATAAATTATGAGTAATAAAATTTTAGAGTTAGCGTTTTTGAGAAATCAGTTAGCTTCTCATAAATTTAGTGAGAATGATGCTGAATTACTTCTTCAAATTGAAAAAAAAATTGATATAGAAAATACTATTTTTAAAGCAGTAGCAATTAATGCGATTAAAAATTGTAAATCAGATATTGAAAATAAAAATTTTGAAAGTGCTACCCAGGAACTTCAGCTAATTCATAACTTTTGCTTTGGATCACCCGAAATATGGAACTCAGATTATTTTTATACTGTTGAACTATTATCGTATTTGGAGAAAATTAATGATGCGAAAAGGATAAAAAAAACAATCAGCTTATTAGGAGATTTAGCCACTAAAAGTTAGTCTAACGAAGAAATACTTTACTAAACATGCGTTATGTTTCCATTCGGTTACTCCGCCTCTGGCGGATGTTGAGATCTTAAGTATAAGTGTCGTCCGTGGCCGATTCGATATGGAACGTTTGTTAAAATTGAGATTTCCTATTATCATTTTAGACATTTAATGATAATATAGATATATCTGTTTAACGACAAATAAGGAAGAATAATAATGTCAGAAAAAAAGCAGCGAGCAAACCACGACTCCGCGTGGAAAGATATTTTAGATGTTTATTTTAAAGAGTTCATGGAGTTTTTCTATCCAAAAATTGCAAAAGAAATGGATTGGGGAGTCCCGTATGAAACGTTAGATAATGAACTGCAGTCGATTACCACGGAGTCAATGATAGGGAAAACGTTTGTTGATAAACTCATAAAAATCAAATCGCTCAAAGGAAAAGAAGAAGTTGTTTTAATTCACATTGAGATCCAAGGGAAAAAAGAAGAGGATTTGAGAGTGTTCACAAAACTGTGTCATTAATAATTTTATCGTAACTGTAAATTTAATCTGCCATCAAAAAATATCTGTAGTTGAGAGGCAATTAAGGCCCAATTATGCAGGGGCTGGTACCACTTTTCTAGTATTTTTTGACAGGCACAGTAAATTAATTTAAGTAAGGCATTTTCACTAGTAAAAGCGCCTTTATTTTTGGTATATTTACGCACTTGCCGATGAAACCCCTCCACTATATTCGTTGTGTAAACAATACGTCGTAGCTCTTCTGGGTACTTAAAATACTGAGACAAACGCTCCCATTGAGTTTGCCAAGACTTAATCACAGCAGGGTATTTTTTACCCCATTTTTCATCAAGCTCCAATAGGCGATGCTCGGCTAAATCCTTGGAGCTCGCACGATAAACCAATTTTAAATCAGCCATAAAGGATTTTTGATCTTTGCTGGTCACGTACTTTAATGAGTTACGGATTTGATGAATCACACAAAGCTGAATTTCTGTCTGGGGGAAAACCTCAGCAATGGCTTCAGGAAAACCCTTTAATCCGTCAATGCTAGCAATGAGAATATCCTCAACTCCGCGAGCGCACAAATCATTTAAAACGTGTAGCCAGAAACGAGAACCTTCATTTTCAGAAAGATACAGCCCTAAAATTTCTTTACGACCCTGATTGTTAACACCCAAAACCGAATAAAAAGCACGACTACTGACTTTTCCTTCAATACGCACCTTAAAATGCATGGCATCGAGAAATACGATGGGATACACAGATTCTAACGGTCTATTTCGCCATTCCGTTATAACCGGCATTAATTTATCGCTTATCAAGCTAATTTTAGCGGCTGAAACCTCAAGACCATACATATCCGCCAGATGTTCTTGGATCGCCTCATAGCTCATCCCAAGTGCATACAATGACAGTATTTTGTTATCTAAGGACTCGTTTAAAACCGTTTGACGTTTCTTAACCATTTGTGGTTCAAACGTTCCTAAACGGTCTCGGGGTGTTTCTAGCTCAAAACTTTCTGTCCCCGTTTTTAATAACTTACTGGTTTTTCCATTGCGTCGATTTGAGATATCCGTTGCTTTAGATTCTGATAAATGAGCGTCTATTTCCCCCTCTAACGATGCTTCGATAATTTGTTTTATTAACGGCGTTAATATTCCATCTTTTCCTGTTAACGATTCTCCTGATTTTAGCCGTGCTATCGCTTCAGCTTCAAATTCTTTACTGAGTATGGCTTGTTTCATGTCAACTCCTAAAATTGTTGATTTAGTTTAGCGTTGACACAGTTAATTGAATACTCCCGAGGATTTTTGCTAAACGACTATTCCAGTATTATTGCAAACTATTTACAAAGTACGATCAATCTATTTTAACCTTAGCTATTCTGACAGATAGCAACCGAAATTGGCATCCTCAAAATTATCAAAGAGATGTCTTTGATTTTTCAGTGTTAACGTTTAACTTTAAAACGCATAAATTGATTAATTATCGCACTAAAAAACGAGAACTAGAGACCTCGAATAATCCCTTTGCAATCGTCGTGCTCGTTCATCTTATCTTTCTAGAAACAAAGAAAGATCCTAAAGCGCGATTTATTATGAAGCTCCGATTAACGCAGTTGCTCTACGAGAGAGGCTATGGGCGAGATTATGTAATAAATTTGCTCAAGGTGATAGACTGGGCACTCGTTATACCCAAGGATTTAGAATTAGAATATAAAGAGAAACTCCATGAATTAGAGGAGGAGAAAAATATGAGTTATATAACAAGTTTTGAACGTTTAAGCCGAGAAGAAGGCCTACAGCAAGGCCTACAGAAAGGCCGGCAAGAAGGTCTAGAACAAGGGCGAGAAGAGGAGCGGTATGAAATGGCTAAAAACCTTCTAGCGGAAGGTCTGCCTTTAGAACTAGTAAAAAAAGTTACTAAATTGCCTGATCTAGTTTTAACTGAACTTGAAGATGCCTAATTCTTTAATAAAAGAGAAAAATATGAATTATGTGACAAGCTTTGAACGTTTAAGCCGAGAAGAAGGCATACACCTTAATGCTATTACAATCGCTAAAAAGCTTATTGCTCAAGGCCGATCCATTCAATATATTCACGATCTAATCCATTTATCTGAAAATGAAGTGATGGACTTAGTTGATATGCACTAAATGATAGCGTTTCTCACGTTAAAAATAACAAGGAGGTTCTATGCGATTGCACTGAGCCTGGGATCTGCCCGAATAACACCTATATTGTTTTTTTACGCTTTAATCGTTTAATAGATTTAACTTTGTATTGACACAGAATTTTTACGCGTTGTTAAAGATAATGAGCACTGGTTAATCGTATTCATTGAGTTTGGATACGTCTTTCCTAACTTTTTCTGATCTCTAAAATCAATAATTCATTTTTCTATCGCTGAGATAATTTTTTTTAATATTTTTTTAAAATAACGCTTTAATTTATTGTCATAATAGAGTAGTATTCGCGCGTTTATTATTTTTAATAACAATAACAAAAGGATTATAAATGATGAAGAAAAAATTAGTTAGTTTATTAGCGTGTAGTGTTTTACTTTCTGCGTGTGCCGGAAGAACACCTAATCCTGTTCCTTTGCATCAACCTGGAGATGGCGGTCTGACTTGTAATGCACTGAAACTCGAATTAATGAATAATCAAACGAAAATAAAAAATCTTATTCCTCAACAAAACAAAATAGAAAAAAATGTTCTACTCGGTGTTGCGGGTGCGTTTGTTATTGTACCTTGGTTTTTCATGGATTTTTCTGATGCGGAACGCATTGAAATCCAATCCTATCAACTACGTGATAATTGGCTGCGTACACTTTATTTTAAGAAAAAATGTGGTGAATTACCTCCTGCCATTAAATTTCAAGATCAATAAAATTTAATTTTTTATCGCTATCTTTCAATAAACTTGAGATGTTAATCCATCTCAAGTTTTAAATAATAATAGAATAGTTCGATGTTAAAAAAAATCTGTTTTTTTAAGCTATTTAAACGTCTACTTGCGTTAAATATTTGTTTTTTCTTGGGGGGTTGTGTCTCAACAATAATCATGACACCTGAAGAAGCAAAATTGATTAAAACGATAGAAGTCAGTCAAAAAGTTACGCCTGCTAAAAGAATGACTTATTTGGATCAAAGAAAATTATGGGCCAGTGCTTATATAGGCCTGTTAGCGTGTGCAATTCCTTTTAATGATGAGAAAGCTATTCAAGAAGCGGTCCTTAAAGAAAAAATTCAAATTACTGAAATTGTCAGAAATGAATTTATTAACCAATTGAAACAAGGTTCTCGTTTTAAACTGGCTAATAAAGAATATTCTGACGCGAGGGTAACGCTTGAGATTCGCGGATATGGATTTGTTACTTCAGGATTTTCAAGCAAATTAAAGCCTATTTTGATCGTTGTGGGTAGACTTACTCATCATACGGGTAAAGTTTTATGGCAAGACAGCGAGAGTATTCGATCCTTCGAAAATTTACCTCGTTTTGAAGCGGCAGAATTATTACAAGATCCACATAATTTGTTTTTAGCTTGGAATGCTGCAGCAAAAGTTGTTTCTAAAAAACTAATGAAGTCATTCGCTTCATAGTCTCGAAGAGTAAATGATATTTAAATCATTTATAAGCACCTTTTTTATTTTCGTAAGTTAAAGACGAAATCAAATGACTTCACTTGATTTCGTTTCCTGGGATATAACTCAATTAAGCAGTCAATTCAAATAGTGATTCGATCGATTTTCTACAGGGACATACAGTAGTTCTTCATAGCATGCAATTGATCCAATAGGGTGATAATTTTTTAATAATAAATCGAGGGGAATGGCGACCTCACGACTTTTTAATGATTGATAATGGCTATCCGTTTTTTGAAGTCCAAAGTTAGCCGAAAAAACCCGTTCTCCTTTTTGAGTATCGTCAATTCCTTGTGTGCGATAGAGAAGCTCCAATTTTGAGAACCTATCCCAGTTAATTAATTTCCAATGGGGCATATTTATTTCTCCTTTTATTTAATTAAAACAAACTATAAATTAAAATTTTAACTCAATGAGATCTGATCCATAATAAATATATTTTTACTTTTATAAAACTCCATTATATAGAATCAAAAAATTCGAGCTTATTTAATTCTTTTTAAGAAAAACGAATAAAGACAGTTTTCAAAAAAGCCATAAGAAGTTTATGCAATGAGGTTGAAAATTATTTAAGCATTGAGTGATATAAAACGAAACCACACTTCAATACAGGCTTCCAATAACGGAATGAGAAAAAATGAAAAATGAGAGAAAATAGATAAAATTGCTAAGTTTCTCGAGATTGATTACAATCTACCTCCTTATGAAGGGCCCATAGCTCAGTTGGTTAGAGCAGCGGACTCATAATCCGTTGGTCCTAGGTTCAAGTCCTAGTGGGCCCACCAGTATAATCAAACACTTCAGCTGCTTTTAAATGTTCTTATAAATTCGATTGCGGGACTTTTGCGTGATTTCTGCTTCTTTCTTCCTTCATTCTCAGCAAAGTGAAGCAAGCCCCTTTTACATTTGGAAAACCTGAACTTCCTTGCTTTCTTCCAGTCTGAATAAACACATGAAAAATGCCGATAAATAAGTGCGCACAGCTGTTTATTTTAAATTGAAAAGAAAAATACTCCTGAAAAACTTCTTAAATAAAAAAAGATAGAAAATGGTAATAACAATTAAGGGAATGGTTTTCTAAAAACGTGACGATGAATAAAATTTCGCTAGAACAAACAGTTCAATGGAAATTAAAGTTGCTCAATCAAAGACCGATGAAATATTTAAGCTAAAATACCCCAAGGGAAATATTTTTTAGGAGAAAGTATATGGCTCAGCTCAATAAAAAGGAAAGAGAATTTCTTGATCTCGCCTATCAGGAAGCCTTACTAGGTTTAAAAGAAGGAGGAATTCCGATTGGGTCCATTTTAGTGGTAGAGAACAAAGTGCGAGCAAAAGGTCGTAATAAACGTATCCAAGAACACAGTATGATCAAACATGGAGAAACGGATTGCCTCGAAAATACTCGCCGTAAAGTTTTACCAGAAGATTTACAACGCGCAACGCTCTATACGACATTATCTCCTTGCTCTATGTGTGCGGGAGCTATTCTATTACATAAAATACCTAGAGTTATCGTCGGAGAAAATAAAACCTTTGAACAATCTGAGTTATGGTTAAAACAAAATCAAACAGAAGTTATCGTGGTAAACCAGGAAAAATGCATCGCGATGATGTTAAGTTTCATCAGAAAAAATCTTAAACTATGGGGGGAAGATATTGGTTTAACAGAACAACAAACGTTAAATAAATATAAAGATTTGTTTCAGTGGATATAAATCCTACTCTTTTTTTAATCAGGTTGTGTTGCGTGGTTTACCGGATTTAATTTTAGCTTGCATGCGGGGATCAAATCATAGCAATTATCATTTTAGCGAGATAGTGGCTCCAAATAGATATCGCTCAATAAAATTCTATATTGAGATGGAGTCAAAAATAAAAAGGTCGTGGAGCTAAGACGACATTATCCAGACTTGAGTTTAGCGGTACGAAAACAACACATAGTTTAGTTAGGAAAAGAGGGGCATAAATAGTTTGAGAGATAACACGCTGTGAAGAATTTTTGCAAATAGAAATAAAATCGTTAGGTTCAAGATAATGAATAAAAAAATGTGCTCCGAAGGCGGGGGCAGTTTCGGTAAAGTATGTCGGCCTGAGACCAATATTAGCAATGATGTCAAATAGCGCATTCAACAATTCATAGAGTTTTTTTTCGGCAGGAAAGTGACTATTCTGTAAATAACCGTGTTCAATGAAGATAATGGACGCATTCGCGTTACATCGACTGATGCAATCTGAAAGGGGAGTATTCAAGGAACTGTGTCAACGCTAAACTAAATTAAGAATTTTAGGAGTTGACATGAAACAAGCGATACTGAGTAAAGAATTTGAAGCTGAAGCGATAGCCCGACTAAAATCAGGAGAATCGTTAACAGGAAAAGACGGAATATTAACGCCGTTAATAAAACAAATTATCGAAGCGTCGTTAGAAGGTGAATTAGAATCCCATTTATTATCAGAATCGAAAACGCCTGAGTTATCGAACCGACGCAATGGAAAAACAAGTAAAGTATTAAAAACGGAGACAGAAAGTTTTGAGCTGGAAACACCCCGAGACCGTCTAGGAACGTTTGAACCGCAAATGGTAAAAAAACGTCAAACGGTTTTAAACGAATCCTTGGATAACAAAATACTATCGCTGTATGCACTTGGGATGAGCTATGAGGCGATCCAAGACCATCTGGCGGATATGTATGGTCTTGAGGTTTCAGCGGCTAAAATAAGCCTGATAAGCGATAAGTTAATGCCGGTTATAACGGAATGGCGAAATAGACCGCTAGAATCTGTGTACCCGATCGTATTTCTCGATGCCATGCATTTTAAGGTACGTATTGAAGGTAAAGTCAGTAGCCGTGCTTTTTATTCGGTTTTAGGGGTTAACAACCAGGGTCGTAAAGAAATTTTAGGGCTGTATCTTTCTGAAAATGAAGGTTCTCGTTTCTGGTTAAGTGTCTTAAATGATTTACGTGCTCGGGGAGTTGAGGATATTCTCATTGCCAGCATCGATGGATTAAAAGGTTTTCCCGAAGCCATTGCTGAGGTTTTCCCCCAGACAGAAATTCAGCTTTGTGTGATTCATCAAATCCGTCATTCATTAAAGTATGTGACCAGCAAAGATCAAAAATCCTTTATGGCTGATTTAAAATTGGTTTATCGTGCGAGTTCCAAGGACTTAGCCGAGCATCACCTATTAGAACTCGATGAAAAATGGGGTAAAAAATATCCTGCTGTGATTAAGTCTTGGCAAACTCAATGGGATAAGCTTTCCCAGTATTTTAAGTATCCTGAAGAATTAAGGCGTATTATCTACACAACCAACATTATTGAAGGGTTTCACCGGCAAGTACGCAAATATACAAAAAATAAAGGGGCTTTTACCAGTGAAAATGCCTTACTTAAATTAATTTACTGTGCCTGTCAAAAAATACTAGAAAAGTGGTGCCAGCCCCTGCATAATTGGGCTTTAATTGCTTCTCAACTGCAGATATTTTTTGATGGCAGGCTAAATTTACAGTTACGATAAATTATTAATGACACAGTTTGGTGAACACTCTCTCTGAAAGATCAGTCCATCTATTTTCAAGTTTAACATGGTGTAATGACCAACGTGCGATGATAACGTCAAACTTTACAAGATCCATGCGAAGTTGATCGGGGGTTATATACTGGATATCATTGCCTTTTTTAGCGTGCGGATCCATGCCATAAATAGTTACTGTATTACAATCTTATGTAAAATGAGAAAATTTGCTAATTCTTTTTCATAGATGCCGTCATCTAGTCCAAAGCCTAGCACATTAACATGAGATTTACGTGTTATTTTCAATAGCTCGTTTTTTACGGCATTATCAGATAGTTGATTATGGGCTTTAAACGATTGTAATGTTTTTGGGATCTAGTTTAATGTTATGGCTAAAGCAATAGCGAATAAAATTATTGCAAATAAAATTTAAGGTTTTATCTGAAGAAAAATAATGTCGTAAATACGGGTGAATTTTTATTTCTTGAAGTAGCGACTGAGCCAAAAGATAAATTTTCCGTATAGATAGTTCCCAATTTTAGAGTGATTCATTTGCCAAAGGGCTGCTTTTACTTTGTTGATATGAGTTAAAAAGCTGAAGATATCAAGATGTTCGGGATCCAAATATTGTCTGATGACTTTAAATTCGTTAAGCATTTGATTGGTATATACTTTTAATAAATGGTTCTAAATAGGGTGCGCAATGTATCATAAATATTTTACCTGTTATACTCGGTATTTTTTTTGAATACTCATAATACTATGCAATAAGCTAATCACGCTTCCTTAAAAATAAAAACTAAATTGATAAGTTAAATAAAAATGTACGTAAATCGTTCTTCATCTCAGAAATTTTTTAACAAACCATCTCTTGCTTATCTTCCTATACTCTAAAAGTTAATCGATCACGCGCTGATGAAAAAACAATTTTCATTGAGCGATATAGCTATTGTTTACATTCATCATCCGTTGAAAACATCGATAAATTTAATCGATAGCATGATCCGATTGGGCGCGATACCAAAAAATATATTCATCTTAGGGAAAAAATACTCAGAATGTGAAACGGTTGTGGATCAAATAACCCGATATGGAGTTTAGTATCAGCAATGCTCAGAACAGGTAGGATTAGGTCAATATACGTATAGTTTTACGCGTGATATTAACTTGTTGTGGAAAAAAGTAAGTGATAATCTAAAAAAAGATATCAAGAAACTACTCATACTCGATCATGGTGGATAGGCCGCCAGTTTTTGTGTAAGTACGCTTTTTTAAGCGAGTCGGCCATTCGACAGCATGCTTCGGGTAACCTTACTCATTCCTTTGTGTCACATCCAGTCTGAACTATTCCATCTAGACCAACCGGTAATATTTTTTATTTTCTCAGGAGATAAACCTTTATTGACTAGACAGAGGGAAATCAAAGTCAATTTTTGAAACGGATTCTGGCGTTCTACCTTCCGCTAGAAGCATTTTTGCCATGGCCGCCTTACGGTGCTCGCCTTGTTTAAGGCCACTTTTTATGGCCTTTTTGTTCTAGTGGCTGCGCAAGGGCCATAATACCCATAATAGTGAGAAGAAAAAAATGGCTACTCTTCTAGAATCAGTAAATCCTGATCGGATAGACCCGTTATTTCTTTGATAAGTGAAGGATTAATTCGTTTAGCTAACATTTTTTTAGCAATAACAAAATCTTCTTCTCTTCGGCCCTGTTCTAGGCCCTGTTCTAGGCCTTTTTGTAGCCATGCTTGATGATTTTTCTCGACCTCTTCGCGGACGGCACTTAGTACATAACCCATACCTTTTTCACCTTTTAACTGTTCTATCTCGTTATTATACTGAATTTTTAGGTCAGGTGGCAAAACAAGGCCCCAATCAATTACCTTGAATAGATTAAGTATATAATCTTTTTTATATCCTTTTTTTAATAAAAGTCGAGTGATTTTAGACTTCATCTCATAGCGACCTTTAGGATTTCTTTTATTTTCTATAGCGGCTAATTGTACCAAAACGACGATCCCAAATGGGTTTCTTCTAACTCTTTTTTACGAGCTTGATAATCAAGTAGTTTGTTAGTTTGAAAATGAAAACTAAGTATAGGAAGGTCTAGAACTTGTTTTTGGTAACTTTTAGGATGCCAATTACTATTTCCGTCTGTGAGGATTGCAAGCGTTAAAATAGAATGACCGCGTTTTTCAAAAAGTCGGTAATAATACTGGAACAAACGTAAAGAGAATTCGTCCTCTTTTTTCCCCTGAATTTCGACATGTATTAAGATGACTTCTTCATGTCCTTGTAATGTTTTAACCTTAAATAATTTATCAACAAAGCGCTTACCAACTGTAGCATCAGTTGTGATAGTCTGAAGTTCTTTATCAAGTGATTCATATTCAGCTACCCAATCAATTTTCTGTGCGATTTCTGGATAGAAAAACTCCATGAACTCTTTAAAATAAGCATCTAAAATATCTTTCCACGCGGAGTCGTGGTTTGCTCGCTGCTTTTTTTCTGACATTGTTATTCTTCCTTATTTGTCATTAAACTGATATATCTATATTATCATTAAATGTCTAAAATGGTAATATGCAATCTGAATTTTTTAATGACAAATATACAGGTGTGCAATCGAAGACAGGGTTCGACACAGTACTACTTCGTATAATAGGGGATCATAGAATCAAGTTAAGAATTTATTAAGCAGATATTTCTAAATTAGGAAAATAGCAGTGAGTAAAGAAACAAAGAAATTGTTAATTATTTCTGGTAAGGCGAATCGTAAAAACTTTACAAATCCAACTAACATTCCATTTAGAAAAGATGTATATCAAGATATGGAAAAATACTGTTCTGAAAGTCAAATAGGAATAGTTAATAGCTTGTTAAGAAAGGGTTTGGATTCTTTAATTGCTGATAAAAAATTAATTATAGAAGAACTTACTTAATACCATATGGTGCGATATAGGTTTAGAAAACCTAATTAACTCAAAAAAACGTCCCCCAAAGTCTGATCACCTTGAGGACAAACACAACCAACTAAATCTGCTCATAAAATCTGCTCATAATTGAGTGGATCTTATGATCCATTAGAGCTATTATATACTTAATAAACATTATAGGTGAATTATGTTAACACTTGGAGCCAGAGAAGCAAAAAATGAGTTTGGTCGTATGCTTGATGCAGCCCAACGTGAAAACGTGCTTATTGAAAAAAAAGGGCGTCCAGTAGCCGTTGTATTGTCCATAGAAGAGTATCAATTATTAGAAAATGCTCACGATAAGCTGTGGGAAATGTTAGCAAAAACCTCAGAAATAGAGGGATTAATAAGTGACAAAGAGAGTGAAGATTTTTTAAAGTCATTACGTAATGCTAAAGATTAAACTCTCTAAAAACGCTTTAAAGTTTTTAAAACAAGTTTCAATTAAACATGGAAGACAGTTAGCGATGACCCTCGAGTCCTTAAGAGAAAATCCATTTCCACAGGATTCAAAAAAGTTAAAAGGCACTTCTGATTATCATCGAGTTGATATAGGGGAATATAGGGTCATCTATAGAGTCGATTCAGAAGAGAAAATAGTAATCATTGCTTTTATTGGAAAGCGCAATGATAACGAGGTGTATAAAAAATTTAAACGAAAAAGAGCCTGTAAACCATTTTGTGTGAGCCTGTAAATAAAATTGTGTAAGTGCTTCATTAACTAAGCTATCGCTTTCGAGCGATGCTGATAAATAAGGAATAAGCAATGGAACAACAATTTGATATTGACCCCAAATTAATAAATGAATTGGCGAAGTCTATTAAGAGTGAAAAAGATTTAGCCGCGCTAAGCAAGCACTTGCTAAAACTCACCGTAGAACGTGCGATGGATGCTGAATTAGATGAGCATCTTGGTTATCAAAAGCATGCTGTTGAAGGAAAGAATACAGGAAATAGTCGTAATGGCTATTCTTCTAAGAGCCTAAAGGGTAATTTCGGTGAAGTTGAAATTAGTACGCCACGTGACCGAAATAGTACATTCGACCCTCAAATTATTCGCAAAGGGCAAACACGCATTACTGAATTTGACGAACAAATTTTGGCTCTTTATGCCAGAGGTATGACCACCCGCGATATTGCGGCTACGTTTTAAAGAAATGTATGGCGCAGAAGTATCGCACAGTTTAATTTCCAAGGTCACTGAAGCGGTTATTGACGAGGTTAACGCTTGGCAGAATCGTCCATTAGAAACGGTGTATCCGATACTTTACTTAGATTGCATCGTTATTAAGTGTCATCAAGATAAACGTGTTATCAATAAATCGATTTATTTGGCATTAGCGATTAATTGCCGTGGCCAGAAGGAATTACTAGGCTTGTGGATAGCCGAAACGGAAGGCTCTAAATTTTGGCTATCGGTATTAACCGAGTTAAATAATCGTGGTGTGAAGGATGTTTTTATTGCGTGTGTTGACGGATTAACCGGCTTTCCAGATGCCATTAATGCAGTATTTCCCAACACTAAAATTCAATTATGTATTGTGCACCTTATTCGTAATTCGTTACGCTATGTGACATGAAAGCTGTTGCCGCTGATCTTAAAGTTATTTATCGTGCTATATCCATTGAACAAGCAGAAGAAGCCCTTCTCACTTTTAGTGAAAAATGGGATAAAAAATATCCAGGGATCAGTTGTTCCTGGTATAAGAACTGGAGCAATATTATAACCCTATTCGATTATCCTGATGAAATACATAAAATTATCTATACGACAAATGCCATTGAATCACTCAATCGTGTGATTAGAAAATCAATTAATCATCGTAAGATATTTCCTAGTGACCGATCCGCATTAAAAGTAGTCTATTTAGCGATACAGAAGGCATCACAAAAGTGGACTATGTCTTTACATGATTGGAGAGCCGCTATTGACATCGATTCGCTATCGAATTCGAGGACAGATTCTCCTAAAACAGCGTACTTACACAAAACGGTTTACAGGCTCTCACCGAAGGAAATGGGGTTACTGTTGGCTTCCTGTTAATTGTTTATATTTTTCTTCGATACATTGTATTTCTAATTTTGCAACATGTTCTTTATATGCGTCTTCAAGATAGTCGAATAAATTTATTCTATCACCAATTTTAGTGACACAATCAACAGGTGTTATGATTTCCTGTTTCGTTCTTGATTCAAGTTGTTTTGATTTTCCGAAAAAAGACATGATGCTTGCAAAATATTTATTATTTTTTGACATTTTTAACCTTAAAGTAAATAACGAATAGAAAAAGTTTAATCGTTAATTATTAAGCTAATATTAATGTGAAAATATTAATATGAAAAAGAAAGTAGGATAACGATAGGTAATAGTACATTACCTGGGTAACCCTCCCGTAAAATACCCCAACCATTAAATAGAGTTTTTTGGTAAATTAGTGACCAGGAGAGTTAACAAATGAAGAAGAAAAAGTTTAGTGAATCACAAATTATCACCGTGCTGAAAGAGTATGGAACGGGAGTTCCAGCGGTTGAATTAGCCCGTAAATATGGAATTGGAGAAAGCACAATTTATACGTGGCAAACAAAATACGGGATATGGAGCTATCGGAATTGAAGCGCCTACGTCAGCTAGAAGATGAAAATACCCGTTTAAAAAAAATGTATGCGACCTTGAGTATGGATCATGAGTTACTTAAGGAGGTGCTTGAAAAAAAGTACCACGTGGATCTTAGCGGCGTGAAATCGTAGATGAGTTGATAGTTAACTATAGCGTGAGCATCAGTCAAGCGTGTCGCGTTATCACGATGGATCGTAAAACTTATCGTTATAAACCTAAGAAAAAATCAGGTGACCAAATGATTGAGTCGTTATTAAAAAATTATTCTGCTGAATACCTACGGATTTGGGAAATTATTTAATTTAATTCGGCTTAAAAATTATCCCTTTAATCATAAACGAGTTTATCGAATTTACTGTGAATTAAAGCTTAATTTAAAGATAAAACCAAAAAAGCGTTTAGCCCCTCGAACCGCTATTAAATTACAGCAACCTGAGGGTATCAATCAATGCTGGTCGTTAGACGACATGAGCGACGCTTTAGTCAATGGGCGACGCATTCGTACAGCAAATATCATTGATGATTATCATCGCGGTGGATTAGGAATATTAGTGGCTTATGGTTTACCTTCCAAGCGGATTACCCGATGGTTGGATCAACTCGCCATGAAATAGGGCTACCCTCAGCGTATTCGAGTGGATAACGGCCCAGAAAATATTTCACGTCACTTCCAGCAATGGGCGAAAATACAGGGGATTGAAATTCAATATATCCAACCTGGAAAACCCGCACAGAATGCATTTATCGAAAGATTTAACCGAACTTATCGTGAAGCTGTTTTAGATAGGTATTTATTTCGAAATATACAAGAAATACAGAACATAACTGATAACTGGCTTAAACATTACAACGAGGAAAGACCCCATGAAGCTTTAAATAATCAAACACCCCTATACTATTTTCAATCCCTAAACAAAAACTACTCTATTTAAAAACTGGGGGAAGTTTGGGAGGTTTACACCTGGATTATTATCTTTTTGTAAATAATAAAAAATTTAATTTTTCAGTGCCGAAGATTCGTTCATTGTACAGGGTGATAATACATTGACAACCTTTGCTGCTACTTAACTTATAAGACAAATAATTTGTGTAAGTTTTCTTAATAGTTTAACTGGATAAGTTTATTATCTAATTAATAGTGACGCTTTGTAGTTAATAGTTTTTTAATATATAATTAAGCGATTACATCGAAATAATTTAACAGTCAATCCTCTATTAACTTTATGAAAAAAAATATCGCGATTAATAAAAAAATTTTATTAAATGATGCTCGCGGTTTATTTGAGCTTTTTTCTGAGGAGAAAAACAATTTTAATGATGTTAATTTATCAACCTTAATTAATCGACTGAGTAAAATTATCCCGCCAAAATATTTTTTTTCTTGTAGAAAAAATATTTCAGAAATAGTTTATTTAATTCCGTGTTATGATTTTGAACCTAACAATATTTCTAACCTATTAAACGTTTTTTCTAAATGGCCTATTTCAATACAAGAAGCCCCTTATTCAGAAACGATTAAATATTTATTGCAAAAAATTTCGTATCACGCGCAGAATTTTAATGCGCAGGATATTTCAGTGACACTCAACGCGTTGAGTAAATGGCCTCAACTCATAAAGGAAGCCTATTATTCGGAAGCTATCGATATGCTCATTCAGCGTATTCCTCAAAAAGCGCCCGATTTTAATGCATGGGAAATTTCAAACACGCTGAACGCGCTGAGTAAATGGTCGTTGTGTATTGAAAAACCGGCTTACACAAAAGCGATTGATATGCTCGTTCAATGCATTCCTCAAAAAGCGCGCGATTTTAATGCACAGCAGATTTCAAACACACTCAACGCATTGAGTAAATGGTCTGCGTGTATTGAAAAACCGGCTTGCACAAAAGCGATTGATATGCTCGTTCAATGCATTCCCCAAAAAGCGCAAGAGTTTAATACACAGGAAATTTCAATCACACTCAATGCGCTGAGTAAATGGTTTGCGTGTATTGAAAAACCGGCTTGCACAAAAGCGATTGATATGCTCATTCAATGCATTCCCCAAAAAGCGCAAGAGTTTAATACACAGGAAATTTCAAACACACTGAACGCGCTGAGTAAATGGTGGTTGTGTATTGAAAAACCGGCTTGCACAAAAGCGATTGATATGCTCATTCAATGCATTCCCCAAAAAGCGCAAGAGTTTAATACACAGGAAATTTCAAACACACTGAACGCGTTGAGTAAATGGCCTGAATGTATTCACAATGCCGCTTACACAAAAGCGATTGATATGCTCGTTCAATGCATTCCTCAAAAAGCGCGCGATTTTAATGCACAGCAGATTTCAAACACACTGAACGCATTGAGTAAATGGTCTGTATGTATTGAAAAGCTTTCTTACGCAAAAGTGATTGATGTGCTCGTTCAATGTATTCCTCAAAAAGTGCATGAGTTTAATGCACAGAGTATTTCAGTGACATTCAATGCATTGAGTAAATGGTCTGCGTGTATTGAAAAACCGGCTTGCACAAAAGCGATTGATATGCTCGTTCAATGCATTCCTCAAAAAGCGCAAGAGTTTAATACACAGGAAATTTCAATCACACTCAATGCGCTGAGTAAATGGTCTGCGTGTATTGAAAAACCGGCTTGCACAAAAGCGATTGATATGCTCATTCAATGCATTCCTCAAAAAGTGCATGAGTTTAATGCACAGAGTATTTCAGTGACACTCAATACGCTGAGTAAATGGCCTGCGTGTATTGAAAAATCGGCTTATGTAAAAGTGATTGATGTGCTCGTTCAATGTATTCCTCAAAAAGTGCATGAGTTTAATGCACAGAGTATTTCAGTGACATTCAATGCATTGAGTAAATGGTCTGCGTGTATTGAAAAACCGGCTTGCACAAAAGCGATTGATATGCTCGTTCAATGCATTCCTCAAAAAGCGCGCGATTTTAATGCACAGCAGATTTCAAACACACTCAACGCATTGAGTAAATGGTCTGCGTGTATTGAAAAACCGGCTTGCACAAAAGCGATTGATATGCTCATTCAATGCATTCCTCAAAAAGTGCATGAGTTTAATGCACAGAGTATTTCAGTGACACTCAATACGCTGAGTAAATGGCCTGCGTGTATTGAAAAATCGGCTTATGTAAAAGTGATTGATGTGCTCGTTCAATGTATTCCTCAAAAAGCGCATGAGTTTAATGCACACGATATTTCAGTGACACTTAATGCATTGAGTAAATGGTCTGGATGGTGTCTTCGAGAATGTCCCACTTTAAAATCAGTCGATGTGTTGATTAATTGTATTTCTGAAAAAATGGATACCTTTACTATACAGCAGATTTCTGTTTTAACATTAGCGTGGTGTTTTTTTAAATTTCTGAATGATTCAAATTTTCAATGGATTAATAATGAAGAAATGATTAAAAAATTGATAAAAAATAATGAAACATCCATTATAGAAGAATTAAATATCATATCAGCGAATCAGTTTTATCAAATTTATTTATATCAACCGGATCTCATTCCGTATAGTCTTAGCGAAACAATTAAGAATCGCCAATTTAAATCAGAAGAAATTACAACTTCTCGATTACAAAACGAGGTATTTCAATATCTTTTGGCTTGTTTCCCAGAATTTAAATTTGTAGAAGAGCATTTTTTAGAATTTACCTATGTCGATATCGCGTGTCCAGAAAAAAAAATCCTCATGCAAGTCAATGGTCCGAGTCATTATGTAGGAAAAAAATTGAATGTATCCAGTCAATTTAATAATCATCTATTCGAAAAACTAGGTTGGTCTGTCGTTATTATTCCGTATTTCGATTGGCAAGCGCTTATAAAAGAGAGTGCTCGAAAAAAATATCTTAAAAGAAAGTTAGGTCCTTTAATAAAGCAATTATCTGAAAAAAACGCAATCAACGCAGTTAGTCTCTATAAAAATAATGAAAGATCGGATATAAATATGCCCTCAATTGATGATGAACGGGAGGGTGTAAAACTATTGAAAAGAAATAGACCGAAAAAACACTTTACAAATCGAACAAAATAGCGTAAATGTTCGACGGGGATCACAAGGCCTTGTGCCTAGCAATAAAGAAATTATATTGTCCACTAAGCGACTGCAACAAAGCCAAGTAATCAATCAAATGAAGTAATAGAATAACGATTGATAATGATCAAAAATGACTGGATGAGTTATTTAAATCATGTTGTCTAAGGTTTTTTATGCTTTTTAATTATGAAAAATTAATTGATGAATTATCCTATTTTCTATTGGAAAAACATCCGCGTGTTACGCTGAGTTCTGATATTTTTGAACATGCCTTTCTTCGTTTTTTAGGTTACCATGCGGTACCGGAAAAATGTCTATTTACAGATAACCCTCAATGCCCGAATTTATTTGTTTATTTGAGAACCCCCTATCAGGTATCGATGAGCCATTTTATGGATGATTTACGCGCCTGTATGACGGGGGCGTTTTCAGCGATTGGCATCGAAAATATTGATCCCCATTCAAATCAGGAAAGGTTTTGCATTCGTTTAAATGTTCCTTATACATTGATCGAAGACTCTCTATTAGAAATATTCCAAACGATTAATAGGATATTAGCTGATCCTCTAAAAATAGATTTTTATTCTTATTGGGATGTCCAGGTCAAAAAATTTAACGGGGATTTAACCATGCGTTGCATTGAGAGTTTAACCTGCGGAAAGTTATTACGCTATCCCCATGTCACTATCGACGATGTATGGTGTGCTATCATTCAAAAAAATAGTGGAAAAAAGAGCAACATAACGTTTTTAGAAAAAAAAGTATTCGTTGATGTCAATCGTTTTCCTAAAATCATTTTGATTTATAAGGAAAATGAAAAAATAAATGAACTTTCTATGACACGTACTCAAATTGTCAGAACGTTAGTCGATGCAGAGACGTTGGACCCCATTTTCATGATGAATACTAGTTTACAAGAGTTCATTATTCCAGTTGGAATCAATCAATTTATGAAAGAAAAATATCATCGTTTTTTTTCTGTCAATAAAGAAGGACAGTATGAAATCGATCTCGGATATCACACGAAAGAAAAAAAGATTTTAGAAAAATATGGTATAAAAGAATTATCATCCTATCAGCTTCCTATAACTGCTGAGCGAAGTCGGTATTATTGTTATGACAATAACAATTATCAAAGGGCTTTACTTGCATTGAAAGAAATAAAAGGAGAGGAGTGTGTTGATGAAAGATGGCATCAGTTAACTTATTATATCAATCATCACCGATGGGAAAAACTAAATAAAGAAATTAAATTCTTACTGAATCTAAAAAAAGAAACCGGGGTAGAAATAGATTATACCCATTTATTGATACGGTTGTATCAACATGCCAGAGATAGTTTATATGGAGAGCAGCAGGAAAATACATTTAAAGTTGTAGAGGAAGTAAGTCAGTCTTTAACCTGTGAAATGCCATTACAAAATGAACGACAAAAAGAAATATATACTATTTTATTTGAATTAACGTTAATGCGGTTAAGTCAACTAGAAAATAGTGATGCGCGTGAAGGTATCGTCTTGAAAGAAAAATTATTTATTTTTTCGCAAAAAGCAGGCTTAAAAGAAAGTAATCTTTATCTCGCCGAAATGGCTGGTTTAGCGTTTGGGAGTACTTTTTCTGCCAATGTGTGTGATAATCCACTCGCTGTACTGATAGAGCTGGCTAAAAGAAATAAAGCGACTCATGAAGAAAATATTCGTCTTAACGCGGAGATTGCTCGGTTAAGTGCCATGAATTCGTTACAAGAAAATACAACGCCATTACAGAGGGGAACAACAGCTTATTTTACGCGGTGAAAATAAAAACATCATTCGTAAATCACTTTAATTTTTAATAGACCAACCTACAGCATGAGTATTTGTTTGGCAGCCTCGATTCCCGATAAGTAAGCACCATGTACTGTTCCGGGATCAGTCACTGACGTTGCTTCGCCCGAAAAAAATAGTTTATTGTCTATAGGTCTCGCTAAAACTGCAAAAATAGTGGGATCGACTCCAAAAGGTAAATACGTAAAAGAACCACGTTGATAACTATTTTTAATCCAACGCGTAATAAAATAAGAAATAGGTCTTATATTTTTATGGTGATACAGTTTATTTAAAAGCATGATAAGGTGGCTAATAATTTCTTCATTAGGCCAGGTTTCTACTGTTCGTGCTAAGTCTCCAGCACCAAATGCACATAAAATGGGTAATCCAGTAAATTTATAATAATTCATTATTTCAAATGATTTATTGATATTTTCATCGTCAGGCATATAGGCAATCCATTCTTTATCCTTATCCCAAAACACGTGATTAAAAATTAAATAAATTTTGTTGAAGGCATTAAAACCCAGTTTAAAAATGGAATATTTTTTCCAATCAGGTAATTGAGGAATAAATTCAATTTGATTAGATTTAAGAACACCCAGTGATACCGAAATAATAACTTGTTTACTCAGAAATTCTCCGTGATTGGTCACAATAGAAATTTCTTTTTTAGAATAAACAATTTTTTTCACTTTTCGAGAGAGTAAAATTTTTTGTTTTTTTAAAAAAGGAGTTAATACTTGAGCGTAACCGAAAGGAAATAGAACATTTTCACCCGCTATTACCGAGTGATTGTAAGGTTGTTCAACATTAACCGATATTCTGTTTAACTCGTCTCCAAATTCGTAAGCATAGAGAGAACGGAGTGTAAACTTTAAATCGACGTATTCTTTTTTTGAAAGTGAATGATGGTTACAGAAAAAATTTAATGCATCTTCCAGACTTTTATTTTTATCGTGAATGATCGTCATTTTATCAAGAAAGTTTTCAAAACGTTTATTCAGCCGAAGGAGTTCCGCGATTTGAGAGGCATTGATTATTTTTCCTTGTGAATTAAATAATGTTTGAGAATTAAATTTATTCGTTAAACATTGAGACGAATAAACAGTCGGGCTTGTTTTTATATTGAAGTCGTTTGCAATTTTTGCAATAGGATTATTTTGAATGCCATGGATCCATGAAGCGCCTAAATCAAGCGCATACTCAAAATACGGTAAAGATAAAATTCTACCGCCTATTCGGTTCGTCGCTTCTAAAAGAAGCACGCGTTTTCCATGCGTGATGAGATAATCAGCGGCCGCTAAGCCAGAGATACCACCGCCAACAATAATAACATCATAAATAGAACGGTGATTAATCCTTATATTGCGTGACATGAAACAATGGTTATTTCCCTATATCTTTTTCGAACATAAAAATAAAAAAATCAAACCAAGTCTAACAAAAATATTCCAGCTTGTAAAATTTAAAAAATTTAGTATAATTGAATGCGATTCAAATAATGGATTATTGAATTGTTATGCCGCTTGATCACGAGCCGCTTGATTATGAGCGCGATAGATATTTAGAAAGTTTTACTCAGGTATTTGTTTTTTTTCTTGAAGATTCTTTAACAACGTATGCCCGTAATTTAATTGAGCAAATACCAAAATCGGGAAAATGGGCTGATTTAGCGAGCTGTGTTATTAGAATAATTACGACAGGGACCTTGCTGGGTGCTACCGGCGCTACAGTAGGTGCTCCAGTAGGAGCGGTTGTTGGCGCGCCTACAATTTCCTCATTGCTCTTACCTTTAGCATCGTTATCTGCAGTTGACCTGGGTGTTCATTATAATAGAAGAAAACTATTTCGAATGATAAATCTTTTAATGATTTACCAAAGAAATAAAGACAATAAATTAAAAATAAGAAAAAATCTCGTTGTTGCAAGCGTTGAAGTTTTTAAGAGTTTTGAAATTAAATTTAGAGAAGCTACGTTTCAAAAAAATCATGAATTAGCGTTGATAAAGTTAGCACGTGATGCGGTTGAGAGAATGTTTAATTTTTTTAGTGAAAACCCATCACTATTAGAAGAAGAAGATTTTTTAAGCGTTTCAAATATTCTTAAAGCAATTATTTTAGGAAAATCGAAACGATATCGCAATATATTTTCCATACCTCAGCGGCATTTAGGCCATATATTAGATAATAACATCAGTACAAAACGTTTTTATGAAGATACGCCGATATTAAAATGGGTTTCTGAGAATGAAATGTATTGCTATAAAAGAAATAATGCGCACGACCTTACAGATTTTAGACTTATTTTTAAATGGGAGGAAGATACCGATGAATCTATCCCCTGGGGCATGGATAAAATAACGTTGCTTGACAACAGAAAATACACTAAATCTGCATCTGTTTCAGAAAGTACATTAAACACCTTAACACTTTTTCATTTAAAAGAAGAAGAACTGGATGAAAAAAAGGAAAAAATATTTTTTGAATTAAATAGCATATCGATAAATAAAACTGATGATAGAATTTATCAAGAGATGAATGAATTAAAAAAAGAGCTAATGGATATTAAAAAAAATATTAGCGATTTAAATTTATTTATGCAAGTTATGACGGGACAGTTAACTCAAAGTAAACCGATGAAAACGCATGAGGTTTCACAAGAAGTGAGTGACGAAGATAGGCTATCGGCTATTTATAATCGATTAAAAAAAGATCTGGAAGCTGCAGATATTTTTGAAATTTATATCCCATTGCGTGCCTATTTTGAGTTTGATTTTCCGCATCAAACTCAGTTTTCTTTGGTTGAAAAAGTTATTTCTTTTATTCAAACCAACAAACAAAAAAGTTTATTGATTTTGGGTGAATCCGGCGTTGGTAAAACAAGTTTTTTGATCTATTTGTCCCAGTTTATAGTAAAGAATTTTTTTTTTTCAATACAAAGCGCCGTAATTCCTTTTTATATGCGTGTTTCTCGACTTAGAAATAAAAATTTTAAAACAGTCAATAGTAAACAATTATTAAAAGATTATTATAAATTTAATGATGAAGAAATTGAGTATGTATTAAAAAGAAAACAAACATTTTGTTTTTTAATAGATGATGTCGAATTAAATTTAGAACTTGACGTATTGTTCGCCACGCTATTTAAAAATTTTTCCTCGAGTCATTTTATTTTTACAGCGCGTTCGCTTAACGTGCTGAGCTTAATTAATGACGAAGAACCGCTTGTTATAAATATAGCTCTTTTCAATGAGGAATCAAAATTAAATTACATTAGCGAATATAAAAAAATAAATTTATTTTCTTCATTCATTGAGGAGAATGAAAAAATTTATCAACGCATTAAAGCAATTTCTAATCTGGAGAAATTAACAGATAAACCTTTTTTATTAAAGATTGCGATGGAGATTCTTAACCCACTTGAAAAATTTTATTTTCAAAGCGGTATTGTAACCGGGCCTGAATATATATACGACGATTTGTTTCATATCTATACCCATGTAATGTATACGAAAATGGCTGAAAATTTTAAATTCAGAAAAGGGATAACCCATATCAACCAACAAAGACTTTACGATTGTTTTTTAAATTATGTGACTAATTTAGCCGTTTTAATGAAAGAAATTGATATGTTTGAAATCGATGAAAATTTATTTAATAATCTATTTTTCCCAGAGCAAATTATCAAGAAAAAGAGCTGTTTAAAAATATCATTCGAACAAGCATTATTATTAAAAAAATTTTTTTCTAAAAATTACAACCCCATACTTTTTGAAAACGATGACGAATTTAAGCAATATAAATACGGTTATCAAGGGTGTATCGTTGTACGTGCCTATGGAATGCCAGGTAATATTAGTTACGCCTTTATTCATCAGGAATTTTTCAATTATTTTTCTAATTTTAACCCAAGTCGAAGAAATGAAATTAAAGTATTCTTAGAATCGGTTCAAGAAAAAATAACTGATTACACGGAAAGTGTTGAAGATCGATCAAGCCATTCTTCTTCATCCCTTCTTTCTGAGCAAGAGTTTTATTTACCGGCGAGAAGCTCTTCTTTGACCAACATAAGAAGAGAAACATCTCATGTTCAACGGGGGTTGTCTAAAGGAAGATTGGGCTTTTATTCTATGAGTCGTAGAGATAAGGGTACATCGAGTTATCTATCCAGTGGACATAGTGCTACAACTGAAGATATCGATTCTAAGGATGTTATAACTGAAATTTCACACAATTTTCTTTAACTTTATTTTTATTCGTGGAATTAGGTTTTTTATTTTTAAGTTTATTCTCTGTGAATTTTAATTTCATTCCTGTATAAACACGGTTCAATGTGAAACGATGGCTGTTTCAGGAAAACTCTTAAAACAAACTTTGAAATGACGAGGAATAAGGTAAGGAATGATCATGCCAATAGAGAACAATGCGCCGATTAACGTAGCGAATAATTGCGAAAATAAATCGACATCATTACATCATGCGTGTAAAAAAGGGGACATCCTATTCGTGAAATTTCTGATAAAAAAGGGAGTTAACCTTAATGCACAGGATCGTTATGGAGTTACCCCTTTGAGTATTGCCTGTATAAATGGCTCTACGGCAATAGTTAATCTACTGATAGAAAATAATGCGGATCTTAATATGGTTGACCATTTTAAAATATCACCCTTGCTGCTCGCAGTCGCCCATCGCAGAACAACGATAATCGAGTTGCTAAAAAAAAGAGGAGCTCAATTATTTTCTCCGGGCGATAATGAAGGAATATGGGCTTATTTAGTAGAAAAAAGTGATAGAAACGAATTTGCCAAACGAATTATTGATGAAGTATTCGTACAAAACCGAGGGGAAATAAAACCAGCGAGTATACAACAACACGAAGCATTATCCGCCTATTGGGATGACTGTAAAAATAGACTTCAGGAAATGGAATCGTTAAAAAAAATGGTTTTTGGTCGAGTGAGTTTGTTTAGTTTCTGCACTTTAAAGAATATCCATCAATTAGCGACAATGTCGCGTAATGAAGCGATACAAAAAATGATGAATCAAGTCGATTTTATTAATCACTATCCATACTACGGCATTGAAATTAAGAAAAAGTTTGAAGAGGCGAGGGCACGAAATGAAATGATCGATCACATTATAATGGGTCTTGAAAGAAAACGTTTAACGAAAACAGGACCGCTTACAGGTCTTGAAGAATTAGATCGGGAAATTCTAGCGTATTTGAATCAGGATGATTTAGCGTCTTTTAGGGAAGCCGTCCATTATTCACGCTAGATTGACCGGCTGACCCAAACAACACAAGCGAAAAAAAGGGGGTGTGAATATAGCTTATTTGTTTTTTTTATATAATAATAGTATATTAATTTTATTATTGAATAAATGTTCAATTTAGTTTATGCTAACTGGACAGTAGGTTAATTAAAAATAATAAGTTGAGAAATGCGCTATGTATCTTTATGTGCTCTGTTTACCTGCAGTTCTTTTCCTTATTCAGACCCTTTTGTGGCCAAAAAAGCTTATAAATCCAAACGATTTCCTTGACTGGAATAATGGTTTTTTAGTCGTAGCCCCTAGGTTTCCATTAACTTGCCCCACCTATTTTTATGAGTAATGTTGAATCTCAGCGACGTCTTTGTGAAAAGTTATATCATGATTTCGGCGAGCCTATTATTGGCTGTTTAAAGGATAAAAAAATTCATGAAATTATGCTTAATCCGGATGGTAAACTTTGGGTTGATAGCCGCGAGAAGGGCTTGCTCCCTATCACACATTTATCTGAAAATCAAGTTTATTCAATCATCCATGCGGTTGCCGGTTTACATAATGCAGTGATTAATCAACATCATCCTCATCTTGAAGCCAAATTACCTTTTTTTAACGGTATGCAAGGGCAGCGTTTTATTGCGCAGATCCCTCCTATTGTCTTAGGTCCTTGTTTTACGATTCGTAAACGATCAGACGTTGTTTTTACGTTAGATGATTATTTAAATACCGGTCGCGCGAATAAAAAACACAATGCGATATTACGCGATTTAATACAAAAAAGAAAAAATATTCTTATTGCAGGAGGACCCGGTTCTGGAAAAACAACGTTAATCAATGCGTTAACTGCAGAAGCAGTACGACAAGAGGGTAAACAGCGTTTGCTTATTTTAGAAGATTTACCCGAGCTACAATGCGCGTCTTCAAATAAAGTTGCACTGTTAACGAGCTCAACCGTAACGATGACCGCATTAGTGCGTATGGCTATGCGTATGCGACCGGATCGCATTTTAATCGGAGAAGTTCGTGGTGCAGAAGCATTAGATATGTTGAAAGCATGGAATACCGGTTGTCCTGGTGGTTTCTGCACCGTGCATGCGAATTCAGCACAAGAAGCGATTCAACGGATCTTAGATTTGGCGATGGAAAATAAGCTGACAACGCCTCCCTTACAATTAGTGGCCCAGACCATTGATGCCGTTATATTTATTCACCGAAAGGGACATCAAAAAGGTTTTATTCACGAAATAGTAACGTTAGAGTCCTTTCAAAATGAACAATTTATATTTAAAAAATTGGCTTAAAATATTCATTAGTGGGTGCTTGGCTTGGATTCCTCTCGCTCATGCAGATGATGTTAACCTTCCTTTTACGTCAACCTTAAATCGTTTAAAAGATGCCATTACAGGGCCTTTTCTTATGTCGGTTTCGGTCATCATGATTGTGGTAACGTGTTTAATGCTAGCTTTTGGGGAATGGGGGGATGGATTTAAAAAATTAATTAATATTGTTTTATGGTTATCTATCGCGTTTTCTGCAACGAGTTTTGTAACTACTTTATTTGGCGCTTGAAAGATTATGCAGGCTTCTTCCTCGCTTTATTTTAAATCGCTTAATCGACATTTTCATGTTTTCGGTGTGGAGCCTCAATTATTTTATTTATTGATGGGGTTATGTTTACCGATTGCAGTGTCTGCGCATTTGAATGGGTTGATGGATTTGATTGCAGTTGTTATTTTTATGTTGCTGTATTTAATCAGTGTTTATATCACCCGGTTGGACAAACAAATACTCGCGATTTATCGGCGACATATTTATTATCAAGATTATTATCCCGCACACCCCAGTGTTCATGCAAAAAGTACGCTCATTAAACCCAGTGTCCCTTTTTACCACGGCAAACGAGGGTTTTTTAATGTGGAATAAGAAACGTCACCCTCATTCAATGGGGTTTTCTGATTTATTAAATTATGCTCATTTTGTTGATGATGGCGTTATTATTAATAAAGATGGTGCATTTTTGATGGCGTATCGCTTTCGTGGTCCTGATCTTTATTCAGCGTCTCGGGGGCAGTTAGATGCATTGACAGTCGTCGTCAATCGGATGGCAGGGATTTTAGAAGACGGTTGGATGTTGCATGTCGATGAAGTGCGTATCCCCAGTTTAAATTATTCCGCGGCGGCTGTTTTTCCAAGTAAAGTGGCTGAGCTTATTGACGAAGAACGACGACGGACGTATGAAAAGCTTGGAAATCATTATGAAAATTTACAATTTTTAAGTTTTGTATGGAAATTTCCATTATCAGTCGTTAAAAAAACGCGTCACTGGTTTATTGAAGGTTTAGGAAATGAAAAGGATCACGATCTAACTTATTTATTACATTGTTTTCTGAAGAATGTAGATCGATGTGTTGGGTTGCTCCGTGCGCAATTTAGTTTAGAAAAACTCAGTAGTATCGATTTATTGAGTTATTTGAAATTATGTATTACAGGCGAAATTGCACCCGCTTCGATGCCGCCTGAGGGTTGTTTTTTAGATGTCGTATTAGCCAGTCGATCGGTCGTTGCAGGCTATCATCCTCGGGTCGGCGAAAATACTATTTTTCTATTATCAATAATAGGTTATCTCAATGAAGAAACCATACCTGGGTTATTAGAAGAACTCGGGACTTATCCTTTAGTTTATCGTTGGTCCAATCGTTTTATTCCATTCAGTGAAGCAACAGCGGAACGGGAAATCAAACGTTATGTTCGTAATTGGAACAATAAAATTCGAGGATTTTCGGGCGTTTTAAAAGAAGCCTTGTGGGGAAAAGTATCGAATAAAGTGGATCACGATGCGATGCAAATGAGTCAACAAGCCATGGCGGCCAGCGCGCTTAATCGGAGTGCGCGTACCCGATTTGGGTATTGGTCAAGCGCTCTTGTATTAATGCATCCGGATATCCCTTTATTAATACAGGCAGCACGCGATCTTACCGCTTATTTGGAACAATCAGGTTTTTCGTGTGTACAGGAAGACATTCATGCATTTGATGCATGGTTGGGTACACTTCCGGGCCATGGAAGCTGTCATCTACGCCGTGTATTTATTAATTCGATGAACTTGGCACATGTATTGCCGTTGCAAACCGTATGGACAGGTGCCACGTATAGTTCAACCGAATCTTTATTACCAGCGTGTTCTCCTCCCGTTTTTTATGCAGAAACGAGCGGAAAAACCCCGTTTCGTTTTCATATGGATGTGGAAGACGTCGGACATCAGGTGATATTGGGTCCGACCGGTTCAGGTAAATCAACCTATCTGGGCTTTTTAATCGCACAATTTTTACGTTATCACGGTGCGCAAATTTTTGTTTTTGATAAAGACTATTCTCAACGTGGATTGACTGCAGCCTTAGAAGGTTATCATTACGATATCGGTCAAAGTGAAACGTTAGCTTTTTGCCCGTTAGAGGATTTGTCCAGTGAAGCGAAACAATTACGTGCCATACAATTTATTGAAGATCTTGTTTTTTTACAAAATGTAAATTTGACGCCTGAAATACGTCACGCTATTGGCAGCGTGGTGGCTTCATTAGCCGAAAATAATCATAAGCACAGTCGTACGTTGACTGTTTTTCGTTCTGAAATTCAAAATGAAGTGGTGCGTTCAGCTTTGAACTACTACACGCTGGAAGGTCAGTTTAAATTATTGGATGCAAGCAGCAATGCGATACAGACGGATGCTTATTTACAGACGTTTGAAATGTCGTGGGTATTAAAACAAAAACCGGAGATAGCTATCCCCCTCCTTCGAACTATTTTTGATCGTATTACGACCAGTTTGGAAGATAACCACCGACAAGGTCCTCGTTTAATCATTTTAGAAGAGGCATGGCTTTATGTTTCACACCCTTTATTTGTTCGTCAGCTTAAAGATTGGTTAAAAACCTGCAGGAAAAAAAATGCACGCGTGGTATTTGCAACCCAATCGTTGGCTGATCTTTATGATCCTTCGAATAAAGGATTAACAGAAACGACAGCGACTATTTTGGAATCGTGTCCCACCAAGATTTTTTTACCTCACCCCAGTATGGATGCTGAAATTAAGACACTCTATCAAAAGATTGGGTTAACAGAACGACAATTAGAAATTATTATGCATTCAATCCCTAAACAACATTATTATTTAACGAGTCCAGAAGGTCATCGATTAATTGATTTAAACTTAGAACGTTTAACGTTAGCGTTTGTTGGCTTGTCACGTGAAAAAACCAATGCCTTATTACGGTGTAGGGCGACTTATGCATCGGATTGGTTATCGCATTGGTTACAGCAGGAGGAGCTTATCGCTTATCGGTGATGAAGTCTTTTAACGCATTAATAACTCACTATTTGACCAGTTTTAGCAGCGATATTAATCCCTTGTTGGTTTGGGGGCACGCATTATTTTTAACGTTGTTGATAATTAATTTGGCGTGGATGGCCTTATGGCATGCCTTTGATCAGGATACGTTTTCACAGGCGATGCCTACATTTATTAAAAAATTTTTTGTGATTAGTATTTTTTATACGGTCATGACGCATCCTGAATGGTTAACGCAGTTATTGCAAACGACGCTATTTATGGGAAGGACATTAACTCAAATAAATTTACAACCACAAGCTATTCTTATTTCAGGAATTCAATTGAGTAATAAAATGATGGTTCCACTTGCGGGAGGAAATTTATTAACCGGTGGTGTGGGATTTATTATTGCGTTATTGGTTTCATTATTGGTGTTATTTGTATTTCTGAGTATTACTCTCGATGTGTTAGTCCTTTTAATAACCACAACATTCATGATTTCAATGGCTAGTTTTTTTCTAGGCTTTGCACCCCAAAACGATCGCATCGCCTGTCAAACCTTAAATACAATCTTATGTCAGTGTATGAAATTGTTGGGATTATATCTTGTGATTGGTTTAGGCTTGCATCAGATGAAACAACTTGCAGCGCTAGCACCGAATCAATATACACAGCTGAATGTTTATGTTTGGATCAGTGCATCCGTATTACTGTTTTGGTTGTTATCAAAATATATTCCGCGCTCTTTGAGTCGTATTATGATGGGCTTTATTGAGATAAAACCAGGTATACCCTCATCTTCGTTAATGAATAACCATCAAACGGTACACACAGCACATCATTCGAATACTGAAAAAGTCGATCAGTTAACCTACCCAGGGTTATTACCGAATCAGAGTCAATGGAATACGAATACGCATTCAATGTGGGTTCAGCCAGCGTCCAATCGATCATTATCTAAAGAATTCAGTGACATTGTTCGTAAGTTAACCCGATCGAAAATAAGATTAAAACCAGAAAATAATTTTAAAAAAGGCTTAAACGTGTAAAAAATTATGGTCAATTCTTCCCTCGAAAATCCCTATGTCCATGGATCGGAAGGGCGTAAAGAATGGAATGATCGTTATCACACGATGCGAAAATCAAGTCGTTTATGGCAATATGCTTTTTTTTCTTCGCTATTGGTAAACGTTATTTTTGCACTTGTGTTGGCTAAATTGGCCACGCAATCCCAGTTAAAACCGTTTATTGTCGAAACGAATCGCGGTATGCCTTATGCAATACGCCGTTTACGTGATAATGCCGCATCGAATCCACGGATCATCAATTTTGCAATGAATCAATATATCATCAATTCACGGTCACTGATTCATGATACCCTGGCTGAAAAAAGTTTACTTGATAAGGTTTACGCGTTTTCAGCCAATCAATCCATTCGTTTTCTCAATGATTACTATCAAAAAAACGACCCTTTTCGCTTAAGTGCTCAGTATGCTGTTGCGGTGCACATCGTGAATTCTATACCCTTGAGTTCGCATACGTGGCAAGTGACCTGGGACGAAACACGCTCAAGCCGACGCGATCATCATGTCATCAGTGTTACGCGTTGGATAGGGTTATTGACCTATGAATTTGGAAAAATAAATCCACATTTTATAAATGAGAATCCATTTGGTGTATACATTACTCATATTACCTGGTCACAGATGGAAAGAGGAGCCTCCGATGATAATTAAAATAATAACGGGAGTGATGCTACTGGTACTCCTATCCGGCTGCGCAAGTACTCCTCAGCCCGCGCCGATTTTTATTCCGGCTAAGAAAACAGAATTTCCATTGCAGATAACAACCAGCCCTGACAAAATGAATTATCATTTTACGTATGGCGCTGATCCTGCGTTAGAACACGCGTTTGAACATTATTTAAAATCAGGAAAAGCACCGAACATTGTGCGTAAAGGATTTGTTAATTTTGCATATGTTGCGGATCAACAACCCGTTATCAGTACCATTCCGTTGCAAGAAACCGTTTTGTCGTTGGAACCCGGCGAAAAATTTGAAAATATTTCTACCGGTGATCCCAGTCGTTGGTCTTACTCTGTCGCGACTTCAGGTCAAGGATCACATTTACAACAAAATATTTTGATTAAACCTTCTGCGCCGGGAATTAGTACAAACATGGTGATTACAACCAATAAGCGTATTTATAACGTGCGTTTGGTTTCGGGAGCCAATCCGGACAGTAAGAGCATGCGCAGCGTCCGGTTTTGGTATCCAAAAGAAATTCAGACTGAAGTGTCCAATCCAGTAAGTCAGCCGGGGGAGAGCATCGCTTTAAATCACTTAAATTTTAATTATCATTTAAAAAATGAAACAGGATTTTCTTTACCTTCTTGGGCACCGACACGCATATTTGATGATGGGAATCATACATATATTCAATTTCCGAGAACAATAGCCAGCACAGATATGCCGATATTATTTGTATTGGGTGATCATAAAACCAATGAATTAGTGAATTATCGTTATCAGGCGCCTTATTTTATTGTGGATAAATTATTCAAGCAGGCTGTTTTAGTATTGGGTACGGGTCGAAATCAAGTTCGGTTGATGATTAGCCATGATCAATAAAAACGAGAATAGGTTGTCGTTTCCTTTTAAAATCGTCACATTAAAAAAAACCTGGGTTTTTATTACGATTATATTTTTATTCATTATTATCACGTTAATACTGACTAATTTATATCGCTATAATAAGAAAGAACACCGAACGTTCATCATGGCCGATAAAATCGTAACAACACAACCGACGGATATTCATTGGTATCAACAACAACAGGTTGCTTCATTGCCCATAAAAATGATTAAACCGGTAATCCCCCAGTCTGTTAAGCCTGTGAATCAATTTTCTGCCGATGATTTAACGGCAATGGCTACTCCCATTCGAGAACATCAACTCACATCGGAGCGTTCTGTGATGAAATCTGCAGTGAATGCGATGATGCCATCACACGACAAAAACGGTCCCTATGAAAAGTACGCGTTTATTAAATTGAATGCTGAATCCGACGTAAAAAATAATACATTGATTTCATCCGTACAAGGTTTAAAAAGTCCTTTTGAACTTCAAAGTGGAAGCATTATCCCAGGTATTTTACTCAGTGGTATTAATTCCGATCTTCCAGGCCAAATTATCGCACAGGTTCGTTCTAATGTTTATGATTCACCGAGTGGAAATTATGTATTAATTCCTCAAGGTTCACGATTAACGGGTATCTATGACGCACAAATTGCGTATGGTCAGCAGCGAATTTTAATTATTTGGCAACGGATTATTTTTCCGAATGGTCAAAGTATTGATCTGCACGGTATGCCCGGTGTTGACCGCGTGGGTTATGCAGGATTTAAAGGTGAAATAAATAATCATTATTGGAAACTTTTTGGTTCAACACTGCTCATGAGTGTGATTGGCGTAGGCGGGATGGTTTTAGCGCCACCGAATAATAATCCACTGGCGCAACTGACGGCCAAAGAAGTTTTAGCAGAAAATTTGGATACTAATTTAGCCAATGCCAGTTCACGGATTGCTGAGAAAAATCTGTCTATTCAGCCGACACTGACCATACCACCTGGATATGAATTTAATATTTTTGTAACACGCGATATGGTTTTTGAAAAACCTTATCACGCTTAAGCCGTTTTGTTTAATTCATTTATTTTTAATGAGGAATTTATTATCTAGATTCAAAACATGATATAACTCAAGAGGTTTAACCATGAAAAAAATAATATTTAATAAGCTTCATTCCACAAAAAAGAAAAATAAAAGCCGAACAACGTTTTATTTAAGTGTTTCTGTTTTTTCGCTTTCACTGCTCTTGATTGAATCGAATGCAAACGCAAGTTATAGCATTTATTTTAATAATAATACCGCAAAACGGATGAATTATCGTTCCCTCCTTATTCATAAAAATGTATGTGCTCGTTTAGATCCACGTGATTACCATGCTTTTTCGGGCGTTGCTGCGCCTTATCAAAAAGTAAAAATTTTTGATATTAATTATGGTCAAGGGATGCATGAAGGGAAATTATTTTGTTTCCGATCGATTTTTTCGTCGCCGTTAAATAGAGCTTCACGTTTTTTCGTGACAACCCGCATTGCGGGTGCTTCGGTAGGGTCATCCATTCAATCGACATCATTAACGCTCGATAAAAAGCATTACCCCTTGTTTACATCAAAACCCTTACCCTATCCTGTTGCGTTAGTCCAGCTCAATCATTTAAAGAGCAATCATTCGAATTATTCGTTTTATGCGGCCGCTATCCATTATTTTTTTTCAGATCAATCCACAAATGAACTTGATTATGTCCTGTCATTGCCGCAAAAACGCTTTTTTAGAAGCAATAAAGACACACAACTGACTATCGGCACTTACAATGTTCAACTTTGGCCTTTTTATGCCAAGGTGGCTATGCGTATGAACGAAGCTAAAATGCGCGCACAGCTCATTCCTTTAAATCTTACGCATTATGATGTCGTTGTATTGGAAGAATTAATGGATAAAAAATATCGAAATGAAGTGAGCACACTCATGAGAAGAGATTATCCGTATCAATATGGTCCGACGATGGATCATGCCCCTTTAAGTGGTGGAACCGTTATTTATAGCCATTGGCCTATTTTAAAAAAGGATTCTCTGATTTATCAGGAATGTAATCAGGTGGATTGTGGTGCTGCTAAAGGCGCACTTTATATTAAAATAAAAAAAGGAAATGTCATTTACAATATTTTTGGAACCCATTTGCAAGCGACTGAAGGCGCTCATACAGCAGCAAGGGACGAAGTTGCGCGTGACAAACAATTTAATCACTTACGTCAATTTATAAAAAAACAAAAAATTAATAAAAATCAAGCCGTCATTATTGCAGGCGATCTGAATATTGATTATCAAGCCTGTTTCCTTAGAAAAGAATGTAAAGAATATCAAAAGACAATTCTAACGGTCGATAAACATTATCCCCGTTGGAATAATATTTCGATAGTTCCTTTTGGCAGCGATCCCACTAAAAATCTAATGAATACTGATCCAGAAGGAGAGATGGAAGATTATATTTTACCTGATTCTACGAGCTATCTCGCACCAATAGCCCAACAATCGCATATTCGAGTGATTCGCGAGCCTGCTATCCCTATTATGTACGATGGAGGTTTACAGGTTCTCCATAATCCGTTTGGTGATTTGGATTTATCCGATCATTTTATGTTTGAATCCGTATTGACCTTTCCAGAGGAGAAGACAACCTAAAAAGTTCGAGTTCGTTCTGAAGTAAAGAAAAACATAAAATGAAAAAAATAATGCGAATAATACTTTTTTTAGTCATTTTTTATGTCCCCTACACGCTGGCGTTGGAACCTATCCCGCCAGCACAGGGGCTTCCATCCATCCACAAACTCTATGTATTTGGAGATAGCCTGTCGGACACGGGAAACCTTGAAGCGGCGACGTTATCTTTTTTACCGAATGCTCAAAATTATTTTATGGGTCGTTTTTCTGATGGTTATCTGTGGATTGACGATTTAGCAAAGCAGTACCATACGACCGTTCAGGATAAACAGTTTATTGAAAATTATGCGGTGGGCGGAGCTACTGCATTTCCTTATATGGATCTTGTTTCTATTTTTCACTGGGGATATTACTTAGTGGGGTCACTGGGGAACCAGCTTTACGACTTTACGAAAATGCATAAAAGATTCCGACCGGATGATTTAATTATTATCTGGATTGGCGCGAATGATTTATTATGGGCAGGAGACATGTATTTTTGTGGAAAACTGACCAAAGCCTGTATTGAAGGTCACGTGCAAAAAGCAAACCAAAATAATATCGTCCAAAAAGCCTTCAATAGTGTGAAAGCCCAAGTGCAAAAAATGGAAAAAAGAGGAGCTCAACATATTATACTGGTAGGGCTTCCTGATTTTTCCGAAGTTCCTCGATATATTTTCCAACAACCTGCAGTGGCGGCGCTGAAAAAAGCAGATGCTCACGCGTATAATGAAGAATTAAAAGCCTTTGTTCGCGAAAATCAAGCAGCAGGGCATGCGATTCTTTTTTATGATTTAAATCGCGTTTTACAAAAATTGATAAACCATCCATCTGAACAGGCGAAGTATAAAATTACGGATACGGTTCATTCTTGTCTCTATCGTCATCAAGAACCGAAGTTTTCGGATTGGGAATCTATTGCGCTTAATCGTTACAATCCATTCGCGATGGTTGCCATTATTCCTGTGTTTAGGGATGCGTTACCGAATCCTCATGATTACCGCCTTCAGCATTTTAAAGAATTTGTGGATAAAAAATGTGGGGCGCATTATTTATTTTGGGATACTTTACATCCGACTAAAAAAGGACATTTTGTTATTTTTCAGCACTTCTTAGCTTTTATAGACAAGCATTTTAGGATAACTCGTCCCCATAAAGATAATGGTTTTTGTTATAATCTCCACGTTATCAATAAAGGGTGGTATCTATTAAACGTCTCTCAAAAAAATAGTCGATGTGGATCTCACAATAATTATTTATTGAAAAATAGTGAAAAGCTTGTTTCTGTCGCTTATGATCAACCGGTAAAATTGAATGCAGTACTCGGTAAATCGATGATATTTTCCCATTTACCGCGGCCTGTTCAAGGCTTAGGAGCAACCATTCAATGTACGGGAACGACACTTATCCATTTTAGCTGCAAAGAAATCACTGAATAGGATCCAAGCTGTTTTTCGAGGCAGGGGATTTTCAATGAAAAATAGGAAACCATTATGCGTGGAATATTAACACTCGGTGTGGTGTTGCACGATTGGTTAAAAGAGAAATCTTTTCGTGAAACATTTAATGACTTCATTAAAAATTCGATGATTCGTGAAATTTCCATTTTTCGGGATAGGCATAAAACTGCGATAAATTTGAATGAAGTCAAACAATTTTCAGATGAAATGCATAGCGTGCGTCCCGATATCGTCCTTGCCGTTGATCACGAAGGCGGATGTGTGCAACGATTGCGAGGTAATGGCTTTACTGTGCTACCACAACCGGATGAATTACGCCAACGTTATGAACAAGGTGACGAAGAAGCGTCAAGAAATAGAGCCTATGCGTGTGGCCTTATCACCGCTTATGAGTTACGAAAAGCAGGCATTACGGTTTTGTATGGTCCCGTAATGGATACCTATCATGCGGAGGCTGCCGTTATTGGAAAAAAGGGTCGATCGTATGGAAATCCACCGCAGAGTACAGATTTACTCAACCATTATTTAAAAGGAATCAATGGGTGTTTGTATATCATTGCGAAGCATTTTCCGGATCATGGTCAAGTCATTCAGGATACGCATGTAGAAAGTGCTATTGATACCCGTCCACTCGATACTATTTGTAAGCAATCTTTGCCGCCTTATCGCGATTTGAGTTATGACGGTTTGATGATTCCGCATGTCATTTATTCGGCAGTGGATAGGTTACCGGCGACGCTTTCAAAAAAAACGATTCAATTCTTTACTGCCCAGCTGGCAAAAGATTCTTTGCCGTTATTTAGTGATGCGTTGGAAATGGACGCATTGAAACGTGTAGCGCCAACAATCAATGAACGTGTGTCTCGATGTCTTGAAAGTGGCTGTGATGCTATTCTCTATTGTGGGGGTGGGGGCCAACGCGAGCTTGATTATTTCGATAAACTTGAGCATTTGCTTACTTTTCTTACTGAAAAAAAACACACGGAGCCCGAATTTTTTCGTCGCTATCAGGAAGCGGAACACAAAATAAAACGTTTATCTAATCGTCGTTTAAAACAGCCGCCTTTAGTGGAAGATTATAGACAGGCTCAACGCGTGATGACTGAAATATAATGCAAGGGTTATTTGGTTATTTTGGTTTTAGACCTTCTTCAGTTAAAGCAGCGTGTACAGCCTTTCGTTTGGCAATGTTGTCGAAATAAGCAGTTAAGTGTTTTGTGTTATCCAGATTAAATTTCATAGCAAAGGCCCAACGTAAAATAGTAAACAAATAAGCATCAGCTACAATGAAATGCTGTCCTTGTAAATAGTCATCTTTTTTGAGCACATCATTCAGATAATTGAATTGGGTTTCAAGCTTTTTTCGGAGGATGAGTTGGTATTCTTTGGGTGTTTCGGGCGTAAATAAAGGACTAAAACTTTTATGAAGCTCAGAAGAAATATAGGCAAGCCACGAGATGGTTTGGTAGCGTGAAAAATCGCCGATAGGCGCAACCAGATCGGTGTGGAACGTATCGGCTAGATAAAGGACGATGGCCGGACCTTCTGTCAATAAATGACCATCATCTAATCGTAATGCAGGAACTTGTCCCTTAGGATTGATGGACCAATAATCTTCTCCTGATTCAGTCTTTTTTTTCATTAAATCGACTTTTTCCAGTGTAAACGGTTTCCCTATTTCGCGTAATATAATATGAGGCGATAAAGAACACGCACCGGGGCTATAGAATAGTTTCATCGTCAGCTCCTTTAAATAATGGATGAGGCGTACAAACCAAGATGAGCAGCGTGCTATTTGTTGATATCGTGTGTCTCCCCATACAGTAGCTTATTTTTTCTAAAATAACGAATATTCATGCGTATTAAACTAAATTGAATAGGCCTATTTTTAGATTAAATTTTTCTAAGGGTCTATTATTTTTATTCTTGTCAATAAAAGAGAGGTATGCTAGCTTCCAAGGTTTAGTAACAGGATGTTTTATGAAAAATGAAAATAATGAAATAGTATGGATTACGTTGCCGTTTGATCAAGCCAGAAAAATTCAAAAACTTTTGGATTACTGTGACACGTTTCCCCGCTTAACCATGCATGATTTTATTGAACAATTAAGTCACCATACAGAAAAAATGGGGATTCAAGCTGAGAAGGTAAAAGGTTTTAAAAAAAATTGGTTAAAGCCTGAGATAGACGTCAATTATTTGAAATCGTTAATGAAGACATTGTCGCTATTAGAGAAAGCAAAAAAAGTAAATAAAAGATGGCGTAAAAAAAATAAAAAAACAGGTCAGCTGCTTTATCCTTATTTACAAGAAAAAAAATTCTCACTGAATGAATTTTTGGGCTTGTTTATTTTATATTCCTCTCGGCCCGATTTACACAGTTCAACGTTATGTCAAGCGTTAAATGATGATAATGACGCGATTATAAAAAAAGAATTTCTTGAGAGCGCTATGGAAATTAACGAAAAAATAACTAGCTTTTCAGTTCCCAAGGAGTTGTCATATTTAGGACTCGTTAGAAAACGTTTAGTTTCTCCTTCGGAAGTTAATTTAGCTTTACTGAGTTACGCCTTTTTTTCTAAGGATCTCAACGTCATGTTACCTTTTAAAACAATCGGAAAAATGACCGGGAGGTTAATGGCGGATTATCAAGGTAAGATTCGAATTGCATCAGATTATATCGATTCCTTCGTGAAGACGAATTCATTAGGTGCAACGTGTGTTAATGTATTAAAATCTTCTGGGTTAGTTTGGGATGAGGTCACTGACAATAATAGAACGAAAAGAAGTAGTGAATATAAACAAGATTTTAGGAATACATTAAAAGATGACTTAGAGCGAGTAAATACAACAAGATTAGAAACAGTTAAAAGATATGGTTTTGAAGGTATCAATGGAACGCGTTTACTCAAATTACGTGAATCATCACAGGGAAATAGTGTTGATTTGAATCATCTCTTAATCAGTAGCTTGACTTTTTTGACATTGATTTCTCATACGCCTATTGGCGCAATCGTGAGAAACATTAAGAAAGACATCGTAACAGCAAGCAATTCTATCGGGACTTTTTTCTCAAAAAATGTTCCCAAAATAGACAAAGAGCCTGACCAAAATGAAATTCAATTTACGCTTAAATCGTGATTTTGTCATTTTAAAATAGAATACAGAAGGCACTACAAACGTAGACGATGTCGAAGACAAAAAATGGCTCTTCGGGAGTATTCAATTAACTGTGTCAACGCTAAACTAAATCAACAATTTTAGGAGTTGACATGAAACAAGCCATACTCAGTAAAGAATTTGAAGCTGAAGCGATAGCACGGCTAAAATCAGGAGAATCGTTAACAGGAAAAGATGGAATATTAACGCCGTTAATAAAACAAATTATCGAAGCATCGTTAGAGGGGGAAATAGACGCTCATTTATCAGAATCTAAAGCAACGGATATCTCAAATCGACGCAATGGAAAAACCAGTAAGTTATTAAAAACGGGGACAGAAAGTTTTGAGCTAGAAACACCCCGAGACCGTTTAGGAACGTTTGAACCACAAATGGTTAAGAAACGTCAAACGGTTTTAAACGAGTCCTTAGATAACAAAATACTGTCATTGTATGCACTTGGGATGAGCTATGAGGCGATCCAAGAACATCTGGCGGGATATGTATGGTCTTGAGGTTTCAGCCGCTAAAATTAGCTTGATAAGCGATAAATTAATGCCGGTTATAACGGAATGGCGAAATAGACCGTTAGAATCTGTGTATCCCATCGTATTTCTCGATGCCATGCATTTTAAGGTGCGTATTGAAGGAAAAGTCAGTAGTCGTGCTTTTTATTCGGTTTTGGGTGTTAACAATCAGGGTCGTAAAGAAATTTTAGGGCTGTATCTTTCTGAAAATGAAGGTTCTCGTTTCTGGCTACACGTTTTAAATGATTTGTGCGCTCGCGGAGTTGAGGATATTCTCATTGCTAGCATTGACGGATTAAAGGGTTTTCCTGAAGCCATTGCTGAGGTTTTCCCCCAGACAGAAATTCAGCTTTGTGTGATTCATCAAATCCGTAACTCATTAAAGTACGTGACCAGCAAAGATCAAAAATCCTTTATGGCTGATTTAAAATTGGTTTATCGTGCGAGCTCCAAGGATTTAGCCGAGCATCGCCTATTGGAGCTTGATGAAAAATGGGGTAAAAAATACCCTGCTGTGATTAAGTCTTGGCAAACTCAATGGGAGCGTTTGTCTCAGTATTTTAAGTACCCAGAAGAGCTACGACGTATTGTTTACACAACGAATATAGTGGAGGGGTTTCATCGGCAAGTGCGTAAATATACCAAAAATAAAGGCGCTTTTACTAGTGAAAATGCCTTACTTAAATTAATTTACTGTGCCTGTCAAAAAATACTAGAAAAGTGGTACCAGCCCCTGCATAATTGGGCCTTAATTGCCTCTCAACTACAGATATTTTTTGATGGCAGATTAAATTTACAGTTACGATAAAACTATTAATGACACAGTTTTGTGAACACTCTCTACTCTTCTAGAATCAGTAAATCCTCATCCGATAGACCCGTTATTTCCTTGATAAGTGAAGATTAATTCGTTTAGCTAACATTTTTTTAGCAATATTAATTGCTTTACAATACTCTCCTTCTTGCCGACCTTGCTGTTTTAATTGCTGTGCTGCATTCATAATATCTTCCTCATAGTCTTCGATGGTTTTAAGCTTCTCAATCACCTGGTTCACATTGGCAGTCTCACCTTTGACTAACATATAATATATCAATTGATTGAACAAATCATGATCAGGCTTCACCCGTTTAATTAGCTTTATAATATGATCGGCGATATCCTCTAGATCTCTGGTAAAAATATGTTTTTGAACAATTTCTAAGAAAGCAAGCTGTTTGTGTCGATAGATTTCCTTATCCGGCAGTACATTGAGATCGACAAGCAGTGGGTCATCGAAGAAATGTGCTTTTGCAAAGGGCGTGTCCTCAACGCAATCGATAAGCTTTAAGCAATAAGGGTACTGACCTTTCCCATGGTAGAAAAGCATCGAAATAACAACCGGTAATTTTTTGTATCCAAGGTTTAGATGCTGCTGCATAATGGCCACTTTATAGCGGTGCATGCGAAAAGGCATCAGTTCTTCTGCGGTGCTTTGATGTTCGAGATTAAGATAAACATAACCGTGCATCCCATTGACTTTCAACGAGTACAAAATATCAGAATGATGTTGTTTCAGATCTGCATCGACAAAAGACCCGGGCTCAATCTTTAACGTCGAAAAATCACAGGCTTGTTTCATGTGTTTGGGCAAATAAATCGTGATGAAGTGGGTTGCAACTTTAATATCCGTAAAAAACGTCTTAAAAATGGCATCGTGCGCATTATGAATCTGAATCGACACGGTTTTGTTATCCTGATTATGATTGAGAAAAGAAGTTTATCACGGAATATCGTAAAAGATAATAATTAATCGGAATTTTGAATAATATACTGTTTCTTTATTGGCTCTATTAATTAAGTCTATTATTTTTCGAACAAAGGATAATAAATTTGAAGGGGTCTTTTTTTTCTATTCACTACTGCGAAATCAGTCAGCTTATGTATGCGTACTGAAGTCTTGCTCATTATTTCTAAAACAGTAAAATGACGGACAACTTCTGCATCCGCAATCAACGATCGATGACATCGCCAGGGTACTGCTTCGGCGCACATGATGGCGACCTTTTTATTTTTCTTTATTAACTCATTTAACGTTTTCAAACCTTCGAAAAATTCAGTTGTTTGCATATAGTCTGCAAACCCACGAAAACCTGTATTACGCCATCCTCTATTGATGGAGTTTCTCGTCGTTCGACGTAAGCCACCTAATTTGGGAAGATGGGTGTAAGCGATTTTATATTTTCGAAGCGATTTTTTGAGTTCTTTTTCATTAAACCACGGCACATGACGAGACCTTGGAAGGGTACGCACATCAACGAGGTGCGTAATGTGATAGGCCTGCAATATATCGAGAAATTCCTGAAGAATCCGTGTCGAATGTCCGATTGTGTAAAGCTTAGGCATAGACAATAAGCCTTATCCTGCTGTATCGAGTCTGTAAAGTGCGATACGAAATAAAGTAGGTTTATGAAAGCACATACCTCTCTAAATAGATCACACGCGTGTAAAATCAATTGAATGATAATGTGTTATTCTTGATCTAAAAAACTGCGTAGGGGTTCTGAACGTGTCGGATGACGTAACTTACGTAAAGCTTTTGCTTCAATTTGACGAATGCGTTCACGCGTTACATCAAATTGTTTGCCGACTTCTTCCAATGTGTGGTCCGTATTCATATCAATACCAAAGCGCATACGCAATACTTTCGCTTCTCGCGGCGTCAGTGAGGCTAATACCCGTTGTGCTGTTTCGCGTAAACCTTCTATTGTCGCGGCGTCAATAGGCGATAAAGCGGCGGCGTCTTCAATAAAATCACCCAGGTGGGAATCACCATCTTCATCACCGATAGGTGTTTCCATCGAAATAGGTTCTTTAGCAATTTTAAGAATTTTTCGAATTTTATCTTCAGGTAAACCCATTTTTTTACTGAGATCTTCGGGCGAAGGTTCTTTTCCTGTTGCTTGTAATATTTGACGTGAAATCCGGTTTAATTTATTAATCGTTTCGATCATATGCACAGGAATACGAATAGTACGTGCCTGATCAGCAATGGATCGAGTAATCGCTTGCCGTATCCACCACGTGGCGTAGGTTGAAAATTTATAGCCGCGGCGATATTCAAATTTATCGACCGCTTTCATTAAACCAATATTACCTTCTTGAATTAAATCAAGGAATTGTAAACCTCGATTGGTATATTTTTTAGCAATAGAAATAACCAATCGTAGATTGGCTTCAACCATTTCTTTTTTTGCTCGTCTTGCTTTCGTTTCTCCTGCGGACATTTGGCGATTAATTTCTTTAATTTCAGTGATGGTCATGCCTATCGTTTTTTCCAATTCATGTAATTTATTTTGTGCGGCTGTGATGGGAGCGAGTAGCTCCTTTAAACGGGATGAGTAACTTTTTTTAGCGTGAATATGTTTTTTTAGGAAATTTTCATTGGTTTCATTTTTGGGAAACGTATTAATGAAAAGCAGACGTGGCATTTTTGCTTCATTAACGCATAAACGCATAATAATACGTTCTTGGAGTCGAATTTTTTCTAAAAGCCCGCGCATGTTGCGTGTTAATTTGTCGAGCTGACGTGGGATTAATTTAAATTTAGTAAACGCATCGGCTAATAGGACGGCTTGTTTTATGGTTTTTTTATCATGACGTCCCCATTTTTTTTGTGCGGCAATATACGCTTCATAATGGGCTTTTAATTCAGCAAAGCGTGTATGTGCTAATTCTGGGTCAGGCCCACCATCCAGCTCGCCAAAACCTTCATCATCGTCCGTTGCACTGATTTTAGATTTAGCATCATCACCTTCATCATTATCTTTGTCATCTGTGCGTTTATCACTTCTGTTAAAACGTTCATCAGGGGTTTCTGTGGACGTGATATTCTTTCCAGAAGGCAATTCAAGAGGTATGGATAATTCTTCGAGATCTAAAAATCCACTAATAATGTCATTTAAACGGATTTCTTGTTGTTCATACCGCGTATACTCGTTCAATATATGGGAAATATTGACAGGATATTGAGCAAGTGCGGCGAGTATGGCTTGCAATCCGTCTTCAATACGCTTGGCGAGTTTAATTTCACCTTCGCGAGTCAGTAATTCAACGGTTCCCATTTCACGCATATACATCCGAACCGGATCCGTTGTGCGACCTAACTCAGTGGTGATATTACCTAAAATAGTTACATTTTCTGAACTATTCTCTTCTTCTGCATTATTGACAATACTCGAGGAGAGTAATGTTTCCATATCCGGGGGAACTTCATAAACCGGTATGCCGATATCATTAAGCATCAAGATGATTTCATCAAGCTGCAGTTGCTCTTGCTCAGCTTCAGAGATAATATCTTCTAACAGATGGTCATTGATTTCAGCATACGTGACAAATCCTTGTTTTTTACCGTGTGTAATAAGCTCTCGTAAACGGGATTGTTGTTGTTCGAAATCCATAGCTGCGCTTGACCTCTTGGGAAAGTAGTAATTTTATTATATACCTAATTGAAGATAAACCTATAAACCTTTAGCGTCAAAGGTAACTCCTTTAAGGCAAAAAATTATGCGAATACTCAGTTTAGGTACAAACTTAGGCGATAGTTTCAATAACCTACGCCAAGCGCTGCAATTATTACAAAAATCACGGAAGATTGCACCTTATCGAATTTCTCCTCTTTATAGTTCACAAGCGCTCTTACCCGCTTATGCCCCGGTGGCTTGGAATCGATCTTTTTTAAACCTTGCAGTGGCGTGTGAAACCGATTTGTCACCGGGTGAGGTATTGACAGTGATTAAACAGATTGAACGTCAAATGGGACGAGAAGAAGGCCAACGGTGGGCGCCACGCATTATCGACATTGATATTTTAGCGTGGGATAATTGCGTGATTAATCAGGCCGACCTAAAAATTCCTCATGCTGAGCTGTTATCAAGACCTTTTGCGCTATGGCCGTTGCTTGATTTATGGCCCAATTGGCAACACCCTACAGCAGAATTCAATGATGTATTGTCCAATTGGGGATCGCGTTATAGCGGTGAACAGGCACCTTGTGGAACGAAACAATTGCCTCATCGCTTAGAGGGAAGTGCGTTAGTGGGGATATTAAATATCACACCCGATTCGTTTTCTGATGGAGGTCGTTTTATAACCTTACCTAATGCATTGGCTCAAGCTGAAAAACTGGTGCGCGAAGGTGCAGAAGTGCTGGATATTGGTGCTGAATCCACTCGGCCACATGCTAATCCGGCTGTTTCACCTGAAACCGAGTGGGCATTATTACATCCTGTTTTAGTTGCCTTAAAAGAACAGATGAAACAATGGCCTTTTAAACCCAAATTGAGTATTGATACACGACACTACCGTGTCGCAGAGCAAGCGATGCAACTGGGTATTGACTGGATTAATGATGTCAGTGGCTTTGTTGATCCGAATATGCGTGCATTGCTAGCCGGTAGTGTGGTGAAGTGTGTGGTGATGCATAACCTGGGTATTCCTCCACAGAAAACAAATGTGATGATGTCTCATGGCGATATATGCGAACAAATCACAAATTGGGCGGAACAACGCTTTGACCAACTTCTGGCTGACGGGGTGAATGCGCATCAGCTTATTTTCGATGTGGGTATAGGTTTTGGAAAAACGGCGCAACAATCCATTTTCTTGTTAAAAAATATTTGCCATTTTCGTCGATTACATTGTCCTTTGTTAATTGGCCATTCACGGAAATCGTTTTTAAACGCCATAACCGAAAAGCCGTTTCCTGCGAGAGATTTTGAAACAGCGATGCTCTCTTATCAACTGGCTGCACAAGGCGTGGATTTCTTGCGTGTACATAATGTGGGTTTAAATGCGCAAGCTATCCGAATGTCCACACAATTTACTCAATCAGAAGAATTCGCAACCGTGTAATTAAGAAAAATGGGAGTGCAAAATTAATTTTCCCATGTCAAATCTAATTCTCGTACGGCCTTAACATCATCTAAACGTTTTAAACGGAGGTGGTGCGGTGCATTATTGAGGTGTGTTGGATTTTTTTTTGCTTCAATCAGAATTTTTTCCATCGCGGATATAAACTGATCAAGTTCTTGTTTCGATTCAGTTTCGGTCGGTTCTATTAATAAACATTCTGGAATGAGCAAGGGAAAGTAGGTTGTGGGTGCATGAAAACCAAAGTCAAGTAAACGTTTGCTCACATCCATGGCAGTGACATTCGCCTGTTTCGATAAATTTTTGAGTGTCAAGATAAATTCATGGCTTGCGCGTCGTTGTGGAAACGCGGGAATGTAACCTATTCGTTGTAATTGTTTCAGTAAATAATTCGCATTGAGTGTGGCAAATTCAGAAACGCGTTTTAAGCCTTCGCGGCCGAGTAAACACGCATAAAAATAAGCGCGTAAAAGGATTCCTGTATTTCCCATAAACGTAGATAAACGGCCAATACTTTGCGGGCGATCCTGTAAATGAAGCCAGCGATAACGATTTTTTTCAAAAGCGACGATAGGTATCGGTAAAAAGGGGAGAAGACGTTCGCCAACCGCAACAGGCCCCGCACCGGGACCTCCACCACCATGAGGCGTTGCAAATGTTTTATGCAAATTAAGATGCATCACATCAAAACCCATATCTTTAGGACGTACTTTGCCTAGAATGGCATTGAGGTTAGCCCCATCGTAGTAGAGTAATCCGCCTGCTTGGTGGATAATCGACGCAATCTGTTCAATGTGTTGTTCAAATACACCCAATGTGGAGGGGTTTGTTAACATAATGCCAGCGGTATGCGATCCAACGGCGCTATATAATGCGTCTAAATCGATATCACCTGCTGGATTCGTAGGAATTTCGCGCACACTATAACCACACATGGCCGCAGAAGCCGGGTTCGTACCATGGGCTGCATCAGGGATTAAAAATTCTGTTCTTGCCGTATCACCTCGTGAAGCATGATAGGCTTTAATCATGGCAACACCGGCAAATTCACCTTGCGCACCCGCCATGGGCGTCAACGAAACGCCGGACATTCCGGTGATGTCTTTTAAAATTTCTTGAAATTCATACAGACAACGCAGTGTGGCTTGACAAGATGTTTCAGGTAATAAAGGATGTTGATGAAGAAAAGCAGGTAAGGATGCCAAACGATGTACGCCACGTGGATTGTACTTCATTGTGCATGATCCGAGTGGATAAAAATGCGTATCGATGGAGAAATTTTTTTGGGAAAGACGGGTAAAATGTCGCACAACTTGCAATTCAGAAACTTCAGGTAAGCAAAGTTTAGTTTTTCGTAAATAGTTTTCAGGGATAGACGTTAATTGAGTGTTGAATGTTGTATCCTTTGAATCAAAAGCGCGTATTTGCGATTTTGCTACACGTCCTGTCTGACTCAGTTCGAAAATAAGCATAAATTTGAGGTTAATTAGAAAGTAATTTTAATAACGCGTGTTGATAGACCTTTAAATCCGATTGGCTTTTCGTTTCTGTGGCACAAACCAGCAAGGCATTCCCTAATTCAGGGTAGTGGTGTGATAAGTCATAGCCACCGTGTATCCCGACTGTTGTTAATTCACGCAGTAAATCACGAGCAGGTTGAGGAACGCGAATGACAAACTCGTGAAAAAAAGGGCTATTGAAAATGAATTCTATTTCGGGTAGTTGCGTGAGTAGCGCTGCCAGCTGCCGTGACCGTTGATGAGATAAAGAAGCCACGTGTTGTAACCCTTTGGATCCGAGTAAACTCATATAAATGGTTGCCGCCGTAACGAGTAAACCTTGATTTGTGCAAATATTTGACGTGGCTTTGGCTCGACGGATGTGTTGTTCCCGTGCTTGTAAGGTTAATGTAAAACCAGGCCTATTGTTTTTATCGCGTGTACGACCAACAATCCGGCCTGGCATTTGTCGTAACCATGGTTTTTTGCAACACATAAACCCAAAATAAGGTCCACCCCCTGCAAGCGGTACACCCAGCGCTTGTCCTTCACCACACACAATATCAGCGCCTTGAGTGCCCCAACTTCCTGGCTCTTTGAGTAGCGCCAAACTTAATGGATTGCTGACAGCAATGACAAACGCGTTTTGACTATGTGCCCAATCGGTCAGCTCATCAACGGATTCGAGAACACCAAAAAAATTGGGTTGCGGTATCACTAAAGCACACATATCGTTTTTTGGATCATTTTCCAGGGTTGAAAGCAGTATTTTACCCTGTTCGGGACAGTAATCCAGTTCAATGAGTTCAATGGCTTGTTGCGTTACAATGGTTTGTAACGTGTGTCGATAATGGGGATGTACCGTGCGTGGAATTAAAATTTTAATCGAGTGTGTTTTTTTGTTTGATCGGATGGCCATTAAAACAGCTTCGGCCAACGCTGTGGCGCCATCATAGAGCGAAGCGTTTGAGTAGTCCATGCCGGTTAGGCGGGCCATCATGGTTTGATATTCATAAATGAGTTGCAAGCTCCCTTGACTTGCCTCGGCTTGATAAGGGGTATAGGCCGTCAAAAATTCGCCCCGACTTGTAATCTCCCAAACAGCAGCAGGAATGTAGTGTTCATAAGCGCCAGCGCCAATAAAACACAGTCCTTTTTTATTTTCTTGACTTCTTTTTTCGATGATTTGCGTTAATTCCATTTCAGTGAAGCCGGAAGGAATCTGGCTGAATTCGATCGTTTTTAAATGAGGGGGGATTTCGTCAAATAAATCATCAATCGTATGTACACCCAGTGTGGCTAACATTTCTTGGATTTCAACATCAGTATGAGGGACAAAAGGCATTTTAGGCCTCAACCAAAATATGTTGCTCGTACTGTATTTGATCCATTAATTTTTTTAGTTCAGTGGCGTCTGAAAATTGTAGTCGAAACAACCACCCTTGTCCGTAAGCATCCGTATTAATAAGCTCAGGTTTATCGTTCAATGACGTATTAATATCTGTTACCACACCTGAAAGGGGCGCATAGACATCAGCAGCGGCTTTAACGGATTCTAAAACACAGGCTTCTTCATGTTGATTCAAGCGTTTATTAATCGGAGGCAATTCAACATAAACGACATCACCTAATAGCTCTTGGGCATGTGGAGTAATACCGACATAGACACTGTTGTTCTCTTCAAACCGAATCCACTCGTGAGTCGATGTATATTTTAATTCAGGTAAATTTTTCATGCTAATGGCTCTTTTATATAACTATAAATTTAATTCTTAGTGAAACGTTTTTTTTCCTTTTCGTATAAAAGGAGGTTTAACGATACGTGCGGTGTATTGCTTCGTGCCCATGATAACATCACAATAATCTTCATGGTGTGCGTAAGGGATTCTACCCAACGCAATGGAAGTACCTAACGTCGGTGAGTAACTCCCGCTGGTGATTTCACCTTCTCCTTTTGGTGTAATAATTTTTTGATGGTTACGTAGAATACGTCCTTTTTCTTCGAGTACCAACCCAACAAGTTTGCGCGTGAGATTTTCTTTTTGTTGGTTGAGTGCTTGACGGCCGATAAAACTGCGATCAATCGGATCCCACGCCACGGTCCACGCCAGGTTGGATTCTAAAGGAGTCGTGGTGATATCCATATCTGAACCTTGTAAATTTAATCCTGCTTCGAGTCGCAAGGTATCCCGTGCGCCTAATCCGCATGGTTTACTCCCTAATTCAATGAGACGTTGCCAGAAATTTTCCGCTTCATGCAGGGGTAAAATAACCTCGAGCCCATCCTCACCGGTATAACCGGTTCTTGCGATAAACCAATGATTATCGTGGAGACAATGAAACGGCTTTAATGCGCTTATTAAGGACTGTTGATGCGCATTGAAGGCTTGTAGCGTTTTTGTTATCGCATGAGGACCTTGAATGGCAATAATGGCGAGATCGGTCCGTTCAACGATCGAAATCGTCGGGAAATTCTGCGCTTGTTTTTTCATCCAATCCAGATCAGAGTGCCGATTCGCGGCGTTAATGACGATACGATAAATGTGTTCAGAAAGTTGATACACAATTAAATCGTCTAAGACTCCACCGGCATCATTTAACATGCAGGTATATAAGGCTTTTCCCGGAATAAGACGTTGCGGATTGTTAGCGAATAAAAAACTAAGATAGGGTAATGCGGCTTGACCTATAATATCGACAGCAAGCATGTGCGAAACATCAAATAAACCACTGTCTTGTCTGACAACATGATGTTCTTGTATTTGTGAACCATAATGCAACGGCATTTCCCAGCCGGCAAAATTGACGAGTATCGCCCCATTTTTTTTATGCTGTCCGTGAAGAATTGTTTTATTTTCCATGAATGCTAGCCATTTCGTAAGTTTTTCAATGTCCTCATTATAACGATTAGGTGATAAATTACTAGCGTTTGAAGGTTACTCAATCATTGAAAAAGTTAATTCAAATGGGTCAAGATACCATCCAGTTCGTCTAAACTATTATAATGAATGATAAGTTGACCTTTCCCTTTTTCCGTTTGTTTAAAGTAAACTTTCGTTCCTAATAATTCCGATAGCTTACGTTCTAATTGTTGTACATCCGCATCACCATGGAAAGGTTGAATCGTTTTGGTCGAAGTAAGTTCCAGCTTTTGTACAAAACGTTCCGCTTCGCGAACCGATAATTTATTTTTTACAATTTTCTCAGCCGCTTGAATTTGTAGAGGACTGGATAAACTCAGTAAAGCTCTTGCGTGGCCCATTTCAAGTTGTCCTTGTTGTAATAAACGTTTTACGGGAGGTGCTAAATGTAATAAACGAAGTAAATTGGTAATCGTACTGCGTGAACGACCTAAGGTCGTGCCAATTTCTTGATGCGTGAGTTTAAATTCATGAATCAATCGTTGTATCCCTTCGGCTTCTTCCAGTGGATTTAAATCCTGGCGTTGAATATTTTCGATCAAGGACAATGCGAGAGCGGTTTCATCTGAAATGTCTTTGACAAGTACAGGCACTTCATTAAGATGCGCTAATTGAGCAGCGCGCCAACGACGTTCACCGGCGATAATTTCGTAGCGGTTTTTCTCAATAAGGCGTACCACAATAGGATTAATAATCCCTTGCATGCGTATTGAGTGCGCTAAATCTTCGAGTGCATCTTGGGTAAATTCTCTTCTCGGCTGATAACGACCGGCTTGCATGTATTCAATAGGTAAATGACAAAGTTCTTCTTTTTTAAGCGTTTGTGTTGTTTGTACTAAATCTTCAAACGGTTGACCGCTTAATAACATATCAAGATTTCGACCTAAACGAGATTTTTTCATCCGAGTACCTGCTCAATGGATGATGTTTTTTCAGGGGAACGCGAACGTTTTTTTAAAAAAACGTTCGCGGGGGTATCGGTGGATGCATGTATCGATGGAATAGCACGGCCGTCACGGGTTAATATTTCTTTGGCTAAATTTAAATAGGCCTGACTTCCATTGGATTGAGGATCATACAATAAAGCGGGTTGTCCATGACTCGGTGCTTCTGCAAGTCGAATGTTGCGTGGTATTCGCGTCGTATACAGTTTATCTTTAAAATGCATCGAGAGCTCTTCTGAAACTTGTTTGGCGAGACTATTCCGACCGTCAAATAGCGTACGAAGTATCCCATGAATATATAAGTTGGCATTGGCAGTCGCACGTAAACTGTGTAATGTGTTCATGAGATTACTTAAACCTTCTAAAGCAAAATATTCACATTGCACGGGAATAATAACCGACTGAGCGGCAACTAATGCATTAATTGTTAATATATTTAAGGATGGCGGACAATCGAACAGAATATAATCATAATGATCTGCCAAGGGCATTAGCTTTTTTTTGAGTGTATATTCACGTTGTTCGGTTTTTAAGAGTTGAATTTCAGCATGCGTTAAATTTCCTGAACCCGGTATTAATGTATATTTTCCGGGCGTTACGATTAAACTGTGCTCGATTGAAATTTCGCCTAATAATACCTGGGCACTATGCGATTTATATTCTTTTTGTAATAGACTGCCAGTGGTTGCATTGGCTTGAGGATCGAGATCAATTAATAGCGTTTTTTGTTCTAATAAAGCCATCGATGCGGCAAGATTAATGGAGGTGGTGGTTTTACCCACTCCCCCTTTTTGATTTACGATAGCAATAATTTTGCCCATAATGTCCCATAATTTATCGTGACAAGTTTGATATAGTATAACGGCTTACTGAAAACTTGCTACACCATTGGATGGAATACCGATTTGAATAAAACGTGACTATCATGCGAGTAGGTTGACACATAAAGAGTTTTTAATGTTCAAATTTTTTCAATACTGCATTTTGCTATTGGCCATCGGCTTTACATCGTCTAGTATAGCAAAACCGATTCAAGTTATCGCTGCTGAAAATTTTTATGGTGACGTTGCAAAAGAAATGGGTGGTGATTTTGTAAAAGTAACCACCATTCTGAATCAACCTTTTCAGGATCCGCATTTATTTAGTTTAACACCGCATATTGCTAAGGTTTTGGAACGAGGGGATCTCATTGTTTATAATGGTTTAGGTTATGATTCCTGGATAAAAAACCTATTAAATGTACAAAAAAATTCCCAAAGAACCGTGATGTGCGTTGCTGATTTAATGCATAAAAAAGAAGGGGATAATCCTCACATTTGGTACGATCCCCATACCATGTCGGTTTATGCGCAAGCTTTGAGCCAATTTTTAATGACAATTGATTTTCAGCATCGTCAGCAATATCAAGCTCATTATCAGGCATTTATGGCGCAGCAGAAAAAGTTATACCAACTGATAAAGCGTATAAAACGTCAGCATCCCAATATTTCGGTGATTGCAACAGAGCCTATATTCGGTTATATGGCACAGGCGTTAGGATTTCGTATGGAAGGAATCGCTTTTCAACACAGTATGATGAATGGTGTGGAACCGAGCCCCCAACAGGTTCAAGATTTCCAACGTCAATTACAGCAACATCGTGTCAAACTGGTTTTTTTCAATCGTCAAGTCAGTAGTCCTTTAGTCTTTTATTTATTACATCAAGCAGAATTAAATGGGATTCCTATTATAGGTGTTACCGAAACTCAACCAGTGTCAACCACTTATTATCAGTGGATGAACGATCAATTGAAACGGGTGGAGTATGTGCTCAATGAACGCCATTGAATTTAAACAGCTTAGTCTTGCCTATGGGCCACGTTGTATTTTTCAAAATTTTACAGCGTCTATTAAGGGGGGAGAATTTGTTGCTATTTTAGGCGCGAATGCGGCTGGAAAAAGTACATTACTCCGTTCTATTTTAGGTTTAATTCGACCTATCCACGGATCGATTTCATTATTTGGACAAGCGATTCATCAAGGCGCCCCTTTTATTGGCTATATGCCTCAGATGCGACAAAACAATAACAATAATTTGAGTGCTTATGCATGGTTAGGTGCTAATTTAAAAGGATATCAATGGGGTTTACCTTTTTTAAATTCAAAAAAAAAACAGGAATTGCAGCGTGTTATCCATTTGGTAAACGCTGAAACTATCGCGCATCGACCGTATAATCGTTTGTCGGGAGGAGAACGTCAACGTTTATTATTAGCGCAAGCATTATTGAATAAACCCAAAATTTTATTGCTGGATGAACCACTGATGAATTTAGATCCCCATTACCAGGCTGCATTGGTTCATTTAATTAATACGATTCGTTTGGACTATGGCATGACCATCTTGTTTACTTCACATGATATTAACCCGTTGTTAACCAGTGTTGATAGAGTACTTTATTTGGCGAAAGGTCACGCCGTGATTGGTTTAGTCAATGAAATTATTAATAGTAAAAAATTGAGTGAACTGTATGGCATGGATATAGACGTTATTCAGCACGAACAGCAACTTTTTGTCATCAATAAAGAATTAGGATTCCATCATCATGTCAACCATTGTCGACCCGACCTTGATCATTTCTCTGTTTGATTATTATTTTTTACGAAACGCGTTGATTGCAGGCACGATTGCTGCCGTTCTAGCAGGTTTCGTAGGCTATTTTATGCTCATCCGCAAATTAGCATTTGCGGGCCATGCGCTCGGTCATATCGGATTTGCAGGCGCGACAGGCGCCGGCTTAGTGGGTTTAACACCCGTGATGGGACAATTGTTTTTGACCGTATTCGCAGCAATAGGAATGGGGTGCTTAGGTCACAGAGTGAATAAAAGCGATATCACCATTGGTGTCATTTTGGCGTTGTCCTTAGGATTAGGCGTTTTATTTTTACATCTTTATACGCAGTATGCCGTGCAAGCGATGACGATACTTTTCGGTAATCTTTTAGGGGTGTCATCCCATTTAATAAACATGATGTTGATTGATTCTATTCTTAGTTTATGTGCGTTAAGTATTATCGCACGACCTTTATTATTCTCTAGTTTGGAACCCGAATTAGCCGAAGCAAAAGGAGTTTCTTTATCGTTTATTTCGATTGTGTTTATGATTATTGTGGCAGTGGCTGTTACGGTCACCAGTCAAGTAGTGGGTGTACTTTTAGTCTTTACGTTATTGATAGGACCCGCAGCCTCTGCCTTAAATTGGACACAGTGTGTTGCTAGTGGTTTGTTTTTAACGGTGGTGTTGGGTGTTTTGATGGTGTGGTTCGGTATTCTTTTAGCGTTCGTGACCGATTGGCCTATCCCGTTTTGGATTAGCGCGTTAACGGCGTTTAATTATTTTTTGAGTTTTTTAGGAAAAAAAAATCGTTCATAAAAAAAGGAGCAGTGTGTTGAGATAACAAGGCTCCTTTCTCAATGAGGAATGTTTAATCATCCCAATTTAAGCTTCCGCCCGTTTGATATTCGGTGACCCGTGTTTCAAAGAAATTTTTCTCCTTTTTGAGATCGATGATTTCACTCATCCAAGGTAGAGGGTTGCTAACACCGGGATATTGCTCAGCCAAACCGATTTGCGTGAAACGTCGGTTACCAATGAAACGTAAATAATCCCACATCAGGTTTGCATTTAATCCAAGAATACCGCGTGGTAGTGTATCTAAGGCATACTGATATTCTAAATCAACGCCTTCTTTAATGAGATTAATGACATAACGTTTGAATTCAGGTGTCCATAGATGAGGGTTTTCCAATTTGATCTGATTAATAACATCGATACCAAAATTCAAATGCATGGATTCATCACGTAAAATATATTGAAACTGCTCGGCGGTTCCCGTCATTTTATTTTGCCGACCCATACTGAGAATTTGTGAAAAACCAACATAGAAAAATATGCCTTCAAAGACCACATAAAAAGCAATTAAATCACGCAATAAACGTTGATCAGTTTCCGGAGTGCCTGTACGGAAATTGGGATCGGCTAAACTTTGCGTAAAAGGAAGCGCCCATTCTGTTTTTTTAGCAACGGTGGGGAGCTCACGGTACATATTGAAAATCCGTGCTTCGTCCATCCCTAAGCTTTCGATGACATATTGATAAGCATGGGTATGTAAAGCTTCTTCAAAGGCTTGCCGGAGTAAGTATTGTCGACATTCAGGGTTTGTAATATGGCGATAGACGGCTAAAACCAAATTGTTGGCAACCAGCGAATCGGCTGTTGAGAAAAAACCTAAACTGCGCTCGACAATGAGTCGTTCATCCTCGCGGAGTCCTTTTGCGTCGCGCCATAAAGCGATATCTGCGGACATATTGATCTCTTGTGGCATCCAATGATTCGCGCAGGCCGCTAAATATTTTTCCCACGCCCATTTATATTTAAAAGGGACTAATTGATTTAAATCCGCACGACAATTAATGATTTTTTTATCATCAACGTGTACACGCGCGGCGCCTACTTCAAGTGTTTCTAGACCGGTAAAGCCGCTACCGATTGCTTGTTCAGTGGTTGCAGTCATCTTTTAAGATCCTCTATCGTTAATGAATAACAGGATGTATTCCCGTATTCCTACATTATATTACGCTTAATTATTCAGCTCTGTATTTTAGGATTGTTTATTGACAAGATTCGCAATCCGGATCCACTATCGAGCACGCGGGAGTTGCGACGGTGTTCATGTGTACTGAATTGAGATGACTTTTCGCCAACGTCGCCTTTTCAGTATGTGTTGCACCCATTGTCCGTAAGTAGTAGCTTGTTTTTAACCCCTTTAACCAAACCTGTTTATAAAGTTCATCCAGCTTTTTGCCCGATGCGTGCGCCATATAAAGATTTAACGATTGACTTTGGTCAATCCATTTTTGACGGCGTGATCCGGCTTCTACGAGCCAATGTGCAGGAATTTCAAAAGCGGTAGCGTACAGCTGTTTTAAATGATCAGGAATCCGTTCAATTTTTTGCAAGCTCCCGTCATAATATTTAAGATCATTGAGCATCACAGCGTCCCATAATCCCAGTAATTTTAGATCATTGATTAAATAGGGGTTGATCATCGTAAATTCACCCGACATATTCGATTTTACAAAAAGATTTTGGTACGTGGGCTCTATCGATTGCGATACACCACAAATATTGGAAATAGTCGCTGTCGGTGCAATGGCCATGCAATTTGAATGACGCATGCCATGCATCACTTTTTTTCGTAATGTATCCCAATCAAGACGAGCCGTTCGATCTTGATCGAGAAATTCCCCGCGGGCTTTTTGTAATCGTGCAATGGAATCGAGCGGTAAAACACCCTGACTCCACAATGAGCCGGGAAAACTTTCATAAGCGCCTCGTTCATGAGCTAAATCACTGGACGCTTCTATCGCGTAATAGCTTATCAATTCCATGGTCTGATCGGCAAAAGTAATGGCAGCGTCTGAAGCATAAGGGAGTCGTAACTGATATAAGGCATCTTGGAATCCCATCAGACCGAGACCGATAGGACGATGCTTTAAATTAGAACGACGTGCTTGAGGGACCGTATAATAATTGATATCAATGACATTATCTAACATGCGAATTGCCGTGCGAATGGTTTGACGCAGTTTTGTTTTTTCAATTTCACCCGATTCAGTGAGGTGCTGAGGAAGATTAATACTGCCTAAATTACAAACGGCAATTTCGTCAATAGACGTGTTGAGCGTAATTTCTGTACATAAATTGGAGCTATGAATGGTGCCTACATGCTGTTGCGGTGAACGTAAGTTACAGGGATCTTTAAACGTAATCCAAGGATGGCCCGTTTCAAATAACAAACTTAGCATTTTTCGCCATAACGTCGCAGCAGGGATGGTTTTGAAATTTTTAATTTCGCCGCGCAACGCTTTCGCTTCATAGGCTTGATATTTTTCTTCAAAGGCTGAGCCAAACGCATCATGTAAATCAGGCGTTTCATCCGGTGAGAATAATGTCCAGTTTTCCCCTTTCATCAGCCGCTTCATAAATAAATCGGGGACCCAATTTGCCGTGTTCATATCGTGCGTACGACGTCTGTCATCACCGGTATTTTTTCGTAATTCGAGAAATTCTTCGATATCTAAATGCCAGGTTTCTAAATAGGCACAGACGGCACCTTTACGTTTACCGCCTTGATTGACGGCGACAGCGGAAGCGTTGGCGACATTTAAAAAAGGGACGACGCCGAGCGATTTACCATTCGTGCCTTTAATGCGCGCACCCATGGCACGAACGGGCGTCCAGTCATTACCGAGACCCCCTGCAAATTTTGAAAGTAAGGCATTATCTTTTATGGCGCTGTAAATGTGGTCGAGATCATCGGTCACCGTGGTTAAGAAGCAACTGGAGAGCTGTGGACGCAGTGTCCCGGAATTAAATAATGTTGGCGTGGAGGCCATATAGTCAAAGGAGGATAATAAATGATAAAACTCAATTGCACGATCATTTTTGTTGCTCTCGTGTTGCGCAAGTCCCATCGCAACACGCATAAAGAATGCTTGAGGCAATTCAAAGCGGATATGATCGGCGTGTAAAAAGTAGCGGTCATAGAGGGTTTGTAACCCAAGATAAGTAAACTGTTGATCACGTTCAGGAAGAAGTGCCTGACTTAATTGTTCTAAATCAAACGTGTGTAATTGCGGATCCAGCAATTCTAACTGGATACCGCGTTTAATATAGTGTTGAAAATAATGGGAATAGATACCCGAATGACGGTGGGTGTGCAGGGGTAGCTCAAGAAAATGGAGCGCTTCGGCATATAAGGTGCGTAATAAAAAGCGTGCAGTCGCATAGGTATACTGTGGATCGTGTTCAACGAGTGATCGCGCGCTGATAATCAGCGCTTTGTCAATGTCAGCGGCAGGCATTCCATCATAGAGATTACGTAAGGTTTCTTGTAAGATGCGCTCATGTTTAACGTCTTTTAAATCGTTACAGGTTTCTGTGATCAATAAACTTAATTGAATGAGATCCAGTGGACGTTGGCTACCGTCCGTTAAGGTTATTTGTAATTGAATTTCAGAGTGTGGCTTCGTTTCTGCACGCATTTTTCGACGTTCTTCGCGATAAAGCACATAAGCCCGCGCGACTTGATGGGCTTCCACCCGCATTAACGCGAGCTCGACTTGATCTTGTATTGTCTCAATCGATAATGTCCCGCCCTGCGGATGACGTTGTTGTAGGATAGTTGTGATTTGTTGCGTGAGTTGCGATACGCGTTCATGGATGCGCGTTGATAACGCCGCTTGTCCACCTTCTACAGCGAGAAAGGCTTTTGTAATAGCGACTCTGATTTTACTGGGATCGTAATCAACCAGTTTACCATTACGTTTGATGACCTGTAATGTACAGGTTGATGTGTTCTCTTGTTCTGATCCCTCTTCAGGTAGTAGAATCTCAGCGCTGTTAAGCAGAAGAGAAGAAGTCATTTGTTCGGATGAAAGCCCGCTCATGGATGCTCCCTAAATAAGTTGTGAGGAATTATGCCTACGGAAATGATATAACACAATATCATGTGGTTTATGTATTATGCAACCACCATATGAAGTGAAGATGTCTTTAGTAAGCTGTGAGTAAGTTGGGTAAAACAGGTGAATCGAGGTCGTCTATTTTTAGTCGAGTTGGAACAAATTTTATACGTCAACATTCAATTTTTTCTTTTAAGGCCGGTATTTTTTTAATTTTTCAGTAAATTTCAGTAAAGTAGAGGTGATATGGAACCTATTTCTTGTACAGCGATCCCCAAAACTATTTTTCGAGCCTATGATATTCGCGGTGTTGTTGGAGAATCGATAACGCCAGAATCGATTTATATTCTGGGTCAAGCGATAGCGAGTGTTGCGAAACGAGAAGGCGAGAAGACGATCATTACAGCGCGTGATGGACGTTTATCAGGCCCTCTTTTAGCAGAAGCGCTGCATCACGGATTACAAGATAGCGGTTGCCAGGTGATTGATATCGGCCAAGTTCCAAGTCCCGTACTTTATTTCGCAACAAAGCATTTGCAATATCACTCGGGAGTGATGTTAACGGCAAGCCATAATCCATCCAATTATAATGGCTTAAAGATTGTTTTAGCAGGGAAAAGCCTATCTGGCGATGCAATTGATGCGCTCTATCGACGTGTTCAAGCAGGTGGCTTTGTGTCGGAGGAAAAAGGATCGTATCAACAACTATCCGTTACGGAAGCGTATCTGAATCAAATTACACAAATCATTTCTTTAGCAAGGCCTTTACGTGTGGTCTTAGATTGTGGAAACGGCGTGGGTGCAGTGGTTGCCCCTGAATTATTGCGTCGATTAGGGTGTGAGGTGATTGAGTTATTTTGTGAGGTGGATGGTCATTTTCCCAACCATCATCCCGATCCAAGCGTTCCTGAAAATTTAAATGATCTGATTGCGTGTGTAAAAGAACATCAAGCCGATATCGGACTTGCCTTAGATGGTGATGGCGATCGATTGGGTGTGGTGACAAATCACGGTGAAATTATATGGCCCGATAGACAAATGATGGTGTATGCGGCCGATGTCTTATCGCGTAATCCCGGCGCACTTATTATTTATGATATTAAATCTACCAGTCATTTGGCAAAACTCATTGCGAGAAAGGGTGGCCGATCATTAATGTGGAAAACAGGTCATTCCATTATGAAAGCGAAGTTAGAAGAAACAGGCGCATTATTAGCGGGCGAAATGAGCGGACATATTTTTTTTAAAGAACGTTGGTATGGTTTTGATGACGGGTTATATACGGCTGCTCGATTATTAGAAATTCTTGCAAAGACTGAAAAAAGTGTCAGTGCTCTCTTTGCGGAGTTACCGAATCGTATTCACACGCCCGAATTAAAAGTCGCCATTGCAGAACATAAAAAATTTTCATTTATGCAGGATTTCCAAATACACGTCAATTTTCCTGATGCAACATTGATTAAAATAGACGGTATTCGCGCTGAGTTTAGAGATGGTTGGGGCTTGGTTCGCGCGTCGAATACCAGTCCTTATTTAATTCTTCGATTTGAAGCGGATAACGTCATGGCGTTAACACGTATTCAGGATTTATTCCGATCGGCGTTATTGGCGAGAAATCCCGAACTCAAATTACCGTTTTAAACTAAAAATGCGTATTATTTCTTTAAATGTGAATGGTATTCGCTCTGCCGCGCGAAAAGGGTTTTTTGAGTGGTTGAAGCATCAAGATGCCGATGTGGTTTGCTTACAGGAAACGAAAGCGCAAAAACATCAACTCAATGATTCAGTTTTTATTCAAGGCTATGAGGCCTATTTTTTTGATGCCGAAAAAAAAGGGTACAGTGGCGTGGCGATATATAGCCGACTAAAACCAAACAATGTCACAACAGGTTTAGGTTGGGCCTGTGCGGATAAAGAAGGTCGATATATTCAACTTCATTTTTCTCAATTAAGCATTGCTTCTTTGTATATGCCATCGGGCAGCAGCGGAGAATCTCGTCAACGTCTTAAATTTCAATTTTTGGATTCTTATTTGCCTATTTTAAAAAAACAACGTCAACAAGCAGGTGACTTTATTATTTGTGGAGACTGGAATATTGCACACAAACCCATTGATTTAAAAAATTGGCGGTGCAATCAAAAAAATTCTGGATTTTTACCTCAAGAGCGCGCGTGGTTGACTCAGGTATTGGGACCTATCGGTTACGTAGATGCTTTTCGAGCGTTGAACCCACAACCCGATCACTATACCTGGTGGTCTCATCGGGGTCGCGCGTGGGAAAATAATGTGGGGTGGCGAATTGATTATCAGATCGTTTCAAAAGAGATCAAAAATAAAATTAAATCGGCTATGATTTATAAAGATCAACGATTTTCAGATCATGCCCCTTTGATTATTGATTACAATTTTTAGAAGTAGTTGGTATTTTTTCTATCGAAGAATGGGTTGTGTGGGAGTTAAAAAATAGCGATAAACGTGTCGATTTTTCCTTAAAAATGAGCGAATAACTTTCTTTTAAAAAATGAAGCACCGCATGATTTTGCAAATGGATTGCCAGTGGATCAGTTGGATGGTGAGTGACATAGGGCGTAGTCACCAGATCCTTTTCAATCGGTTTTAAGGCTTGTTTATTTAAAAGTATCGTAAATGTGTTGGAATCGAGATGATGGAGCGTCTCCATGATGGTGATCATAGATTCATCGACGGTGATTGTTGATTCATCAATGTGTAGGTGATGATCAAGGGATAAATTTTCGTAAAAAGCAGTTAAATTTTGACTCGTTTCAGGATGAGGGGCTTTATGAACACGAAACAACGGTCGTTTTAAATTCCGAATCCTCCATTTTAGTTTCGTGACATGATAAGTCGATTTGATAATCAATTTTTTAATTATTTCGTGGATACGTTTCGAAGGCGAAATAGACGGGTCGGGTAAAAACTGGGTTAAACCCTGTGTTTGTTTTTTCGGAAGTAAGTAGTTCCAATGGGCTTTAAGATTGATGAGTAAAAAGACGGGTTGTGTAGTGTCGGGAGAATAAGCCCAGTAATATCGTTGTGTACTTGCGTTATAGGCGAGTAAACCTAAATTGATCTTAAAATAAGCGGCTAAGGGAACTAAAATTTCAAAGCCGATATGCATTTTATCTTGATTTAATGTTTGATCAGTGACGTCAAGGTGATCGATTTTCATTTCTTTTTTTAAAAGTTCAATGTAGCCATCATAACCAATTTGACGTAATGCATTCGAAAGTTCCTGTGTTAATTTTTTAAGTGTATAGGATTCGGGCCTGTGGAGTAAAAAAGCCTTAAATTGTTCAAAATTACTCAAAGGATCCGCTAAGCATTCTTTAAGATTGCCGCAGGGTAAATGGTTCAGTAACGTTGTTTTGAAATGTTTGAAGCGATCAGCGTCTAAGCTCAGTTTATGGGTTGTAATGGCGTCAATTAAAGCGCAAGCAAATGCGTATAGGCCGCAATTTCCATCCCCGGTTGGAGATATCATCCAATAAGCATCTGATCCCACCGTGCACGAAATAATTTTTTTATAGTCATTATCCATAAAAAAGATCGAGTCAATCCTTTAATCTGCGATTCGTTTAAAAGCCAACTCCCTCGTTGAGTAAATTGAGTAATGTTTTTAGGGCAAACTCGACTGCATTATAACGAATAATAAGTCGTTCACCGGAATAATGTTGACAGTGTGTTTTGCTCAATGTGTTGCCTACCCACGCCATCCATAGCGTACCCACCGGATTTTTTTTTGTTCCGCCTTCAGGACCTGCTATTCCTGTAATCGCGATACTCAATTGGGCTGCACTTTTTGCTAAAGCGGCTTTTGCCATCGCAAGTACTGTTTCTTCACTCACTGGGCCGTATTGTTTTAATAACGCGGGATCAATTCCTAAGAGTTGTTGTTTGGATAAAAGGGAATAGGTCACCCATCCGCATTCAAACCAAGCAGAAGCCCCCGGGATACTGGTGATGGTTTGCGCTAATTGTCCGCCTGTGCATGATTCACACGTGACTAATTTTAAATGGCGTTGTTGGAGTTTATCACCTATTTTTTTTGCATGATCATGTACATGGGATAAATGGTCCATCAGCGAATTTCCTATCATCGTTTCAATTTATAACATAGTATACCGATTCGATAAAAAAAATGTTATTGTAAAATAATAATTTTTACGGCAACATAGCGATGTTCATGCGTGGATGTATTGTTTTTTAGGTAGATTATGGCTAAAGAAGATCAAGTAGTGATGGAAGGTACAGTTATAGAAACTTTACCGAATACTCTATTTAAAGTGGAGTTGGAAAATGGACATATTATTAATGCTCATATTTCTGGGCGAATGCGAAAAAGTTATATTCGGGTGCTCACAGGTGATAAGGTGAAAGTGGAAATTACGCCCTATGATCTCAGTAAAGGTCGGATCATTTTCCGTGGTAAGGGCGCTGATCCAGAAAAATCTAAGCCGAACTAATTGGTGCTTGAGTTAAGTTTTTATTTTGGGGGGGCATGATCACATTTCTTTTTTCAGAAATGTGAAGTTGTAATTCGTCATGCTTGCAAAGTAATGTTAAGTGGCCGCCGTGTATTAAACGTCCAAAAAGCAATTCATCAGCAATGGGTTTTTTAATTTTTTCTTGAATGAGACGCATCATAGGGCGTGCTCCCATCATTCTGTCATAACCATGTTTCGCAAGCCAGATACGGGCCGGTTTGTCTACCTGCAAGGTGACATGTTTCTTTTCGAGTTGTATTTCTAATTCATGCAAATATTTATCGACCACTTGTGAAACGATGGAGGCATTTAAATAGTTAAAATAAATGGTGGCATCTAAGCGATTACGAAATTCAGGTGAAAATACCCGTTTGATGGCTTCGGAATTTTCAGCTTGATTGAGATTAGGAATAAAACCGATTTTTTGACGACTCAGTTGTTCTGCACCCGCATTACTGGTCATGACTAAAATAATATGACTAAAGTCGGTTTTTCGACCATTCGTATCGGTTAAACTGCCGTGATCCATCACTTGCAATAAGAGGTTAAAAATATCAGGATGCGCTTTTTCTATTTCATCCAACAATAAAACCGCATGTGGATGTTTTGTTACGGCTTCAGTCAGTAAACCGCCTTGGTCGTAACCAATATAGCCCGGAGGAGCACCAATGAGACGAGATACGCTATGTCTCTCCATATATTCAGACATATCGAAGCGCAATAATTCGATTCCCATCAATTCGGCCAGTTGACGTGTTACTTCTGTTTTACCCACGCCCGTGGGGCCTGCGAAAAGAAAGGAGCCGATGGTTTTATTGGTTTCTCGTAGACCAGAGCGGGTTAATTTCATTGCAGCACATAGGTTTTTAATGGCTTTGTCTTGACCAAATACGCGTGCTTTTAATTTCGTTTCTAAATGGCGCAAACGGCTTTTATCGGAGGCGGAAACACTTCGTGTCGGAATGCGTACCATCTTCGCAACAATGGCTTCGATTTCATGAATACCAATAATTTGTTTTCGTTTACTATTCGGTCGTAAGGCTTGAAAAGCACCGGCTTCATCGACGATATCAATGGCTTTATCCGGCAAGAAACGATCGGGTAAATAACGCGAAGCAAGTTCCACACTGGCTCGTAAAGCCGTCATACGATACTTGACATGGTGATGTGCTTCCAATCTATCACGCAGTCCACGTAAAATGGCAATCGTTTCTTCTAAATTAGGTTCAGGAACATCTATTTTTTGGAAACGTCTTGCTAAAGCCCGATCTTTTTCAAAAATGCTGCGATACTCTTGGTAAGTTGTTGCACCGATACATTTTAATTCACCGGTAGTCAATAATGGCTTAATTAAATTAGACGCGTCCATAACACCACCTGACGCAGCACCGGCACCAATAACCACATGAATTTCATCAATGAACAGAACAGATTGAGGTTCTTGTTTAAGCTGTGCGAGTAACGATTTAAATCGTTTTTCAAAGTCTCCTCGATATTTGGTTCCGGCCAATAAACTTCCAAGATCTAAAGAGTAAAGCGTGCTGTTGGCCAATACCTGAGGAACTTTTTTTTCAATAATGGCTTTCGCCAACCCTTCTACAATAGCCGTTTTTCCCACGCCTGCTTCACCGACTAATAAAGGATTATTTTTTCTACGACGACAAAGAATTTGAATAACACGTGCGAGTTCTTCTTCCCGACCAATTAACGGATCAATTTTTCCAAGACGGGCTTTGTTGTTTAAATTAATTGCATAAAGTTCTAATGGACTATTTCCAGGGCCTTCTACCGTAATTTCTTCTTCCGTCATAAACTGATTTAATTTAGGTTCTAAATGATCCTGTAATTTAGGTAAACCTTGTGAGATATAATTAGACACGTCTGAACGCGTAACATTTTCTCGACGTAAAAAATAAATCGCTTGACTATCTTGTTCGCCAAAGATAGCCGCTAAAATGTTAACGCCATGCACTTGGGTTTTTCCGCTCGATTGCACTTGGAAAATCGCACGTTGTAATACGCGCTGAAAGCCTAAAGTGGGTTGTATATCAAGATTCGGATCCGTTTGAGGAAACAAAGGCGTGGTCGCTGCAATAAAATTACTAATCTCATTTTTAAGCCGATTTAAATTTGCTCCGCAGGCTTTTAGTGCAGCAACAGCTGAAGGTTCATCTAAAAGTGCTAATAATAGATGCTCAACGGTTAAATATTCATAACGTTTTTCACGAGCTTGTTTAAATATAGAATTTAAACTGACTTCAAGCTCTTTGCTAAACATGGTAGCCCTCCTGTCTAATCTCTAAAATCCGTGATTTCTCCGAAGATGAGTTTCACTGTTGTTTTATCTGCTGGGTAGTCCATGTTGAAAAAATTAATTCCCTTTATTTTTAGCCTAGTCTAAATTTAAGGATTTGCGAATTTGCTTAATTTTAAGCCTTTTTAAAGGGGATAATGATTTTTTACTGAAAAGTGAAGGTTTAAGACAAACAATTTAAGAGAGAATGAGCGTTTTCTCTCTCTTAAACGTGGGTGTTATGAACATTGGTTTTTAAAAAGTTGTCGCGGTTAAGGACTGTTTGTGACACATATGATCGACAATAGATTGAGCGAAATCAGAACAACTCACTTCTTTCGCATTGTTCATTAAACGGGCGAAATCATAGGTGACCGTTTTGGATTGGATAGCGCCTTCCATGCCCGTTATAATATGACACGCGGCTTCATTCCAACCGAGATAACGGAGCATCATTTCGGCAGATAGAATTAACGAGCCTGGATTGACCTTATTTTGGCCTGCATATTTAGGCGCTGTGCCGTGTGTGGCTTCAAACATCGCAACGTTATCGCTCAAATTAGCACCTGGCGCAATGCCGATGCCACCCACTTGGGCCGCTAAAGCATCTGAAATGTAATCACCGTTTAGATTTAAGGTCGCTATGACGCTATATTCTTCAGGACGTAGTAAAATCTGTTGTAAAAAAGCATCCGCGATGAAATCTTTAATGATAATCTCTTTTTCTGTTTTTGGATTTTTTAATTGCATCCAAGGCCCTCCATTGAGCAGTTTCGCGCCAAATTGTTCTTTCGCGACTGCATAGCCCCACTCTTTAAACGCACCTTCAGTAAATTTCATAATATTCCCTTTATGCACTAAAGTGACTGAAGGAAGATCGTGGTCGATAGCATATTGAATGGCGCGCTTGACTAAACGTTGTGAACCTTCTTTTGACACCGGTTTAATGCCAATACCACACTGTGCAGGAAAACGAATTTTTTTAACGCCCATGTCGTGTTGTAAAAAAGCGATCATTTTTTTGGCTTCTTGACTGTCTGCTTGCCATTCAATGCCCGCGTAAATATCTTCAGAATTTTCTCTGAAAATAACCATATGGGTTTTGTCAGGTTCACGTAATGGGCTCGGTACACCTTTGAAATAACGGATAGGCCGTAAACACACATAAAGATCCAATTGTTGGCGCAAAGCAACATTTAAAGAGCGAATACCACCACCAACCGGTGTCGTTAAAGGACCTTTGATAGAGACGACATAATGACGTATTGCAGCAAGCGTTTCATCGGGTAAGCACTGGTTATCGCCATAAATCCGAGTGGCTTTATCACCGGCATAGATTTCCATCCACGCAATCCGACGTTTATCACCATACGCTTTTTTGATAGCGGCATTGACAACGTACTGCATCGCTGGCGTGATATCGATTCCAATCCCATCCCCTTCAATGAAAGGAATAATGGGTTCTTCGGGTACATTGAGAGAATAATCGGCGTTTACCGAGATTGCCTTGCCAAAAGGTGGGATCTGAATAGCGTGATAAGTCATGCGAAGGACTCCGTTTTTTTTGAATGGAAGACTAAAAATTTCTGTGCAATTCTAACATGATTTAAAGCGATTGAACGAATCTATTTCTATCCTTTAATTTAATAGGAATAGTCAAGTGTGTTTGTGGTAGAAAGGGTCTCTTCGACAGATAAACGTTTAAAGAAAGTGCGCGTTAAATAATAAGGTGTTTGATTGTTCATTTTACTTTTTTTACGAAAAGTGTATTTTTTAGGTGTGGACCTGTGCGCTGTTTCTTGCGCATTGGGATTCACGAACCCACTTAATTTTTCTAAACTGGCCGTTATGTGATTAATACATGCGATGATTTTACCTTTTTGTTTGAGGAGACCGGCCTGCGTATAACAGTAGGCCGATTGTATAAATTGCTTTTTTGCGCGAATCAAAACGTCGCGCTTTGTAGCATGAGAACGGGAGGGATGAGGCGTGCATAAACCTTCGATTAACGTGATTGCATAATTGTTATGAACAAGGGCAGTCCGTTCGTTTAATGCGCGGGGATGAAATGGTTTTAAAATTCCCTCAAGATTATCGTTTATTTTTAATAATCTGAATTGATTCATCAGGTGTTTACCTTCGGTTTCCCAGGAGGGGGTGGATATCGGAGAAGCGGGATGAACGTCTCTTTTTTTTGTGTGAGGACCCGGAAAGGGGTGGCCTAATCCCCTTTTTCGTTTGCTCGGGTAGAGCGAAGAATGTTTCATGGCTTTGGGCGTGTTTTTAGCAGGAAATAACGAGCGCTTATTCACAATGGTCCACTGGGTTAATGATTGAGGTACTTTCTCCAGATAAATGACTAATTGTTTTAAAGGAGGGGTCAATGCGCCATAGGGATTTTTTGATAATCGTTGCTGAATAAGTTGAGTGCGTTTTTTAGCTTTACACGCCATTTTTATAAATTCTTTTTTTTGATGAGGATGAATGGATCTTTTCGCACCTTCGTTAAAAAACTGAGTTGCCTTTTCAAGATAATAAATCGATTTTTCAAAATTGAGGACCGTTGTAAAAAATTTCGAAAGTTTATAACAACATGCTGCTTTTAATTTAAATTTATTAAATAGAAAAAAATGATGCAAGTTATCGATACGTTTTAATTGTTTAACATTATTTGTTTGATTGGAATCTAAATTTATTTTTTTAATGAGTAATTGGTTCAGATCAATTTCAAGGGCTAAAATTTTTTTATTTAAGGCATTGAATTGTTCTTCAGTGTTGTAATCAAACCTTAACGCATAAATATCGGAATAAAGCAGTGACGTCCAGGCTTCAAAATAAATTTCATTGGTTAATGGAGTAGGATTCCCTTTTTTTTCAATAAGGGACATTATTTTTCTAAATTTTTCTTTACACGAATAAAAGTCATGGGTATTAAGATTGTTTTTAGATTTAAGGCAAGTGAAATAATACTGTTTATGAGCCGTTTCGCGTTGGCGAATTAAATCATGTTCTAATCGAGCATAACAACTGATTTCTGAATCACGATTTTTCTTATTGAAACGTTGAGTATTTCTGATCTTTGGCATAGTCAGTCGGAACACTAAAAAGATGCTGGGTTTTAGCAAAAAATAATAGAAATTAATGAGAATGAATGAGCTGATAGCGAATAACCAGGTGTTCGATGATTCGAAAAATGTTTTATACAATCTACAAAAAATAACTTCGATAAAACAACATCAACGCTTATCGTCTGCTATTTCTATGTCATTTAATAGGAATAGTCAAGTGTGTTTGTGGTAGAAAGGGTCTCTTCGACAGATAAACGTTTAAAGAAAGTGCGCGTTAAATAATAAGGTGTTTGATTGTTCATTTCACTTTTTTTACGAAAAGTGTATTTTTTAGGCGTTTGCACGTGCGCTGTTTCTTGCGCATTGGGATTCACGAAACGACTTAATTTTTCTAAACTGGCTGTTATGTGATTAATACATTCGATGATTTTACCTTTTTGTTTGAGGAGACCGGCCTGCGTATAACAGTAGGCCGATTTTATAAATTGTTCTTTCGCATGAATCAAAAGGTCGCGCGCTTTCGCATGAGGAATGGATAGATGAGGCGTGCATAAATTTTCGATTAACGTGATTGCATAATTGTTATAAACAAGGGCAGTCCTTTGGGTGTGTTTTTAGTAGGAAATAACGAGGTCTTATTGACGATGGTCCACTGGGTTTTAAGATCAGGTAATCGTTGAAGATGAATGGTTAGTTTTTTTAAGTGAGATTTATTTTTTCCGCGTTGCTTTTTGAGGTTTATTTTCGTTGCGGGTGTTTGTTCGATAAAGTCGACTGATTTCATGGTTAATCCCGAAGATTTTGAAAATAGAATGGGAGGAGATATCAGCATATACTGACATTCATATAGTATATAGATTACAATGCTTTTCTTAATTTATACTTAAATAAGGCGGCGAAGCCTATCCGTTCCGACGGATAGGCTGAGAAATTATCTTATGGAAGACTCAATGAGCCGAGGAGGGCAGATTTTGATTTGTTTTGCGAGATGAGGTTCGCATTATCAATTGGGATGGGTATATACTTTAATTTTAATAAGCAGTTGAGTTAAAAATGGGTGCTGATTTTTCTTTAGGCCAAAAGATCATACTTTGGATAATACCCTTGTTATTTGCAATTACCGTCCATGAAACAGCACATGGCTGGGTGGCTTCAAAGTGTGGGGATCCTACGGCTAAATTATTAGGCCGTTTAACGTTGAATCCCTTGAAACACATTGACCCTATTGGGACGATCATTGTGCCGGCTATTCTTTTCTCGCTGGGTGGTTTTGTATTCGGGTGGGCAAAACCGGTACCGATTACCTGGCAGAATCTAAAAAAACCACGACGAGATATGGCGTTTGTTGCGGTAGCAGGTCCGCTGGCGAACCTCATGATGGCGTTTATATGGGTGGTGATTGCAAAAATTGCGATGACACTGAATAATATTCCTATTATTTATATGGCTCAGATCGGCATATCTATTAATTTGGTATTAATGTTATTAAATCTCCTCCCGATCCCTCCTTTAGATGGAAGTCGAGTCGTGGCTAGTTTTTTGTCGCCTGCGATGGCGTATCAATTTAACAAGCTAGAAATTTATGGCTTTCTTATTTTAGTGCTTTTGTTAGCCAGTGGTCTTTTAGGTAGAATTTTAGGCCCGTTATTACAGGGTTTACTCTCTGTTTTTTTTAGATTTTTTGGTTTATAACGTTACGCAGGGGTTACGCTATGAACGAAAATAGACAGGCTACAGAGTGCCATGAAACACCGACGGCGACTGTCCGGGGACAAATTTGGGATCAATTACCGCGTGATCTCTATATCCCTCCTCACGCGTTAGAAATATTGTTAGAAGTATTTACGGGTCCTTTAGATTTGTTGCTCTATCTCATCAAAAAGCAAAATTTTGATATTTTAGATATTCCCGTTGCTGAAATAACCCGTCAATATATTCGCTATATTGAGTTGATGCAGAATTTAGAAATTGAACTTGCCGCAGAATATCTTGTCATGGCGGCCGTATTAACCGAACTTAAATCAAAACTATTGTTACCGAAGCCGGTTGAAATTCAAGCAACGGACGAGACCGATCCACGTGCGGAGTTAATTTCCCGCTTGCAAGAATATGAACGGACTAAACAGGCTGCACAAAACCTCGATCAATTACCCCGTCTCGGTCGTGATGTTTTTTTAGCAATGGTTGAAGCAAAATTTTCATCGAACACACACATTTCACATTTAGTTTTAGAGGAATTAGTGGTAGCATTTCAATCGGTTTTAGCGCGAGCGGCGTTAAAGACACACCATGCCATTGCTGAAGAGCCTTTATCGATTGAAGAACGTATCGTGCAGATTAAGCGTCAACTGGCGACTCGATCGGAAATAAAATTTATCGAGTTATTTAAACGGGAGGAAGGCCGTCGCGGTGTTGTCATCACCTTCATGGCCTTATTAGAGTTATGGCGCCAAGCGTTTATTGAACTTTCACAAGTCTTACCTTTTGGAGAAATAAAAGTGCGAGGAATCTGATGTTTCAAGGTAAAACAATAATAATAACCGGAGGATCATCAGGTATTGGTGCAGCAACGGTTGCCTTATTTAGTGCGCAAGGGGCAAAGATTTATATTCTGGATAAAAAAAAATTGAAAGATAGGCCTTCCCAATCCGTTTATTATTTAAAATGTGATGTGGCGAATACGAAAGAAGTTCAATTCGCCGTGGAAAGTATTATCCAAAAAACGCATAAAGTGGATTATCTTTTTTGTAATGCAGGTATACACTTATTTGCTAACCTTGAAGAGAGTTCTTTGAGTGCGATGCACAACGTGTTTGCAACGAATGTATGGGGCACTGTTTATTGTCTTCAACATTTATTACCCCATATGAAACGCCATCAGCGCGGATCAATCGTTTTAATGGCCTCTGATCAAGCCTTTATTGCGAAAGAACAGTGCGCTATTTATGGTGCGAGCAAAGCGGCTATCGCACAATTAGCGAAAAGTACAGCGTTGGATTATGCACGTTACGGTATTCGAGTCAATTGTGTTTGCCCAGGGTCGATTGATACGCCGATGTATCACGCTGTATTAGAACAATTTAAGCAAAAAACTGGTTTATCCTGTCAAGCGCTCAAAGAACGCATCGCTGAAAAATTACCCTTAAAACGAGTGGGAAAACCAGAAGAGGTTGCGCAGCTGGTTGGTTTTTTATGTAGTGATGCGGCTTCATTTATGACCGGAGCATTAGTGTCTATTGACGGCGGTTATACCATACAATAATTCCTTATTGGGCAGAGAATTGTTGGGCAATGGGAACAACGGACGCTTCGATTAATCGGCCAAGATGGTGACTGGCTTTCGCTGCAAAATGCACCGTTCCTTCGTGTGTAATCGGTTCTTTGCTCAGCCCTGCAGCAAGATTTGTGACGACAGAAATGACTGCTACTTTTAAACCACAATGTCGTGCAACGATGACTTCAGGAACGGTTGACATGCCGACAACATCTGCGCCCCACTGCCGAAAGGCACGAATTTCTGCCGGCGTTTCAAAGTTAGGTCCGAGAACACTGAGATAAATTCCTTCAGTTAAAGGGATAGACAACTGTTTTGCAGCTTGTCGAATAATATGTCGAATACCGGGATCGTACGCATCATCCATCGCGAAGAAGCGCGGACCAAATTCTTCATCATTCGGCCCTGTGAGAGGGTTCATGGGGTGTAAATTAATGTGATCAGAAATTAAAACTAATTGGCCTGCATCCACGTTTTTAGTTAATGATCCGACGGCGTTGGTCATGATGACGGCACGGCAACCCAAATATTTTAAGGTTCGAATAAAAAGCTTAAAATCGTTCGCGTGCATCCCTTCATAAAGATGAATCCGTCCTTGGTAGCAGACGACAGGTATTTTATTCAGATAACCCACTATCATTTTTCCATGATGACCCTCGACACTACTGACTGGAAAACCAGGAAGTTCAGCATAGGGGATTGAAATACTATCCGTTAATTTATCGGCGATATCCGCTAAACCAGAGCCTAAAATAATGCCAAGTTTTGCTTGAAACGTGGGCCGATCGTTTAAAATAGATTGAGCAAGTTGTTGCACAGAGGTCATCATCATAAAGCGCCTTTGGGTCAATTATCATGGAGTTTGAAAAGTATTCTTATTCGGTAGACGCCGTCATCGGTGTTTCATGAGTGCCAAATAAAAACTTTTCCATTTCTTTTTTTAAAAATTCACGCGCTTGGGGTTCATAGGTACTTAAACGATATTCATTAATGAGCATGGTTTGATGGTTTATCCATTGTTGCCACGCCGGTTTGCTAATGGATTGATAGATGCGTTGACCTAATTCTCCGGGGTAAGGAGGATAATCAAGCCCTTCCGCTTGTGTGTGTAATTTAAGACAATAAATTGTTCGATTCATAAAAATAGATGCTTCCTATTAAATGTTTGTCTGTTATTGGACAGGGCTCAATTTTTTATGTTCTTGACCTTAAGCCTCTATCAGTTGATTTAATAATTTTTTAACCGGTGCTGCAAGACCTATAGAAGCGAGTTGTTGTTTGTTATACCAGACTATAGGGTTAGATTCCATCTGAGGAGGCGACCACTTTTTTACGCGGATGGCAACAGGGCGGATTTCAAGTTGAAAATGACTAAAGGTATGTTTTAAAAACGGATAATTTTTTATCGATTTTTCCGTTTCGCAATGATAGTTTTTTTTACAAAAATTTTTTATTTTTTCAGTAATCGTACATTCGGGAAGGCTCCATAAGCCTCCCCAAATTCCACGGGGTGGTCTTTTTTCTAATAAAATTTCTTGACGCGCGTTGATTAAAATGACCATCGTGATAGCCCGAGAAGGGTTCATTTTAACGGGTTTAGAGGAAGGATAATGAATCACACAATCTTCTTTGTAAGCTTTGCAGTGACGCTGTAAAGGGCATTCAGTACATTGAGCGTGTTTTGGTGTGCAAATTAATGCGCCGAGATCCATCATCGCTTGCGTATAATGGCGGACGTGCTTATTGTGAGGCGTATAACGTTCCGCAAGGGTCCACAGTTGTTTATTGACGTGCGTTAAACCGGGCCAACCAGAAAGCGTGTGAAACCGACTGAACACCCGTTTCACGTTACCGTCAAGTATGGCAGCAGGCTGGTTAAAGGCTAACGCCCGTATAGCACCTGCAGTGGATCGGCCGATGCCGGGTAAATTTTGTAATAAGATTAACGCTTGCGGAAATTTGCCTTTATATTTTTCTTCAATGATTTGCGCACAACGATGTAAATGACGTGCACGCGCATAATAACCAAGACCCGACCAGAGACGAATCACTTCATCCAGTGAGGCGTTCGCTAATGAAGATAATGTCGGAAAATGATGGGTAAAACGTTGAAAGTAAGGAATGACTGTCGTTACTTGCGTCTGTTGCAGCATAATTTCCGAAAGCCACGTAAAATAAGGAGATTGGACTTGTTGCCAGGGCAAATGTTTACGACCGGATTGATGGAACCAGGTGAGAATTTTTTTTTGAAATTGGGCAGGTGTTAATGTCACGGAAATTGAGAGAAGTTATGCTGGATCATGAATGACGATATTATGGAAATAGTTTATTGAGATCCAGCTTTTTTAAAGTATTTTCAAGCTTTCCTTTCAGCTTTTCTTTAATGATGCCAACACTCAATTGATCCAGAATGGGACTAATGACCACCTGTTGCAAGGGACCAGAAATTCGAATAGGGATAGCGACTCCTTCAGGACTACCGTCCGCTAATAGTGGTTGAGCCATTAATTCATAATCGATGTGTTGTTGAGGCAAATTCAATACCCCTTTACCATGAACACGTAAACGACCACTACGGATGACTAAATCGGGGTTGTTCAGTATTCCCTGAACGATTGTAAAGCGTCCATTGAATTGGTCGAATGGGGTTTCTGCATTCATTTTTTTAGGCGCAACCTGATGTCTAAGAAGCGCTTTGCCGAAGCTTATCCAATACGATACATTAATTCCTTTTAAAGCCCCGTGATCAATATTAAATTGACCTTGTCCGTTTAGATTTTTTATGAAGGATTCCGCTGTGTTTCCTTGTGTCGTGAGCGTAAAATTCAATGACGCTAAACCGGCTAACTGGATTTGACTCATATTCGTTAAATCGCGAAAGAGTGACGCCGTATTAATTTGATTAAATTGACTTTGAGCCGTGATGAATGGATTTTTTGAATTAAAATTGATCGTCGCATCGCCTTGATAATGACCTTGATAAAATTGACCCTGAATGGGTTTCAGTGTGAGTAAGTTATCCTTAAATTGAAAACCAAGCTGCATCTTTTTGAAAACGAACCGTCCGACGTTCATGTGTGGGCTAGTAAAACTCCCTGTAAAATACGGATTATTCAAAAAATTCTGACCTAAAATATGGCCTGTTAGTGGGGTGTGGTTAATAAAAGCCATAAGCTTATCCGCATTCAGCGTTTGTTTATTTAAATCGATAAAGATATTGCCTTTTAATGAAAAAGGCAGTTCTTTTTTTGGAGTGCGCGCGTCTTGTAAAAAAGTATTTAAATGAAACGGGTTTAATTCAAGCTGATTATCGTCTGCACGCCATAAAAGCGTTGAACGTAATTTAACGGCAGCTTTCATAGAGGCATTGGTATTTAAATTAAATTGGATATCAACAGGGGAGCGTTTATTCACTGCAAGATGAGTGCTTTTAAGTTGAAGATGAGTGATTTCATAGCGTTTGTTTTTTTGTTGATCCGCGTAGATAATGTGACCATTTCGAATACCTAAACCGGCAACAATAAATCCAAGAGGTTTTAAATGTTCGAGAGGATGGCTATCCGGATGAGTCGGGGTTGTTTTTGAAGAGGAGGACCAAGGTCCTTCCCAATTAACGTGACCTTGAGCGTTTTTTACCAGATAAAGCGCCAATCCATTGAGTTGTAATTTACCAATTTCTAATTGTTTATGGAATAAAGGAAGCAAACGGACTTGAATATCCAATTTTTTAATTTGAGCGAGCGGGTTCCTCCCAAAACCAGGACTATTCGCAAGGCTTGCGTCATTTAATTGCAAACCTAACCAGGGAAAAATAGACCATTGAATGTTTCCATCGAGATGAAGTTGGCGACCCGTAAATTGAGTCACGGCTTGACTAATTTGTGGTTTCAGATCATTTGGATTCACAAAGACCACAAGACCGATTAACGATACCAGGCCTAATAAAATAACGGCACTTATTAACATCAATACAATACGAAATAATTTAGGCATGATTTATTTCCTCATAGGAATTTTCTATTCGAACGATCGAATAAGCCGGTTCTTCATAAGGATGTGATTTTTTTAAAGCGGTTATAACCGCCTTAATAAATTTTTCTTCACAAATCATTTCGACGAGATATTCATCGACCGTTTCTAAGCGGCCTTCATGGCCTAAAAAAGGATTCGCTTTTGCCGTGGGGCGAAATTGACCCTGACCTAAAACTTGCCAAGCGCAGTGTTCATAATGGCCTAATCGACCACCCCCTTGATCAAACATAGCTAATTTAACCGCTTCAAGATGATCACTTGGAATATAAACTGAAATTTTGTACATAGCTTAACGTAAGCAACGGATGGATAGGGTTATTCTGGCCTTTAGTATATAGTATTCCAAATCAAATTGGCCAATAAGATAGAAAAATTTTTTATTGAATCATTCGTTGTCGGCAAATTTATGTTAAACCACGTTAAACGCACTATTTTTAATCAACTGTGGAAAAATTATAGCGTTCATGTAAAGGAAATAGAAAGTATTCAGTATTACATGAAAGAACAGTTTCAAGAAACGTTCATTCAGGATCATTTTGCATTGATTGATTTACCGGGTCCGCATACAGGTATCGAGGTGTTGACGTGTTTGTTTTCTTATCTGGGTTATGAAAAACGTGGGCAAGGTTATTTAGCCGAAAAACAAAATAATTTTAGATGGCTTTCTGAAGCAATCAAACAGGATACGTTAGCTATCAACGCGCCCCCCCAAATTGTTGTGGCTGATTTTCGACGTGAAGCCTTATCGCCTAAAATTTTAGAAATTATTGATTATTATGCAGGATTCGCACCCGCTTTGGAGGTGAATCAACTGAAGTTTTTACACCAACGGACCGTGCAGCAGGATGAAAACGCAGCCGATCAATTAAGCCATTTTATTCTGAATTACCTTCAAACAAGAGATTGGCCACTTCCTACTGTAAAAGAATATGAAATCGTAAAAAGTCAAAATGAATTATTAGCATGGGTATTAGTGATGGGTCGCCACGTCAATCATTTTGCATGGTCTATCCATTTATCTAAAAAATTTCGTCATTTAAGTCACTTTAATGACATTTTAAATTCTCAATTAATGATTTCATTGAACCAAAAAGGAGGTGTGATCAAAGGAAATAGAACGAAAGGGATTGAACAAAGTTCGACACAAGCGAGTATGCGCTCCGTAGAACTTGCCGATGGACAAATTGATTTGGCGGACAGGTTTATTGAATTTGTTTGGCGTTTCCCCAAAAAAGTAGGAGACAATCGATTCTGGGATGATTATTTTACGGGATTTGTTGCAGATAACGCGCGTCATGTGGTTGAATCACTTTATTTACTTTCGGAATCATAAAATTGAACCATAAACTGTATTATGTGACGAATAACGCCGGTAAATTCGAAGAAGTGAGCCACTTTTTTACTAAAATGGCGCCCTCGTTTCATATCAAGCAATGGGCGATTGATATTGATGAAATTCAAAGCTTAGATCAAACGATCGTTGTGCGTGATAAGGTAAAAAAAGCGTATAAGCGGGTGCAACAACCTTTATTACTTGATGATGGTGGTTTATTTTTTGCAGCCTATCACCAATTTCCAGGGACATTATCGAAGTTTGTTTTCCAAGGGTTAGGTTTTAAAGGTTTATTGAAGTTGGTTGAAGACGATAATCGCGCCTCGTTTATTTTGCAATTAGCGTATACGGATGGTTTACAGACGGAGTTATTTGAAGGAATTTGTCAAGGGAGCATCGTGCTGCCAGAAGATTTTTCCTCACATCCTACGCTTCCCTTGACAGCTATTTTTAAACCAGACGGTTCCGATAAAACCTTGGCACAATTACGTTATACCGATCATTTTTTTCATTTTTCTTTTCGTCAACGCGCATTAAAAAAATTTGTGGATTGGTATCAGACCCGTTAATCTTTAGGAAAAATGCTGACACGAAGTCAAAAAAACGTTATTTTTTCAGCGTGTATCGGAACGCTTTTAGAGTGGTATGACTTTAGTCTTTATGCCTATTTAGCGGGACTTTTCGCAAAAATTTTTTTTCTTTCCTTACCGTCGATAGGGTTGTTGCTCAGTTACGGCGTATTTGCGGTGGGTTATTTAGCGCGTCCTGTGGGTGCAGTACTATTCGGTTACTTGGGCGATACACGAGGTAGAAAAAAAGCGTTGAGTTTAAGCGTATTATTGATGGCCGTTGCAACGTGTGGCATAGGATTCCTGCCTCATTATTCAACCATTGGCGTGAGTGCGCCAGGACTATTACTTTTTTTTCGCTTAATGCAAGGGATTGCGGTCGGTGGGGAAGCGTTTGGTTCAGCGTGTTTTATTGTAGAGTCAATACCCTCTGATAAAACTGGATTTTTTTCCGCGTTAATCTGGGCAAGTTCCGTGATGGGCTTATTACTCGGATCCTTTATTGTTTTTATTATTTTTGTGAGTTTTCAAGACGATTTTCTTTATCGTTTTGGTTGGCGATTCCCCTTTTTTTTAGCGACGATAAGCGGTTTAGTCGCCTATTATATTCGAGCGAAAACGGCAGAATCACGCGAATTTCAAGATTTAGATAAACACAACTTAATCGAAAAATTTCCTATAAAAACAATTTTTGTTTCCTATAAACGATTACTGGCTCAATTAATGGGACTCTATTTATTATCTGCCTTGATAACGTATTTAGTTTTTATTTTTATGCCCGTTTATCTCACAGATATTCTGGGTCGTTCTAAGCTTTATGTGCATGCATTGAATAATTTACTATTAATGTTACTGATTGTGTTTGATATTTTTTTTGGCTGGCTTTCCGATAAATACGAACGAAAATATTTAATGTTGATAGGCGCAAGTGGACTACTCTGCTTGAGTTATCCGCTTTATGTCATGGTTTCACAGGGATCTTTGTTGACTATGATGATAGCGCAACTTATTTTTACGGTGTTTGCGGCCAGCTTTCAAGGACCTTTAATGGCGCTGACACTTGATTTAATTCCCGCGGCTATCCGTTTTAGTTTAGGTGCGTTGAGTTATAATCTCGCCTATTCTTTTTTCGGAGGAACAGCACCGATGGTGGTTATTTATTTAATAGCAAAGACGTCCAATGTGGCGATACCGGGACTCTATCTTGTCTTCGGTGCGAGTGTGGCCCTGGGGAGTTTACTAATGATTAAAAGCAATAACGTTCATCGTTTTAATCCGATTGCACCCTAAAAATTAGCGTTTTTTAAGTTCGTTTTAATTAAATGAACCATTTTTTTGGTCGTATCAGACTCATAACAGGCGAACGTATTCAACGTTTTCCAGGAACGTAGCCAGGTTAATTGACGTTTAGCGAGTTGTCGTGTGGCAATAATGGCGCGATCCTTCATGTGAGCATACGAAAATGTACCCTGTAAATAATTCCAGAGGTGTCGATAACCCACCGTGCGAATCGCGGGTAAATCAGTATGAAGATCGTCTCGTTTAAATAATGTTTCAACTTCTTCTAAAAATCCTTGTGCTAACATGGTTTGAAAACGGTCCGCAATGGTTTGATGCAAGCGATATCTATCATTGGGAAACAAAGCAATATTAATAAAATAATAGGGTAACGTGTTGGAAGACGTTGTTTGTAACGCGGTTAATGAATTTCCTGAGAGCTGAGCAACCTCGAGTGCACGAAAGATACGTTGGGAATCATGGGGATGAATACGCTGTGCGGCGATGGGATCAATCACCGATAAACGCTCATGTAGCTTTTTTAAGCCAAGAGTGGCTTGTTCCGTTTTGAGCTGCTGACGTATCGTAAAATTTGCAGCGGGTAACGCGTCGATACCTTGTTGCAAAACATGAAAATAGAGCATCGTTCCGCCAACCAATAAAGGGATGCGCCCTTGATTTAAAATAGCGTCTATCGCGTTTATGGCATCGCTTCTAAATTCAGCCGCAGAATAAACTTCACTGGGATCATGCGTATTAATGAGTCGATGGGGAGCCTGTTTTAATGTGAGTGGGGAAGGTTTGGCGGTTCCAATATCCATGCCACGATAAATCATTGCTGAATCGACACTAATAATTTCGAGATCGAAATAAGACAGTAAATCGATAGCGCATTGCGTTTTTCCACACGCGGTGGGGCCCATAAGACAAATGACCGGTTTAAATTTAGTGTCCACGATAAAATAAGCGGTCAATTTCAGAGATTGACCATTGTTTCCAGGTGGGTCGACCATGATTGCATTGATTACTGCGTAAGGTTTGTTCCATATCTCGAAGCAATTGATTCATTTCTGGCAGCGTCATCGTGCGATGAGCACGGATCGCGCTGTGACAGGCAATACTGGACAGTAATTCATTTATTTTTACCGATAATTGTTGACTTTCGTCGTGTTGCGTTAAATCGTTCAAAACGTCATGGATTAATTGTTCGATATTCGTGTCTGATAAAAGCTCAGGAATTTGCCGAATGACAACGGTTTCAGGTCCCAGTGTTTCTATTTCAAACCCAAATTGTGTCAATAACTGTTTACATTGTTCGACGAACTGAAGTTCTTCTCGAGTCAGCGTTAATGTGATAGGAAGTAATAAAACTTGTGTTTTTAAACCCGCTGACTGTAAATTTTGTTTTAAGCGTTCATAAAGGATGCGCTCATGTGCAGCATGAATATCGACGATAATCAATCCTTGCGTATTTTCAGCTAAGATATAAATACCCCGTAGTTGAGCTAACGCAAAACCTAACGGTGGATCCGCTATCGGTTTTTCATTTGATTTTTTTACCTGAGAAACCGTAGGTTCTTCTGCGATGAATAATTTTTGAGCGTCTTGAACCATAACAGACGCATCATGCACCGTTTTCGTCGCGAGGGGAACATCATTTTTTGTAACCTGTAAAGGTAAATGATTTTGTTGAGAATGCGGGGGAGGCATCGGTCTATCGACGATTTTTTGAGATAATTCAGTGGATTGAACGGGCAATGGGTCCGAGCACGGCGGTGATTGGGGGTAAGTGTTGGCTAACGCGTTGAGCAGGCTTTGCTTCACAAAATCATAAACTAAACGGCTTTCGCGAAAACGAACTTCATATTTCGCAGGATGTGCATTGACGTCGACAGCGGAGGGATCGATTTCGAGAAATAAAATAAAACCAGGGTGACGACCTTTGTAAAGTACATCTTGATACGCGTGTTTAATGGCATGATTGATTAATTTGTCTTTAATAATACGCTGGTTCACGTAAAAATAATGGAGATCAGGTTGACTGCGTGAAAACGTGGGTAATGAAATCCAGCCCCATAAGTGTAAATCGGTCGCCTGCATATCAATATAAATTGCATTTTCTATGAACGAAGGATGACATAGCGTTGCAATACGTTTTTCTTTCGTTATCTCATCAGGGGCGGGAAGAAGGTGATAAATACGTTGTTTATTGTGGTGTAATGTAAAGCGGGTGGAAAAATGGCTAAGACTTAAACGGGTCACTATATTTTCGATATGACCGAATTCAGTTTGTTCAGATTTTAAAAATTTGCGTCGTGCAGGGGTATTAAAAAACAAATCCTGAATTTCGACACAGGTTCCTTGTGTATGCGGACAAGGAACCGGGTCGGCGATGCGATCGTGATGATAATCGGATGTGATCATCCAACCGCCGTGTGTAGTTTCTATCGAGGAGCTTAAGCGAAGACGAGCAATCGCACTGATACTGGCTAATGCTTCACCACGAAATCCGAGCGTCTTGATTCGCTCTAAATCATTGAGTGTATTCATTTTGCTTGTGGCATGCCGATCTAATGCTAAAATTAAATCTTCTTTATGGATCCCTCGACCATCATCACGGACCCGAATGCGTTGAATGCCGCCTTTTAGGATATCGATATCAATGTGTTGGCTATCGGCATCGAGACTATTTTCAATTAATTCTTTGACGATCGATGCAGGTCGTTCGATGACTTCTCCGGCAGCAATTTGGTTGGCTAGATGATGGGGTAAACGTTGGATGCGACTCAACATAATTTAATGCAATAAAGAAAAAAAGATTTTAACAAATTTTTGATGGGAACAGTATATTCAGTGTATTAAGATTTTGCTTCCAATAACGGTATTTTATTAAAAATAAAAAAGCGTTGTAACGTAAATGAAAGAATAAACAATGCAATTTCAGCAATAATTTTACTACTATACACGTTAATCCCTAACCCATGAATAAATTGAATGAGGCTGTAAGCGATGAAACCTAAAAAACTGGCTAATGCAGTATATTTTAATGCAGCGGACAATCCAGGGTTTTTACTTTTAAACGTGAGATGCTGATTGAGTTTGAAATTGAACGTCGCCGATAAAATTCGTCCCAATAAAACAGCGAGAAATATATTTTTTTTCAACCAATACGTTAAGGAAAATAATGCAAAATCAATGGCAGCGGAAATTAATGAGATAGCAGCAAAACGGATAAACACAAAATAAATTTTGATAGAATCAACGAAGGGGTTAAAATGCGAAGAGCGATTATTCTCTAAATAAATAGTTTGTATAGGGATTTCTCGAATAGTAAATTGTTGTTTTTCAGCAATTAATAACATTTCTAGCTCAAATTCATAGCCGCACGCATTTAAATTTAATAGGTGTACGATCAATTGATGAGGAATAGCCCGTAAACCAGTCTGCGTATCTTCTAAGTGTGTTTTATTAAACAAACGTAAAATATATTTCGTCAGTTTATTTCCCCATCGACTACGCCAGGGAACGGGTGCTTGATTAAAGGTGCGTTTCCCTAAATAGAGCATCGAAGGATTTTGTACAAAAATAGCAGAAAGATGCAAAATATCGTGCGGTGAATGTTGGCCATCGGCATCCGCGGTCACAATGCCACCTTCCTCGGGATGACGTGTTCCTAACCAATGCTGAAACCCTGTTTTCAAGGCTTGGCCTTTGCCTCTATTTTTGGAATGACGGAGAAGTTCAATGTTAAACGGTTGAATTTTTGAAAAAATAGTTTGTTTTTCCGGGCAGGATCCATCATCCACAACAATAATTCGCTGCTGAGACTGCTTATCACGTAACGCTTTTATTAATAGAACGAGATTATCATTTGGTTGATAAGCAGGAATGAGAATAGTCGGTGAAGTGTCGATTAACATAACTTGAGTATAAGTAAAAGCAATAAGGGAGACTAGACCTTTGTAAGACTGATTTTATCAAAAAGGGTACAATGATTGGATCGAAAGTCAATGTGAGAAAGGCTTTCAGTGAGAATACGAAGCGCGATTATACAGGATTAAACGTTTATTGAGACATTGTATGATAGGTTTACCGTCTGGACTTTTGGCACGGAATTGGATGTGCCGACCGGTTTTAAGGATATCCAACCGACACACAATATCCGGTTGAGGTAAAAAAGCAGAGGCCCTGTTCGGCCATTCTATTAACCATATTCCTTGAAAATCCCACTCATCGATCAGGCCCATATCAAAAATTTCGTTAGCGGATTGGAAACGATAGAGATCAAGATGATAAATTAAAAAAGGGCCGACGTTATATTTTTCCATCAACGTATAGGTGGGGCTTTTGATGAAACTTCGGTAGCCTAACGCGTTTAAAAAAGAACGAATAAAAAATGTTTTTCCAGCGCCCAATTCCCCTTCAAAAAAGATAATTATTCTTTTTTGGGAAGGACAACATTGGGCCAAGTTTTGAGCGAGTTGAATGGTTTCTTTTTCTGTTTTAATGAACATATAAAGCGTTGAAGTCGATCGATTAATTCACTAATTTTTTATATTTTATTTTTTTCTTGGGTTGCTCGTCATGGTGGAGGCGTTTTAAACGATCATTTTCATACGCTGTAAAATGACCGGTAAAGCAATCAATTTTTTGATTATCTTGAAACGCTAAAATATGCGTGGCTATTCTATCTAAAAACCAACGATCATGAGAAATAACCAAAACACATCCTGGAAAATTTAATAACGCTTCTTCCAAAGCGCGTAAGGTTTCGACATCTAAATCATTGGTGGGTTCATCAAGGAGTAATACATTCCCCCCCGTGCGTAATAATTTAGCCAAATGGACTCGATTACGTTCTCCGCCAGAAAGGTTTTTTATTAATTTTTGCTGACACGATCCTTTGAAGTTAAAACGTCCGACATAAGAACGAGAAGGCATTTGGAATTGATGAATCGTCATGATATCAAGCCCTTCAGAAATTTCTTGCCAAACGGTATGAGAAGGATTCAATGCATCACGATGTTGATCAATGTAGGCAAGCTTTACTGAAGCACCTTGACGGATGCACCCACTATCCGGGCGTTCTTGCTGCATGATAAGCCTAAATAAAGTGGATTTTCCAACGCCATTGGGGCCAATGATACCCACGATAGCCCCTTTGGGTACGATAAAACTGAAATTATCAATTAATCGTTTTCCGTTGTAACCAAAAGTTAGTTGATCAAATTCTAAAACCGAATCACCTAAGCGGGGTCCCGGTGGAATATAGAGTTCTTGCGTTTCAGCTCTTTTTTGAAATTCTTGTGAACTTAATTCTTCAAAACGCGCTAAACGGGATTTACTTTTCGCTTGTCGCCCTTTGGGATGAGTACGTACCCAGTCTAGTTCGGCTTTTAAGCTTTTTTCATGCGCAGCACGTTGTTTTCCTTCTTGTGCAAGGCGTTGTTGCTTTTGAGCCAACCAAGCAGAGTAATTTCCTTCATAGGGAATGCCTTGACCGCGATCCAGTTCCAAAATCCAACCCGCTACATGGTCTAAAAAATAACGATCATGCGTGACCGCAATGACTGTACCCGAATAATCCGTTAAAAAACGTTCAAGCCACGCGACGCTTTGTGCATCCAAATGATTGGTAGGCTCATCGAGTAATAAGATATCAGGATTGGATAATAATAACCGACACAGGGCCACACGACGACGTTCGCCGCCTGAAAGTTGCGTGATGCGTGCATCCCAGCGTGGTAAGCGTAAAGCATCTGCTGCAATGGAGAGTTTACGTTCTAATTCCCAACCACCACTCGCGTCCAGTTGTGTTTGTAGCGCTCCTTGTTCTTCAAAAAGCTGATTCATGACGGACTCACTCAGCGGCTCAGCAAATTTCATACTGATTTCATGAAAGCGCTCCAGTAATTTTTTCGTTTCTAAAATAGCTTCTTCTACATTGCCACGAACATCTTTCAGTGGATCGAGTTGAGGTTCTTGCTCTAAATAGCCGATTCTGATTCCAGCTTGTGCCTGTGCTTCTCCTGTAAAATCAGTATCAATACCAGCTAAAATCCGGAGTAACGATGATTTACCAGCACCGTTTAGCCCTAAAACGCCAATTTTAGCGCCGGCATAAAAAGAGAGCCAAATATTTTTTAAAATTTCTTTTTGAGGCGTAACCACTTTATTGACCGCCTGCAAGGTATAGATAGCGTGCTGTGACATAATGTAGATGATTTTTGAAAAAATAAAATAGTAACAATAATCGCTATCAGACGCTAGATTTTTTAGTATTTATTCAGATTTTAGAATCTAAAAAAATCGTGAATTGATAAATAGTGAGGGAGAAATTGTGCTTTTGATTCCCTATTAAAGAAGGTAATATAAACCAACATTTGGTTTAACGCTATTTTTAATACGGAGTTTCGCATGTCGTATTCATTACAAGACACAATTAATAATTTTGATCCTGATTTATGGTCATCAATGAATAAAGAAATGCAACGTCAAGAAGATCATTTGGAATTAATTGCTTCGGAAAACTATGCAAGCCCCCGTGTGCTACAAGCACAAGGGTCAGGTTTAACCAATAAGTATGCAGAAGGTTATCCGGGTAAACGTTACTATGGCGGGTGTGAATATGTTGATGAGGTAGAACAATTAGCAGTAGAGAGGGCCAAGAAATTATTTAAAGCGGATTATGCGAACGTACAACCCCATTCGGGTTCGCAAGCGAATGCGGCGGCTTATATGGCTTTATTAAAACCCGGTGAGTCGTTGCTAGGGATGAGTTTAGCGCATGGTGGACATTTAACGCATGGCGCAAAAGTGAGTTTTTCAGGAAAAATATATCAATCGTATGCGTATGGTGTCACGTCCGATACACAACGTATTCATTACGAAGAAGTCGAAGCGCTTGCAAAAAAATACAAACCGGCGTTAATTATTGCAGGGTTTTCAGCGTATTCACGTGAAGTGGATTGGCAACGATTCAGAGATATCGCCGATGAAGTCGGGGCCTATTTTTTGGTTGATATCGCGCATGTTGCCGGGTTAGTTGCTGCGGGTCTTTATTCTTCACCGATTTCCATTGCGGATGTGGTGACCAGTACGACCCATAAAACATTACGTGGACCTCGTGGAGGCCTCATTTTAGCGCGTTCTAATCCTGAGATTGAAAAAAAATTAAACGCAGCAGTATTTCCAGGTCAACAAGGAGGGCCTTTGATGCATGTGATTGCTGCAAAGGCGGTTGCGTTCAAGGAAGCATTAGAGCCCCACTTTAAAGCGTATCAGAGGCAAGTTATTTTGAATGCGAAGGCGATGGTTCAGGTGATGCAAGAAAGAGGCTATAACATTGTTTCGGGTGGAACGGATAACCATCTTTTTTTAATCGATCTGATTGACAAGAAAATGACAGGGAAGGAAGCAGAAGCCTTATTAGAAAAAGCCTCTATCACCTTAAATAAAAATATGTTGCCCAATGATCCCTGTAAACCGTTTATAACGAGTGGCTTGCGCGTGGGAACACCCGCTGTGACCACCCGTGGTTTTAAAGAAAGTCAGGTTCGCGAGGTTGCCCATTGGATGTGCGATCTGCTGGATAATCGAAACGATTCGGCTCGTCTAGAAATGATTAAAAAACAAGTCGTAGCGCTGTGCCATCAATTTCCAGTATACTCCGCCGAGAGACGAGACGATAACCCGATGGATTCTATTGAATAAATTGACAGAGATTACACGATGTATTGTCCTTTTTGTAATGAAGCCGAGACGAAAGTGATTGATTCGCGGTTGAGTAGTGATGGTCAACAAGTGCGACGTCGTCGCGAATGTCTACAATGTAATGAACGCTTTAGTAGTTTTGAATCCGCTGATCTGGGATTACCACGGGTTATCAAACGCGATAATACACGGAGTGCATTCTGTCAGGAAAAGTTAAGAACCGGTATGCTGAAAGCACTTGAAAAAAGACCTATTTCAAGTGAGCAGGTTGAGCATGTTATTTTACGCTTAATGAAAAAGTTACGCGCTTTAGGCGAACGTGAAATTTCATCGCGGCAAATTGGGGAATGGGTGATGGAGGAGTTGTGTGATTTAGATCCCGTCGCGTATGTGCGATTTGCTTCAGTCTACCGTAGTTTCCAAGATATTCAAGCGTTTAATCAAGCGATTGAACAATTAAAACAAGACATTTCAGCGAATAAAAAATATTCACATGACACAGAAATCGAAAAAAAATAATTTTAAAGCCAAACAACGCGCTCGTCGTTTTGCAGTGCAAGCAATCTACCAGTGGCAATTAACACAGGAAACGTTTTCTGTGATACAAACTAAATTTTTAGCCCAAGAAGAAATGAAAAGTGTGGATACCGCTTATTTTACGTTGATCGTCCAAGGTATTTTGAACGATCACGAATTATTAGATCGTTATTTACAATCATTCGTTGATCGACCACTGTGTCAATTAGATTGCGTAGAATGGGCTATTTTAAGATTGGGGACTTATGAATTACTGAACTGTAGTGAAATCCCTTATAAAGTCATTTTAAATGAAGCGATCGAATTAGCGAAAATGTTTGGCGCAACCGATAGTTATAAATATGTCAATGGCATTTTACATCGAATAGCCGAAAAAAATCGTGCAATAGATTGTAAAAATTAGTTATTTCCTTAACGTTACTAATCGAATAATGGTTTTGAATGAGTTTGAGTTAATTCAACGTTTTTTTAATCAGCCAATGAAGTGCCGTAACGATGTTACTTTAGGTATCGGTGATGATGGCGCTGTATTGAATGTCCCTTTCAATCAGCAATTAGTGGTGAGCACCGACACCTTCGTTGCAGGTCGACACTTTCCTGAAGAGACGTTACCCGAAGATATCGGTTATAAAGCCCTCGCTGTCAATTTAAGTGATCTCGCAGCGATGGCTGCTGAGCCGGCATGGATTTTGTTAGCATTGACATTGCCTCATGTTGATGAGACGTGGCTAAAAAAATTTAACCAGGGCTTTTTTTCCTTAATACAACAGTTTCAATTGCAACTGGTAGGCGGTGATCTGACGCGTGGACCGTTATCGATTACTGTACACGCGTTAGGATTTGTTCCTCAAGGAAAAGCGTTACGTCGTCTTGGCGCCCATATCGGTGACAAAATCTATGTCACGGGAACGTTGGGCGACGCAGGTTTGGCGCTCGCATTAATGAATACGCCATCGTGTTGTGGATTAACACAATCCCAAATTTTTTCAGTGAAGCAACGATTACATCGGCCTCATCCTCGCGTCGAGGTGGGGATCGCTTTGCGTGATATCGCAAGCTGCGCGATTGATATTTCAGATGGTTTAATGGCTGATTTGCATCATTTATTAAGCGCCAATCAGGTCGGTGCGATAGTGCAGTTAGAAAAACTCCCACTATCGGATAGTTTGCGCGGTTTATCACCCGAAAAAGCGTGGTCATTGGCGTTGAGTTCAGGAGACGATTATGAATTATGTTTTACGGTGCCTGAATCAAAAGAAAGAGATTTGCAACAACAGTTGGCAACAATAAATACACCGTATCAATGTATAGGGCATATTAAAGCAGATTCTGGATTAATACTGCTTGATAAAAAGGGAGCCATTTTTAATACGGATAAAACAGGATTTCAGCATTTTATTTAAACAGTCGTCCTTGTTTGGTATCTTGATGTTCAGTCGGGTTATACTCTTTTTTTAAATTGACGAGAAAAACGATGCAAAAAAATTTGGTTCGCAAAGTATTTAGTCATCCTATTTATTTCATTGCGTTTGGTTTTGGAGCGGGATTATCACCATGCGCACCCGGTACTTGCGGGACAATCGTTGCCATTCCATTCTATTATTTAATACAGTCTTTATCGTTAGTGAACTATGTGCTTGTTTTAGCGAGTGCGACGCTTATCGGTATTTGGATTTGCGACGTGACAGAACGAGGTATCGGTGTTCATGATTATTCAGGAATCGTTTGGGATGAAATATGTGGATTTGGTTTAACGATGATTGCAGCGCCAAAGGGCAACGTATGGATAGGAATCGGTTTTCTTTTGTTTCGGTTGTTTGATATTGTAAAACCTTGGCCTATCGCGCTCATAGAACGTAAAATACCCGGTGGTTTTGGTGTCATGGCGGATGACTTAATGGCGGGGGTGTATGCCTGGATGAGTTTGCAGCTTATCGTTCACTTACATTTATTCTAATGCATTCATTAAAAAATGAGAGACGTCGTTTATTCTCGGTGATAAGGATGTCCTTTTAATAGACTCCATGCACGATAAAGTTGCTCTGCAACCATAACTCGAACGAGCGCATGTGGAAACGTGAGTGGCGAAAGCGACCAAATACGTTCTGCGTGGTTGAGGCATGTTTGACCCAAACCATCAGGTCCGCCAATTAAAAAACTGATAGCCCCTCGCGATAATTGAAAATGTTGTAAAAATTGAGCGAGTTGTTGGGTATTCCACAGCGTTCCTTTCGCATCCAAGGCGATAATACGAGATCCTTTAGGAAGTGCGGCTAATATTTTTTTTTCTTCTTCAGCAATATGTTTAGAAATTTGAGAATTTTTACGCCGTTTACTTTGAGGTATAGTGATTAAATGAAGTGTACATTCGGGAGGGAAGCGTTTTTGATACGCATGAAAACCGGTTTCCGCCCACGCAGGTAATCGCGTTCCTACCGCAATTAAATGGATAATCATGTTTTATTGACGGTTCCCCATAATTTTTCAAGATTATAAAATTCGCGTTCTTGAGGTAACATAATATGAACGACGACATCGACTAAATCAATTAATATCCATTCACCTTCTTTTTCACCTTCCAACCCATAAATCGTCATATTTTTAGCTTTAGCCGCTGTGATGAGGTATTGGGCCAGTGTTTTGACATGTCGGTTAGAATTTCCAGTGCAAATGATGAGATGATCAGTAATGTCAGTGAGTTGACTGACATTGAGTACGGTAATGTTTTTTGCTTTATGATCTGCTAATAAACGAACCAGATCAGTTTGTAATTCTTTCTTTAAAATGGGTTGAGTCATAAATATAGTTTTTGTTTTACAATATAATCGAGGACAGAGGTCGGTAATAAATCAACGGGATAATGACCGTCGGCTATTGCTTTACGTATATCACTTGCAGAGAATGGTAATGTTTGTATAGGGGCCATAAATATTAACCCAGAAGGTTGTTGCATTAATAAACGAGAATCCAACGTTAGATGTTTTTTTACAAAAACATGAATTTCTTCCGCACACGGTTTAGTCTGTAAGGGTCTCGGTACAACAAGTAAATGCGCATAATCAATTAAAGAGGTCCATTGATACCAGAGGTTTAATTGCACTAAATTATCGTAACCAATAATAAGCCCTAAGGGAGTATTACCATATTCGAGGCGAAGGGAAGCCAAGGTTTCTATCATATAGGAAGGCGTTAATCGATGCAATTCCCGCTCATCGATAGAAAAATAAGGATAATACTGTAAAGCCAGCGCTAACATCGTTAATCGTTGGTGCTGATTAGCCACTATTTTTTTGTCAGTGACAGGACTTTTGCAAGGAATAAAACGGACTTCATCTAAATGGAGTTGTTGATAGAGCGCAAGCGCGATTTGTAAATGACCGTAATGGATAGGATCAAAACTGCCACCGAGGATGCCTATCATACTAAGGCGCTCCTGCCATCTCATTACAAAATCTGTCGAAAAATGTATTATTATCAGAGGGGGCTGCAATCGTAAGACAGAATAATTGTAAAGCATTCCATACATTGCCGCTGTCTATCCCTTTTATCAGTTGATCAATGTAACGTGCAAAGCCTAACAATTGATACCAGTGTGTAATAGAGTGACGTGTTAAGGCGTGTTGATATAAGTGTTGACGTTTTTCCCATAGCGCATGTTCTTTAAAAAGTGTTGTTAGATTTTTACCTTGATTTAATTCGAATGCTAAAGAAGCAAGGAGCCGACATTCACGACTCAGCGCCCATAAAATAAACAAAGGTTCTATTCCATCTTCTTCCAGGTGCATTAAAATACGTAAACAACGTTTAGCATTTCCTGTGAGCGCAGCATCCGTTAGTTTGAAAGGATCAAAGCGAACGTTATGGCAGAGTGTTTGTTCTAAACATTCAATGGTAATGAGGTTATTTTTATCCACATATAAACGAAGCTTTTCAATGGCCTGTGCGGTGGCTAATAAATTCCCTTCAGTGGCATACATAAGATAATCAATGGCTGCTTTTTCTATTTTTAAACCGTAAGCATGAACACGTTCTGTAATCCACAGAATTAATTGTGGTCTTTGCAAAGGCCATAGAGGAACAATTAAACCAATTTTATCTATTTTTTTAAACCAAGCCGTTTGCTGTAAACGGTATTCTAGCTTTCCAGTAATGATGAGCAAACATTGATGGTGTGGTGGGCTTTGAGCATACTGTGTGAGTGCTTTGGTTAGTTCTTCAGAAAAACCCTGTGATAGATGTAATTCAAGGAATTGTTTTTTCGAAAATAACCCATAATTATTCATATTCGCGACCAGAAGAGCGCTATTAAACTGTTTATCCGCATAAAATACTTGACGACAGGTAAAACCTGCTTTTTTTGCGGCGAGACGAATAGCATTGCACGCAGCGTGTAATAAGACGATTTCGTCACCCGCGACCCAATAAATAGGAGCTAAGACGGTATTATTTAATCGTTGGTTTAATTGGTCATAATGACATTGCATAAGATTTTAAGGAGAACACGTACTGTAACGGAGTTGTTGGTGTAATTTTTTAGATGCTAAGCGAATTAAAAGCTGTTGAATGACATCCTGTTGCATCCTATCGCTTAAATCATTTTCTGTATTCAGATCACCCAAAAGTTGATTGGACGTCATTGAAAAGGTGCGTGTGGCTTGGATGGGTTGTGGTGCTAATAACACGTGGTGATGACAATCGATAACTTGGAATGAAATAGCATAAGTGAGTAAATACGTTGTTGTTTGGCCAGCATTGCCTAAGCTTGTCATGGTGCGAGTAAACTGTTGTGAGAGAATTTGTAAACGAACGGGTGCCGTTGTGTTGGATGAGACGTGAACACCGGCTGCTTCTAATGCCTGTTTTAACGCTTTACTGAAGGAGTTATCGGGCTGTTTTGATTCCAAAGAAAGGGTCTGGATTGGAAGTGAAAAAACACAATGACCTCTGAATTGAAAGCCACAAGCGGTCAGCAGGCTAAACAACAAGCCCCACAAAAAAAGATTCCGGTGAACCCGTTTAACGCTCAGTTCGCATTTCCCATATCTGGTCACATGATTCATATTAAATAACGATATTCACTAATTTTTTGGGGACAATAATAATTTTTTTAATGATTCGGTTTTCAGTATGACATTTAATAAGGGGATCGTTGAGAATAATTGTTTTTAATGTCTCATCATTGTAATGCATATCCAGTGATAATTGTGCACGTAACTTCCCATTTATTTGTATTATCCAATTAATTTTTTCTGCTATTAAAGCATCAGCGGCCACTTTAGGCCAATGTGCTTTGATAATTAAACCGGGGAATTTAAGTTCTTTCCATAACGCATGAGTTATATGAGGAACAATGGGCGCCAGTAAGCGCAACAATATCGTTAACCCTTGCCATATAATCTGTTTAAATAAAAGTTGTGTGTCCTCCTTAATGGATGAACACAATACGTGATGGGTGGTTTGTAATGTATTGAAAAGCTTCATGCAACAGGCGATGACCGTATTAAATTGTTGTCGTTCAAAATCAAGCCGCGCACGGTGTAAAATTTCATGAATTTGGCGACGCAACGTCCGATACTCATCAGGAACTTTTGTCCAATCGATAGGGGGTGTGAGGCTATGTTTATGGTTTTCATTCAGTTCGATGATAAAGGAAGTGCAATGATGCGCTAATGCCCATAAACGTTTTAAAAATCGATAAGCACCTTCAACGCCGGTATCTGACCATTCTAAGGATTGATCAGGAGGTGCTGCAAAGAGAATAAACAATCGTAACGTATCCGCACCGTAGTGTGATATGAGTTGGGTTGGATCGATGGTGTTGCCTTTCGATTTAGACATTTTTACACCATTTTTGAGTACCATTCCTTGTGTTAAAAGACGGGTAAAAGGCTCATTAGAATTCAATAAACCTAAATCACGTAATACTTTATGAAAAAATCGCGCATAGAGTAAATGTAATACAGCATGTTCAATGCCGCCGATGTAATGATCAACAGGCGTCCAATATTTTGCTCTGTCATCTAACATGGCTCTATTCTGCGTAGGACAGGCAAACCGTGCGTAATACCAGGAAGATTCGACAAAGGTATCAAAGGTGTCTGTTTCTCGGTGAGCAGATTGTTTACAAAGAGGACAGACCGTTTGATAAAATTCAGGTGTATTTTTTAAAGGAGAATTTCTATCATTGAATTGAATCGTTTCAGGGAGAACAACCGGTAAATCTTCTTCGGGGACGGGGACTTCACCACAGCGTGAACAATAAATAATGGGGATAGGTGTTCCCCAATAGCGTTGACGCGAAACGCCCCAATCATGAAGTCGAAAATGGGTGGTATGCGAGGCTAAATTTTCTCTTATTAACGTTTTTGCAATCGTCACTGCAGCAAGCTCAACGCTCAGTCCTGTGTAAGGTCCTGAATTAAGTAATGTTCCTGAATTTGCAATAAAAGGTGTAGATTGATCGTTCTGTTTTTCATTGGATTGAATGACAAAACGGATGGGAAGATGATATTTCTCTGCAAATTCAAAATCACGTTCGTCATGTGCAGGAACTCCCATGATCGCACCCGTACCATAATCCGCTTTAACAAAATTTGCGATCCAGATGGGTAAACGTTCCTGTGTAAGAGGATGATAGGCTGTGAAAGGGGTGGGAATGCCTTTTTTCTCGAGATGGGCAGTTGCTTCTTCTGATGTGGGAACGTGTTGGAACTCAGCAATACGAGCCTGTAGTTTAGGATTTTTCTGAATGGCTAAATGAGCAAGAGGATGGTGAGGAGAAAGTGCAATAAACGTAACGCCAAATAAGGTATCAGGCCGCGTTGTAAAAATTTTAATGGTTTCTAATTCAGGGCAGTTAACACGCAATGAGAGGGTTATGCCTTGCGAACGGCCTATCCAATTGCGTTGCATGGCTTTGACTTGCTCCGGCCAGGCGTCTAACGTATCGAGATCATTTAATAATTCATCCGCGTAAGCGGTGATTTTGAAAAACCACTGTGGAATTTCTTTACGTTCTATAAGAGCGCCTGAGCGCCAGCCACGACCATCAATTACTTGTTCGTTTGCAAGGACTGTTTTATCAATAGGATCCCAATTGACAGACGCATTTTTTTTATAGACTAATCCTTTTTTATAGAGTTGAATAAAAAACCATTGTTCCCATCGATAATAATCAGGATTACAGGTGGTTATCTCCCGACTCCAATCAAAACTTAAGCCAAGTTGTTTAAATTGTTTGCGCATATGGGAAATATTGGAATAAGTCCATTTCGCAGGGGATATTTTTTTTTCAATGGCGGCATTTTCGGCAGGCAAGCCAAATGCATCCCAACCGATGGGATGGAGAACATTTTTACCGAGCATGCGTTGATAACGCGCGATGACATCCCCCAAAACATAATTGCGGACATGGCCGACATGGAGATGGCCACTCGGATAAGGAAACATCGATAAGCAATAAAATTTTTCTTTGTTCAGATCTTCAGTCACCTTAAAGCACTGATGTTCTTCCCAAAATTTTTGGATATCTGCTTCAAGTGTTAAAGGTTGATATTGTTCTTGCATGACAGGTACCTTATTTTCGTGCCTCATTCTAAGATACTATTCATTCAAATAGATTAAAAGCTATTCGAAATAATTACTGATTATATACTGTTTTTTAGATTTTTTTATTAACCCGTTTGAGAAGAACTCCCGATAATAATCTCGATTAACGAGCAGGATAAATGAACGTCTCAGGTTTTAGTTTTTTGACAAGCGTAACATAAGATACACAAGACTGCTAAAAAGATAATGATAGAATAATCACCTAAAAAAACCCATGGTGTTTGTCCGATACTTTTATAAAGGGTATGCGTGAGAACGCCGGATTTAAAAGGCGGTAATTTTGCTATAATTTTCCCTTTCGAAGTGACTATTGCAGTGAGTCCCGTATTACTTAAAAACGCTAAATAACGTCCTGTAGCTAACGCTTGAAATTGACCAATTTGTAAATGTTGGCCTAAAGCAAAAGAGTGACCAAACCAGGCATCATCATTAATGGTGAGGAGTAGTTGAGCCTTTTTTTTCAATGCGTGTCGAACTAAATTCGAATAAGCGATTTCATAACAGATAAAAGTTCCTAAATGAGTATGTGCGACGTTAAAAAGAGGTTGATTCGTAGGTCCCGGCGAAAAACTCGATAACGGGATATTTAATAGATTGAGTAGGCCATGTGCCCAAACAATCCACCAGGGCAGATATTCACCAAAAATAACCAATCGTTGTTTATAGTAAGTGGCCTTATCCAGACCTAAAGCTAACATCCCGTTGAAATAGTGAAAACCTTTTTGAATCGGTATTCCCGTAATGAGTGTCGTTTTATGGTATTTCGCTTGCCTATCCAGCTGGTTTAAAAAGGGTTCAGCTTGATGCGATAAAAGCGGAATAGCTGCTTCAGGCCAAACGATGAGTCGGCTATTCCAATGAGATTGAGTTAATTGTTGATAATGTCGTAATGCCGTTTTTTGATACTGAGGGTTCCATTTTATTTCTTGAGGGATGTTTGCTTGTACTAAACTGATTTGAATCGGTTTTCCTTCTGTATGTGTCCACGGTATAAAATGGAATCCCCAGCCTAGTATCCACAAACTAATGAGGGCCAATACAGGGTAAATAGAATAAAAGTGCTTCAGATCAAGTTGGCAGTTAAAAGGTTTGTTGAAAAGAGGACAAAATACTGTGAGGAGTAAACTGGCAGTTAACGTGACTATAAATGTTACCCCATAAATGCCCACAATAGGCGCGTAACCACTGAGAGGCGTGTTGACTTGACTTGTCCCTAATAATAACCAAGGAAATCCAGTAAAGAGTAAACTACGTACCCATTCCATTAACGCCCAGGTACTTGGAAAAATGATATAAAGTTTAATGAATGTATTTTTAGGAAAAAAATGGACAACCAAAAATCCTTGAAGCGCAGTAAATAAAGCCAGTATAAGGATAAACAGACCGGTAATGAGTGAAGCTAAGAAAAGAGAAGTATGGCCAAATTCATGAATACTAATAAATACCCATGAAACACCAATACCATAAAAACCGATGCCGAAAAGTAAACCTAAAATAAAGGCCCGCCCAGCAGAACTTTTTAGCCAAAGAAGGAATAAGACAGCCGGAGAAAGAATAGCGAACGGATAAATACCGACCGGGGCAAATGCAAAAGCCAGCAAGCCGCCTGCAATCAGTGCGCTTATTTCTTTATAAAAGATTGTCATGGCATAAAAAACAGGAATTAAAAAGCGAGCATTTCTGGGCACATCGTTTACCCCTATAGAACTGTTAAATATACGGGATAAATCCGTGTAAACCAATACCGTTTATATGAAGTTCATTTTATGGAGCATAGCGTGTAGTTGGCCTCTTAATTTTTCACTGACTGATTTCTTAGTTTGATAGTGACATTCATAAATTTCAGCAGTATCTTCTTCAGCCAATTGATTTAAATAGTCATCACTGGTTAAAAGCGCATCGACTAAATGGAGCGCTAAAGCATCTTTTGCAAGCCAATGCGCCCCGGTTGCGACTTCGTGAATATCAATTTTTTTTCGATTGGATTGGATAAAGGACTTAAATAAATGATGAATTTCTTCCAGATCCGCTTGGGTTTTTTCGCGTGCTTTGGACGTGTTCTCACCAAAAAGGGTCAAGGTTCGTTTGTATTCACCGGCGGTTAATAACTCAAAATCAATATCTCTTTTTTTTAAAAAACGATGAAAATTAGGGAGCTGTGCCACGACACCAATCGAGCCAATAATTGCAAATGGAGCGGCCAAAAGTTTATCAGCGACACAGGCCATTAAATAACCTCCACTCGCTGCAATTTTATCAATGGTGATGGTGAGAGGAATATGTTTGTTTTTTAATCGTTGTAATTGTGAAGCCGCTAACCCATAAGGTGCCACCATTCCTCCAGCACTTTCTAAACGTAACACGACTTCATCCTGTGGGGTGGCTACTTGAATCAGTGCGGTGATTTCTTCGCGGAGATTGTTAACGGCATGGGCTTTGATGTCTCCTTGAAAATTTAAAACAAAAACCTTTTTTTTCAATTGATTAGCATTTTTCTTTCTTTTCATTTTTTGTTCTTTCGTATATTTTCTGAATGCCTTCTTGGTGAGAATTTCTGCATTTAAAGTTTCAGAAAATTCTTGAAACTTTTTATTAAGCTTTTGGATACACAGTTTATCTTTGTTTTGCTCCTTTGCTTTGCGAGCAATCGAAAAAATTCCGGCGGTTGTTATTAAAATAGCAAGAACAAAAGAAAATAGTTTCGCTAAGAAGATAAGATATTCAAAAATAAAAGACATCATAATTGACCTTTTAAGTCATGTAGAAAAGGAATAATATAGCCCAGGCGAGGCGATCGTTACAATATGATTGAACGCATTGATAAAAAATGACATGAAATCGCAAGTTTTATTTGAAAAGCGTAAATGCTTATTACTCAGGGACTGAAAAATGTTAACAGCAAAAGGACTTTCTTATAGGCGTCATAACAAAACCCTCTTTAAGCAACTTAATCTTCAACTTTTTCAGGGTCAAGTGCTCCATATTGTGGGTTCCAATGGCGCCGGTAAAACAACGTTATTAGAGCTATTAACCGGGCTACGAAGACCTTTAACCGGAGAGGTGATGTGGAAGGGGGTTTCAATTAAAGAAAATAATGTGAACTTTACTGAAGAATTACTCTATATTAACCACCGGTTGGGTATGAAATCGGCACTGACTCCAATTGAAAATCTTTACTTAGAGGTGATTCGACGAAATTTAATCCCCACCCAACCTAAACAAAAGATATTTCAAATGATTTATTCTCTATTAGAACAAGTCAATTTAAAACAGTGTGCGAAAAGAGTATTAGCACAACTTTCTCTCGGTCAACAACGACGGTTGAGTTTAGCACGTTTGTTATTGATTAAAGCCGATTGCTGGATTTTAGATGAACCGTTTACATCGCTGGATAAGCAAGGGACTCAATTACTGATTTCTTTAATGGAAAATCAAAGTAAGCGAGGAGGGATCATTATTTTTACAAGCCATCCTATTGCGCATTCATTCAATAGAAAAATAAAAAAAATTTTTTTAGATCAATGATACGTAGTACTCGTTTTTTTTTAAAATTATACAGGAATATAGGGTATGAATTAATGGCCCTTTTTCGCTGCTATCAAGAACTAATACATCCTTTTTTATTTTTAGGTATCATCATTATTTTATTTCCATTAGGGATAACGTGTGATCCGCTTTTGTTAAAAAAAATTTCAGCGGGCATTTTTTGGGTAATTATCTTATTTTTAGTATTACTGATGTTAGATCAACTTTTTAGAAATGATTGGAAGGAAGGCGCTTTGGAACAGCTCATTTTATTACCCCAGCAACTGACTTTACTCGTATTTGTTAAGTTATTTGTTTTTTGGCTTGTCATTAGCGTGTCTTTACTGATTATGGTGCCCATTTTGAGTATCAGTTTGTTTATTCCCGTTGTGGCTTTAAAAACACTTTACTTGACCATTTTACTGGGAACGCCGACATTAATTTTTTTGGGAGGGATAGCACGCACGTTAACGTTAGGTCTTCATCAAAGTAGCTTGTTGGTTATATTAATCATTATTCCTTTCTATATCCCCGTATTAATTTTTGCAAGTAGCGCCATTCATTTAACCAGTATGGGATTGCCTATGAAGGGTGCTTTAGCGTGGCTAGGTGTCCTCATGATTCTGAGCGTGAGTTTATCTCCTTTTATCATTAGTAAACTATTACGGTCGGGTATTGTGTTTTCATAGCTCTCTTTTTTCTGATTGTTCTGATTTTAAAGGAGTACTCACATGGAAAAAATAAAAAAAAGGAAAAAGCTTTCTCAATTTATAGCCGCAAAACATTTTTATCGATTGTCCAACTATTTAGTGCCATTTTTTGTAGTCACGTTATTGCTTTGTGGTTTTTATGGTGTAATGGGCGGTTTATTTTTAGCACCAGCTGATTACCAGCAAGGCGATGCGTTCCGTATTTTATATATTCACGTACCGAGTGCGTTTTTGTCTTTATTTATCTATTTGATCATGGCTATTTTTTCAGGAATTAGTTTAATTTTTCGTATAAAATTAGCTGAATGGATTGTCTCTGGTAGCGTTTTTTTAGGGATGTGGCTTACTTTTTTAGCCCTATTTACAGGAAGTGTTTGGGCCAAGCCCATGTGGGGAGCATGGTGGGTTTGGGATGCTCGTTTAACTTCAGAACTTATTTTATTATTTTTATATGTAGGCGTTATTGCGTTATATGTTGCCATTCCTGAACGTCATATGGCGGTGCAAACCACAGCGGTATTGATCTTATTAGGGTTAGCGAACCTACCCATTATTCATTATTCGGTGTATTGGTGGAATACGCTCCATCAGGGTGCGACGATCCACTTTTTAAGTCCTTCGTTAATAGAGCATTCTATGCTTTATCCTTTGTTAGCGATGATAATGGCTTTTATGAGCTTTTATGTGGTTATTCTATTGCTCAATATACGTTGCAAAATATTAGAACAGCATTTAAGCGATATTAATCAATGAGCAGCTCCGAAAAAGGCTTCGAATTTTCCAATAGCGGTGGACGAATTTTGTTTTTCCAAAAATGATTGATGTTGCTCGATGTGATCGTCGGCAACTCAGTTATTTTTTTCATATCGAATTTTTTAATATCAAAAACAGGTGCAGTGTTTGGTTTTGTGTTGGATAAGCTCGGATAAAGGGGGAAAAAAGTGATCTCGTTTTTTTGTTGATGTGGTTTGAGCGTATTCTCTATCTTCAATGGATGAGGCAGGTTTACCGAATGACCCACTGTGGTTAATTCGAATAAACAAAAACAATAGGCCCATATTTTCTCGATTCTATCCGCTGAAAAAAAATCCTTTGTTGAAGAAGCTTCAGCGTGTTCTTGCAAAATTTTCCAAAAAATTGAAAAATTTTTCTTGACAAAAAGATCTAACGCCCCCTCGTCGGGTAAATTTTTTACAAGTATAAGGCTAAATAAAAGGCTGACCATTTTAGTAAAGTTTTCATCCGTTTTACAATAGTTTAATGTATTTTTAGAGTCACGAGACTTCGTTTTTTTATTTAATTCATTAATCCCCATGCGTATAATGCCGCCTAATATCGCTAAGGGAGGAAAAAGAAATCGGATCAGATAAGTGAATAGTGAAAACAGCTCAGCCGGTTTGTTTAATGCGAGTGAAAAATTTTCACCTTGATCGGAACTGATCACCAATAATCTATAAAATTTTGATCGAAATTCATTATAACTCAGTTGAAAAACATGCGCTAAGATCGGATTTTTTTGAATGGCGTAGATGCAAAAATCAACTTTCTGGGTTTCATAATGGAGATATAAGAGATTAAAGTAAACTAAATGAATATACATTTGCTTCGCGAATTCTTCAATGTGATAAGCAGAACGCTGAGAAAGATGCGAATCGATAAGATGTTGCTTATTTGTTGACTCGACACGAGGAGGATGTATTCCATTTTTTTGATCAACCGTATGAAAAATGAGTGCATTAAGTTTTTTTCCGCTTTTTCGGGAGATTTTTTTCCATAAACTCGTTTTTATCTTTTTCTTATAATGAGAAAAAAACCTATTTAGACGTAAAGACATCAGATCGAACCTTATTATTATTTTTTTATATAGTAACACTAAATTAATTTTTTAAAAAATTTTTTATACGTTATAAAAATAATTTTTTCAAAACGTTCATGATACCACTTCCAAATACGTTCAAACATTTTTTAAAGAAAGATTGCCCACTAGGACTTCAATTCGTTTACGCGTAAACTATACTGTTTTGATTCCCTATGGATGATTATGAAATTACTGAATTTTGAAGTGGGGCTTGATCAGCCGTTATTTCTTATCGCCGGCCCGTGCGTTGTGGAAAGCGAACAATTAGCGATGGACACGGCAGGTTCTCTAAAAGAAATAACGGATAGCTTGAACATTCCCTTTATTTATAAATCTTCTTTTGATAAAGCAAACCGCTCTTCAGTAAGGAGTTTTCGTGGTTTGGGGCTTACGGAAGGGTTGCGTATTTTAGATAACGTAAAAAAGCAATTGGGCGTTGCTATTCTGACCGATGTTCACGAAGATACACCATTGAATGAAGTATCTCATGTCGTTGATGTGTTACAAACTCCCGCTTTTTTATGTCGACAAACTAATTTTATTCAAAAAGTTGCAGAGCAAGGTTTGCCGGTTAATATTAAAAAGGGTCAGTTTCTGTCTCCGTGGGAGATGCACTATGTTGTTGAAAAAGCACGTCAAGTCAGTGACGCGCTGATCATGGTGTGTGAACGAGGCGTGACATTTGGCTATAATAATCTTATTTCAGATATGCGTTCACTGGCTATCATGCGAAAAACACACTGTCCCGTTATCTTTGATGCAACCCATTCAGTACAATTACCGGGCAGTCACGCGGGGGTGTCTGGAGGACAACGTGAGTTTATACCTGTTTTAGCGCGTGCTGCGGTTGCAGCTGGAATTTCAGGCCTTTTTATGGAAACCCATCCAAAGCCTGAAAAAGCGTTAAGTGATGGACCTAATTCGTGGCCTTTAAATAAAATGGCCAAACTTTTAGAAACATTACAAGCATTAGATAAAGCCGTAAAAAAAACGAATTTAATAGAAACTACACTGTAGGTCGATGTGATGACAAAAATTACTGAGATTAATGCGTATGAAATTTTAGATTCACGCGGTAATCCGACCATTACTGCTGAAGTTATTTTGGATTCAGGTTTAAAAGCTGATGCAAGCGTGCCTTCTGGCGCGTCGGTAGGTTCAAAGGAAGCATTCGAGTTAAGAGATACTCAACGCGTGGATCGTTACCATGGTAAGGGTGTTTTAGGCGCGATTCAAAACGTCTTAGGACCCCTACGAAATCATTTAATTGGAAAAAATATTGATAAGCAGTCTCAATTAGATAACCTCATGCGAAAATTAGACGGTACGGACAATAAGTCAAAATTAGGCGCGAATGCTATTTTGAGTGTTTCGCTCTGTTTGCTGAAAGCGGCTGCTTTAGCGAGTCGTCAAACACTTTATGCGCATATCGCGGAGCTTATGGGAAAAACGGATAAAAAATACATCATGCCCGTCCCACAAATGAATATTATAAATGGAGGAGTTCATGCCGATAATGCGTTAGCCATACAAGAATTTATGATCTTACCACTCGGAGCCCCTACGTTTAGTGAAGCACTACGATGGGGAGTGGAAATTTTTCATTGTTTAAAAGCGTATTTAAAAAAACAGGGATTGAATACGAATGTAGGCGATGAAGGCGGATTCGCGCCGAATTTCCAAACTCACCAAGAAGCGATTGAGAGTATTTTAGAAGCCACTCAACAGGCAGGCTATCAACCAGGGGGCGATATCTATCTCGGTTTAGACGCAGCGAGTAATGAATTTTATGTGAATGGAAAATATTGTTTAGAAAATAAAACATTGGATACAGAAGCGTGGGTTCGCTATTTAGAGAATTTAGTGAAACAATACCCTATTATTAGTCTAGAAGACGGTATGGCAGAATCCGATGAAGCGGGTTGGATCCACTTAACACAGCAGCTGGGCAGAAAAATTCAATTGGTCGGTGATGACTTATTTGTAACCAATTCAACGTTATTGAAACAGGGAATCCATAAAAAATGTGCTAATGCCATTCTCATTAAGTTGAACCAGATTGGCACAGTGAGTGAAACCTTAGCGGTTATTTCACTGGCGAGGCACGCAGATTATGCAACCATTATTTCACATCGATCAGGTGAAACAGAAGATACCAGTATTGCTGATTTAGCCGTTGGAACAGGTGCAGGTCAGATAAAAACAGGCGCTTTATGTCGTACTGATCGAACGGCTAAATACAACCGTTTGTTGCGAATTGAAGCAGAGCTTTCAATTCAGAATCAGGTAGAATATGCCGGTACCCAATTTTTCTCGCGTTTTTTAATTTAATTCAATGAAGCCATTGATTATTATTTTAACCATGCTTTTTTTAAGCTTACAATACAAGCTGTGGTTTGTGAGAGAGGGCGTGTGGCAAGTGCATCAACTGAAAAAACAAATTGCTTCTCAAGTAAAAGAAAACAGGCAATTAAGTCAACGTAATCATGCAATGGTTACCGATATCTCCCATCTGAAGTCCGATGAAGCGGCACTGGAAGCGCATGCTCGACATGACCTGAATATGGTAAAGCCGAATGAATTATTTTATATATTAGTCGATAAAATACCTGAAAAGAAAAAAAAAGAACGATTGTATTAAAATTTAACAGGTTTCCATATTCGAATAATTGGGGCTAAGGATACGACACTGATGTTGCGTAAAGGAGGAAATTCGAGCGAGGTCTCTGAGTTAATAACAAAAAGATCAAAGCTTTCAGCAGCGTGTGCTATTTTTATGCGTCTAATGATGAGTTCTTTATTCTTAAGTTCAACGATACAATCGGCACCATGAGCAAGTTCCTTATTTTTACCGGTTAATTTTTTTCCAGCGACTAAATCGCCTGGATTGTAAAGTGGTTTCATACTTTCATTGTCCACAGAGCAGATCAAATGCTCAGGGTAATTTTTTTTAAAAATCGCTAATTCTTCTTTAATATCCTTATTTTCTATGGAGTAATGTGGTTTTTTCTCATTAATAAAATTTTTAGATAAGGATTTAAATTTTTCATAATTGAGTTTAGAAAGCTTACTGGAATCGATAACGCAAGGTGCTTCACCATATCCTGTGAGTAACCAAATGGTTGAACAATCTATCCCCTCTGCACCGATTGCTTGACAGACTTTTCGTGCACCACGTTCAGAAAGATTGCTATAACCTTGTTCCCAATAATTAATAGTGGTTGTACCTAAATTACAAAGTTGAGCAAACTCTTTCATTGAAAGATGAGACATTTTCCGTAAATACTTGAGCCGTTGAGCACGTTCTTTATTAATCAGTTGATCACTTGACTTTTTTTCTTTAGTCGATTTACGATTTTTATTCATTACCTTCCTTTACTAAAGTTGACAAATATTATCTATTTAGATAATATTTGGTCGTTATAAGAGACTCATTCATAGAGATAGTTCTTTAATCAAGGTGTTTTATTTATGTAAATTTTTTTGTATTTAAATAGCTTAATAGCCTTCATTTAAATAGGTTAATAGTACCGATTAAGATAAATTGTCTTAAAAATCCCTTATTAAGGATTTTTATAGATTAACCCAATTTTTTGGTTAATAATTAACCATAATCTATTATATTTTGTAAAAATGCATCTTTTTTTAAGAACACATTAAATAACAAAGGTGTATATTAACCATATTTAACCAAATTTGACACCTAACCCTTGTTATTCTATTAAACATATCACTTTTTGAAAAGAGTTACATTTTATAGTTTAATTTTTAATTCATTTAAAAAAAAGTATAAGGTGCGTATGAAAGAATTATTAAGTCATTGTTAAATTATAGGGAGAAGGACGATGTCCATTTTAAAACTACGAACCCATCTCGTTGAGAAAATTAAATCATTTGGAAATAATTTTCATCCGATTTTTAAAAACGCTACTGAAGAAAATTTATATAAAAGGATAGATCAATCCAGTCGAATTTTATCAATAGATGATAATAAAATTTGTCAGAAGATTAATGTTAATCAACTTCAGAAGTGGGGTTGCTTTGTAGAATGTGTCTATTCTGCCCGTCAAGCATTAGAAAAATTGTCTTCTCCTTACGAAATGATACTTTTAGATCTTAATTTACCGGATTGCAGTACGGATATTTTTATTCATTTGATTCGTAGTGATGAAGGAAATTGTAATCACAAAGCGCCTATTGTCTTAACAAGTAGTTGGTTGAATGATGCTTATAAAAAACACTATTTAGCATTAGGCGTTAATGAAGTCTATATAAAGCCAATGAACGAGAAAGATTTTGAAAGAATTCTACAAAATTATAAGATGATTAATTAAAGAAGATAGCTTTAGCGTACGATGAATAAAAGAATGAAAATTTTTGTTAAACGGTAGCGATTAATTGGCCATCTTCTATACGTAAAATTTTGTCTAATCGGTTCGCAAGTGCGTGATCATGTGTCACAATGACTAAGCTGGTATTAAATTCTGCATTAAGCTCAAGTAAGGTCTGGTAGACTTGCTCAGCGGTATAGCGATCAAGATTGCCTGTGGGTTCATCCGCTAATAGACAAAGCGGATTATTGATCAATGCTCTTGCAATAGCCGTGCGTTGACGTTCGCCTCCCGATAATTCACCGAGCTTATGATGTTGACGATGTGAAAGTCCCACTTTTTTTAATAAAGTCAGTGATTTTTTCTCAGCAAGTGTCGGTTTAACGTGAGCGAGTAGTAAGGGAATACATACATTTTCGAGTACGGTAAACTCGGGTAATAAGTGATGGAATTGATAAATGAAACCAAGATACCGATTACGTAAATGACTGCGTTGATTTTCTGTTAATTCAGCGAGATTTTGTCCTGCCAGAAAAACTTCACCGGAACTGGGTTGATCTAAACCACCTAATAAATGCAAAAGCGTACTTTTTCCTGCGCCTGAAGGACCAATGATAGCAATACGATCACGTGCATAGACCGAAAAATTGATAGGTTTAAGGACATTGACGTAGAGAGAACCATCATGGAACGTTTTACTTAATTGAGAGCAACTTAAAACCGGTAGGGTTGGTTTGGTCGCTAATTTATTCATAACGGAGTGCCTCTGCAGGGAGTGTTCGTGCAGCCTTTAACGCGGGATAGAGCGTAGCTAACAAACTCATACTCAGCGCCGCGATACAAATATGAATGATATCCGCTGTTTCAATTTTTGAAGGCAATTTGTCAACGAAAAAATAAACATTCGAAGCAAGAATTTGCACGTGAAAGGTATGTTCAATAAAGCTTAAGAGAGCGCTCACTTGAGAAGCGAGGCCAATTCCAGCGATTACGCCCAATACAGTGCCCACGAAACCAATCACACAGCCTTGGATCATAAAAATACTTAAAATGGTTCCTGGTGTTGCCCCTAAGGTACGCAGAATAGCGATATCAGATTGTTTATCCGTGACCACCATCATTAATGATGACACTAAATTAAACGCTGAAATAGCAATGAGTAATAATAGGATAAAAAACATCATTCTTTTTTCTAAAGAAATAGCATAGATCAAACTTCCAAACGTATGGGTCCAATCCAGTGCCGTATAAGTCGGGGGTAATAATTGATTCAGTGCACTGGAAACCTGTGGTGCAGCAAAAAGATCATCCAATTTTAGTCGTAAGCCGGTTACACCTTGATTTAATTGAAACAATGTTTGTGCATCTTTTAATGCGATATAAGCCATGCTTGTTTCAAAACCAAAACTTCGACCCACACGAAAAATTCCACTCACCGTAAACGTTTTAAAACGAGGGATAAGACCAACCGGTGTTAAGCTGACACGAGGTGTGATGATATTGACTTTATCGCCAATTTGAATCCCTAACATTAAGGCTAATTCTTCACCGAGTACAATGTTGTAATGACCCGGTTCTAAATTAAAATGACCTTCTATTATTTTATGAGGAATTTCAGAAACATTTTTTTCTAGATGAGGAAGTACACCGGTTATCATAATCGGATGAGATTGTCCTTGATCGACGAGCATCCCTTGTCCAGAAACGTAAGGAGCACTCGCAATGACATGTGGTTGATGAGATATTTTTCGAATTAATGACGTCAGTTGAGTAATCGGTTCACCCTGGGTTGTTGTGATAGTGACTTGCGTTGCCATATTAAAGATACGATGGGAAATCGCATCATCAAAGCCGTTCATAACGGACAAAACAGTAATTAACACCATGACGCCCAATGCAATACCAATCATTGATGTCAGTGAAATAAACGAGATAAAATGATTGCGCTTCTTTGCACGGGTATAACGCAAGCCGATGTATAAAGCGATAGGACGAAACACTAAAAAAACCTATTCTATTACATTTACATTGTTGATGTAATATACCATTCAGCGGGAAGAATGCGAATTTTTAGGACAAAGAAAAAATAGGATGATCATCGTGAATGTCAAATGGAGGAGGTTTTTGTTGAATGATCCATAGCGACGATCGCATGAAATCCACCGTCAACATGCACAATTTCTCCGGTAATGCCAGAAGCCATGTCCGAACAAAGGAAAGCAGCTGTATTACCCACTTGCTCTATGGTCGTGTTTTGGCGCAGCGGTGTAACAGCAGCATTATACGCCAAAATTTTTCGAAAACCTGAGATGCCCGATGCCGCTAGCGTACGAATCGGTCCTGCTGAGATAGCATTGACACGGATGCGTTGAGGCCCTAGGCTGTTCGCAAGATAACGAACATTGGCTTCTAAACTTGCTTTCGCTAAGCCCATAATATTGTAATTTTGCAGTGCTTTTTCAGCACCTAAGTAGCTGAGTGTTAAAATAGCGCCTCCGTGGGGAAGATTTTTCATCATCGGAAACGCGGCTTTGGCTAAAGCGCCTAAACTGTAACTACTAATGTCATGTGCGATCCTAAATCCTTCGCGATTTATATTTTCAAAATAATCGCCTTTTAATTGATCGGTCGGTGCATACGCAACGGAATGAATTAAACTATCCAGCCCATCCCAATGGACATTCAGTTGTTTAAAAAGTTCAGTAATATCGCTGTCTCGGCTCACATCACAGGGAATCACGATATCCGAGTTAAAATCCTTATTCGCCATTTTTGTGACACGATCTTTTAATTTCTCACCTTGATAGGTAAAAGCAAGCTGGGCGCCTTCACGATGCATTGCTTCAGCAATACCATAAGCGATGGACCGATCACTGGCTAAACCAACGATTAATGCGCATTTATCGTTTAACAGACCCATGGTTTCCCTCTTTGTTTTTAAGGCTAAAATGATTTAATAGTTCGCGGATTTTTGCTTTGATAAGTTCAATGGCAATTCGATTTTCCCCTCCTCGAGGAACAATGATGTCTGCATAATGCTTTGAAGGCTCTATGAATTGAGAATACATCGGACGAACCGTTTGTTGATATTGCCTTAATACGGCTTCAATATCTCTTCCTCGTTCAATGACATCACGCTGGATGCGGCGGCTCAAACAAACATCTAAAGGGGTATCCATATAAATACAGATATCCATCAATTCTCTTAAATTAATTTCAGCAAAAAGTAAAATGCCTTCTAAAACAATAATGTTATGCGGTCCTAGACGTCGTGTTTCTTGTTCACGAATATGCAACGTATGATTATAAATAGGAATTTCTGCCGATTGGCCCGCTTGTAATTGTTTAAGATGTTCGATAAGTAGGTCGTGATCGAATGCATCAGGATGGTCATAATTATTTTCTAAACGTTTCTCAAAAGCAAGGGTGCTGTTATCTTTATAATAAGAATCTTCGGAAATAACAGCAACTTGCTCAGAGCCTAATTCTTTGACGATGGTATGGGCCAATAAACTTTTACCCGAAGCTGAAGCGCCGGCGATACCGATGATGATACAACGTTGCGTCATAGGTTTTTCGTATTTAATAAATGTTCGTAAGTTAGCAGGTTTTTTAAAAAAGGTAAATGGCGCCAACGTTCCTATAAAATGAATACAGGGATCATGAACCAATAAAAGGGATTGAAAATCACTTTATGAACACGATTTGTCGTTTGAAAAATGTTTCATCGGATTTTAAATTTATTGATCGCTTTATTTTCTTATACACTAAAAGACGATACTATAGTGCACTTCGAATAGCGATTTTTATTTTTAAGGAGAGGAATAATTGAACAGCAAACTATTTTTATAAGTTTTATTGAGTTATTTATATCGAAAATAGTTCCGAAAAAATAAAATAATTAATAAAATCATTATCAAACAAAGGAAGTTTTCTGTGACAGTTTCGTATGCGTTATTGCTTAGCGCTTTTTTTCTGGCGCTATTCCAAGGTAGTTTTTCTTTCGTTCGAATAAATCAAAAGGCAGAACAACAAAAAAGATTTAAATGGATTAAAACGATCACGTGGGTACAATTTATATGCATTGCCGTTGCGGTTGTCAATTTAACCTATGCATTTTTAGTCAATGATTTTTCTTTTATCTATGTCGTCCAAAATTCGAATACCCACTTGCCTTGGTTTTATCGTCTGTCTGCGGTATGGGCAGGGCATGAAGGCTCAATTTTATTATGGGTATTTATTTTAAATTTATGGACAGTGAGTGTTCTTGTTTTCAATGAATCCATGGAGTTGGAACGACTGACCTCAGTTTTATCGGTGTTAGGATTTATTAGCGCTGGCTTTTTATTATTTCTATTGACACTGTCGAATCCATTTAATTTAACATCAGAATTGATCCAGGATGGACGCGATTTAAACCCATTACTGCAAGATCCTGGTTTAATCATTCACCCGCCGTTACTTTATATGGGCTATGTCGGTTTTTCAGTTAGTTTTTCTTTTGCGATTGCGGCATTACTCAGCGGTCGTTTCGAAAAAAAGTGGGCGGCCGCTATGCGGCCCTGGACGTTAGCTGCGTGGTGTTTCTTAACGTGGGGAATTGTTTCAGGAAGTTGGTGGGCTTATCGTGTATTGGGGTGGGGAGGCTGGTGGTTTTGGGATCCCGTAGAAAATGTTTCACTATTACCGTGGCTTTCTGGTACCGCTTTAATTCATTCCTTGTTCGTGGTCGAAAGACAAGAATTATTAAAAACGTGGGTGATATTGCTTGCCATAATAACGTTTGCATTCAGTTTAATCGGCACATTTATCGTGCGTTCTGGCGTTTTAATTTCTGTTCATGCGTTTGCGGTCGATCCCTGGCGAGGGGTCTTCATGTTAGGGTTATTCGTCGTATTCATCGGATCGGCCTTAAGTCTTTATGCGTTTAGAATACAATGCTTTCAACAATCCATGACCGCGTTTCATTGGTTTTCGCGTACAACACTTTTAATCCTCAATAACGTTCTACTCAGTGTGATGGTGTTTACCATATTATTGGGTACGCTGTATCCCTTAATCATTGAGGTTTTAGGTTTGGGAAAGCTTTCAGTGGGAGCGCCTTATTTTAATTTGGTATTAGCGCCATTTGCAGTTTTTTTACTTTTTTTTATGGGCTTATCTTCCTTAACTTCCTGGAAGCATCAAACCCACTATCACCTAAAAAAGATTCCCAATCGATTACTCGGTTCGGTGAGTATAAGCATTATTTTAATGAGTCTACTGAGTCGAAAATTTCCTTGGCAAGTATTCATTGGCTTAACGTTGGCTATTTGGATTGTTTTAAATACGATACCCTTGTTAGTGGAATCCTTTAAAAAAAAATTAAGTGTCAGAACGATTTTGAAAACACAAGGCGCTATGATGATCGCACATAGCGGCGTTGTTATTGTGGCCATAGGAATCCTTTTAAGTAGCTATTATAGTCGGGAACGAAATGTGGGGATGAGCATCGGAGACAGTTTGTTACTGGCCGGTTATCATTTTAAATTACACCATGTGGAGAGTTTGCAAGGACCCAACTATACAGGTGCGGTTGCGCATATTCAGATGAATCATCAAAAAAAACCTATGCTACAGCCTCAATTGCGTTATTATCCCATAACCAATGTTATGATCAGTAAACCCGCAATCGCTGCTGGGTTTTGGCGCGATTGGTATGTCTCTTTGGCAGAGCCAAAAGGAAAACAGACCTGGGTCTTACGTTTTTATTATAAACCCTTTGTACGTTGGATTTGGATGGGGGGGATTGTTATGCTGCTGGGTGGTTTATGGGCTATTGTTTTGAAACGTTATCCAGCACGGTTTAGATAATGGTGCGTGCAATGATTTCGCTTATTGTTTTATTGACGCTGGTTTATTTTTTATGGCAAGGTTTAGAGAACGATCCTTATCGTTTACCGTCTCCTTTAATCAATAAACCCTTTCCTGAGTTTGCAGCGCTTGATTTACAAAAAAATCATTCGATATTACGAAAAAAAATATTTTTGAATCAATGGACATTGTTGATGGTATGGTCGAGCTGGTGTTTAACCTGTGTGCAAGAACAATCGCTGTTATTAAATTTGAAGAAAAAGAATGCAATATCTATATATGGTTTAAATTATCGTGATGAACGAGAACAAGCAAAACAATGGTTAAAACACTATGGTAATCCATTTCAAAAAATTATTTTTGACCCGGAAGGGACATTGGCGATCGACTTAGGCGCGTATGGTGTGCCAGAAAGTTATTTAATTGATCCCAACGGAATTATTCGTTATAAACACATAGGCCCTTTAAATGGGGCCATTTGGATAGAAAAACTGCAACCTTTTCTTAAACAGAGAGAACATCGGTTCATGTGAGTGTTAATGACATGTTACAAGAAATAGTTAAAAAAATAGGATTAAGTCGTTTATTTTATATCTTCATTCTTTTTCCTTCGTATGTTTTTTCAGAGGTCAGTGAAACCTATTCGTTTTCCTCTTTGCAGCAGGAAACTCAATTTGAAACCATTCTTCATGAAATGCGTTGCTTGGTGTGTCAAAATCAAAGTTTAGCCGACTCCAATGCACCGCTTGCAAACGATCTGCGACGACTCATTTATCAACATCTTCAAGAAGGAAAATCAGCCCATCAAATAAAAAAATATTTAGTGAGCCGTTATGGCGAATTTATTTCATTTAAACCTTTTTTTTCATGTAAAAACATGGGTTTGTGGTTGTCGCCATTTATTTTATTGGTTATTAGCCTACTTTGGATATTATACGTAATAAAACGGAATGTATTATAAATGACGTGATAAACCGCGTAGACCACTAGGGTTTAAATAAATCTTTATTTAATAATTTTTCAATAGAATTATCCTCCATTGAAAAGGAAGTAGATAATTGCTTAAACCAATCTGGAGCTAACCAATTTTCAAGTGAACTATAAAGCTGTTCAAGCGATTGGTTCGTCTCTTGATAGAAAGAATGAACCTGCGTGTGTCTTAAATAGGGTTTAGTTGATTTTTTGCGTTTAATTAAATCATAAATTTCTACAAAAAACTTAAGGTTAATGAGGATTCGTTCATAATAAGATAAATTTTCAGGCTCCAAAGGCATTTTATTCAGTAATGTTCGCAGTTTTTTTATACCATCAGGGACTTTTTTTCGAAAGAAGCCCCAACCTAATCGATTCCATTCAGGACTATTGACGCTACTTTTTAAATGATTTAACTGAGTGTTAAATTGATTAAGGAAAAGCTTTTGGGATTGTGAGAAAAAAATCCAATGATTATTAGGGAAATCACTAACGGTCTTTAAAAGTAATTCTTCGGTTTCTTTTGCCTTTTTTTTAAAATTTAGTCGTTCGATTTGAGTTAAAATAAGATCAGTTTCCCTTTGATTAAATCGAATTTCTTTTTCATTTATTAATAGCCGTTCTTTCCAATGATAAGAATTTTTCGTTTTAATAGCTTTCAATTGATCGTCAAGTTCAGCTTTATATTGCTCTGTTAAAAATTTATTGGTGTTAGAGCACATTAAATAATAGGTTAAATTTTCTTTGCATTGATTTATTTGGATACTTAATTTAAAATGGTCATTGTTTTTTTGATATCTTAATAAATAATCTAATTGTGTTTGGTACTGTTTAACGTGTTCATTGTATTCATTAAGTTCTTTCTCAAGCATAATTAAACAGTTCAGTTTACTGACCATTTTATTATCGGATAACGTTTCCCATAATTGTTGATCCCCTTTAATAGAATCTATTTTTTCTTTACATTCATTTATCTGATGAATTAATTTTTTTTCTTCATTTAGCAATTCATAGTTAATTTTTTTTTCGTTAAGCGTATTAATATTTTTTTCTAAAATTTCTTTTCTTTTCTTTATCAGAGCAATAAACAACGCTTTCAATTGAGTCGCATGGGTTGATAAAAACTTAATTAAGCCCTTTTGGTTTTTTATCAGCTGCTTGCTCATTGACAGTAACTCAGAATCACATTCTTGCTTTAATGTGTTTTCTTGTTTTAGTATTTCTTTTTCTAATTCTTTTGGATCAATAACCTCTTTTTCTTTCGATGTATTTTTTTGATTTAACGCATCTTTCTGTTTCAGTACCTCTTTTTGTTTCAGTGCCTCGGTTCGTTCTTTATTGAGCAGTAAATTTGAATTTAATTGGTTACACAAACGGGATAAAATATCGTTATCATCAAAAAGAATGAATTGAATAGATTCAAGAAAGGTTTCTAATAAAACAGCGATTTCATTTAAGCGAGCTTTTATATGGGCAAGTTTTTTTATTTTCGATAACGCTTTTTCTTTAACCGTTTCTTCTTGATGAGTATTAACCTTTTTCTTCTTATCATCATTTTTATCACTATTCTTTTTATTAGATTTTTTTAATGGTTTTTCTAACGATTCTTTATAAATCGCTATAAAATTAATATTTTTTAACTGAATGACTAACTTGTGTCGCTTGCGTTCTAATTTTAGTTGCGCGTGTATGGTTTTTAATAAATCTATCGAATCAATGGTTTTTCCTAATTCACCCAGCTTAAAGTGTTCTATTTCGTCATTTGAAATTTGTCGTTGTATTGATTTTATATCAAAATTTAATAAGCTATCAAAAAAAGTGGCTTCATGATTGATGTTAATGTGTACGTTACTCAAGCTTTGTTTTGTCACTTTTAAATTTTCTTCTTGTTCAGCAATTTCTTTTTCAAAATCTCTTGCTTGTTCATATTTAAATTTCTCAAGATCCTTGACGCGTTGCGCTAAAGGTAATATTGCTTTTTCAGGAATTATTTTTTCTTTCTGATTCATCAAAAAAATTTTTTCTTTTTTTAAATGATTTAATCTAAATCGCAAATTAGCTTCATTTTCATCCCAATGAATAAAATAAATTTTATCGTCTAAATTCTTTATTGAAACTAAGTATTCCTGATAGTAATTTAATAACGAACGATAATTTTCAAAAATTTTTTCAATGAAAAAAAGAGTAATAAAATCTAATGAAGATTGATTGAGGGTTAATTTTTTTAGTATGAGCAAAAATTGGATTATATTTTTTTCAAGCGTATTCGATTCAGATAATTTATTTTTTAATGAAGGCAATAAATGGGCTGACAAAAATGAAGTGTCATGTTGAGATAAATAAAGTAAGCGCGAATAATTTTCATCAAACCAATTGTGTAAGCGACTTGATTCACATGGAGTGGTTGGATTAATTTGGGCTAAAGTATCACTGACAGTTGAAGATGTCGCCGAAATAAAAGAAATAGGTTGATTAGGCGACGCCACAGTTTCTGAAGTCAAATTATAGTCATTCGAATTAAAAACCGAATGCGTTGATTTAATGCAACCTTCTAATGGCTTAGGGTTAGATTCAGTGGATGTATTTAAGATTGTTTCTGTCATTCAATCGCTCCCTAATTCGATAAAAAATGTTACTTTCAAAATAATTTTTTAAAAATTTGATAAACGGATATGGAATTTTTTATCATTATAGTTTAACAAGTTTTTTTAGATTTCAAAAATTTTTTTATATGAACCATGGTTATTATGAGTAACAAAACAAAATAGGATATGATCAAGCAACGCGTACTCGCTGAAAAAACGTAAAGTGGATAGAATCCATTGTCCAGACCTTTCAATAGTGCGGTTAACTTCGTTATTAAATATAAATAAACTTTTTTATGATAAAAAAATATTACTACTCTTAACTCTTAGGAAGTCTAATGGATGGATAGCCAGTTGTGCGTGGAAAGCATCTTTACAAGAAATCAATGTTCTTGTTTGCCAGATTTACACTTCCAAGCTAAACAATGGGAATCATGCCCATCATTTTTATAACGTTCCCTTGTGCGTTCTTCATTAAGAACAATAATTTTTTCGTGTCATTCTGAAGGAATTCTAACGGATGCGTGAGTAGATCTTTTAAAGATTAATCCTCTAAATTCAATAAATCTTGATCAGAAAGCCCTGTAACGTCTTTAATATATCCACGATCAGTTCCTTTCGCCAGCATTCTCTTCGCAATCTTTAAATCTTCTTCGTACCGACCTTGCTGTAGACCTCTCTGTAGACCTTGCTGTTCAATTTTATGTGCAACACTCATAATATCTTCCTCATAGATGCGAATTGTTTGTAACTGTTCAAGGAGCATTTTAACGTTATCCGTATCGGTCTCTCGAAAGGTATAATACAGTAACGTTTGGCATTGTTCACGGGTCAGATACCCCTTTTTAAGCTCGCCGATGATATGCTCTATCCCATCTTGGATATCGCGATTGAAGGCCGCATACTTTTGAGCAAAATCGAGAATTGCTATACTCCCATGGCCTCGTATCGCATCGTCTGACAGCGCGGTGATATCAATAATAGGATACGGTCTTAAGTAAATCTTTTCAGCAATTGTTTTATTTTTTCCGAAGCAATCAAAAATATTCCCCGTGTAAGGATACGGCGTCACTTTACCGCGATAGTATAACATCGCCACGACAATCGGCAAAAAGGCATGTCCTTGTTTAAGATGTTGATCCATAATGGCATGCACATAGCGCGCGATTTTAAACGGGGTCATTTTATCCGGCGTTGTTTCGTGTTCAATTAACGGGGGCGAGCTATTGCGGAGTTAAACGTTTGGAACAAGCATGCAAGCAATTAGATGATTATATTTGCGAAAAGGGTCCTTATGAACAAGCGAGTATACTTTATCGACACTTGATTCAAGAAATGGAGGCGAGGCTGCACAAACAGTGTGTGAAGAATATCTTAAATAGTAAAAATTTAATTTATTATTTACGATAAATTGGAATAGTGATAAGGAGAGCGCTTAAATTCCATCAAATTACTACGACTGATGCCAGGGTTCTGATGGTAATCTTCTATAGAAAGATCATACATGCTAGGTCGAAAGGCTTTCTCAGACGCTATAATCTTCAGCATAAAACCTCCAAGCCTTTCTTCTTCATTAGCTGCAATATAAGCTTGTTTGTCTTCTTTTTTTATAAAGCGCAATCAATGCAATAAACCACATGAGCATTTTGTGAGGGTTACTAAGATTCTAGGAGCTAGCTGAATGCTTTTAAAACTGATAGAATTTGGCGCGTTTTTGGTAATTTTTCTAAAATGCGGGGTGTAGCTCAGCTTGGTAGAGCACTAACTTCGGGAGTTAGGGGCCGGAGGTTCGAATCCTCTCATCCCGACCAGTTTTTTAGTAAAAAATAACAGGATTAAGTTTATAAAAAAATTGAAATAAGATAACTAAAAGGATTTACTGTGCTACAAATAGGAAATGAAACTCAACAATTTTATCGTTATTCTAAGTTAAGTCCATTAATGGAGATAGAACACTCCAATAAACAAAAAAATTCTTCACAGATTAAACGAGCGCCATCAGTTAATACACTTGTCGAAGCTACTGCAAAAAACGATTTTAGTTATTGGTTAAGTCAAGAAGATATTGCTGACATTGCTCGGATAGAATTTAATCAATTCCGCAGTAGAGCCGAAAACAATGCTGAATTTGAAATATTAGGTTCCATGGCGCAATTATCTTCTACCGTAGAATCCTTTCAAAAAAAAATTAAAGCGAATAAATGGAACAAAGCGTTGCTTACGTTAATAATGAATCTTGAAAATTTACATTGGGTTACTCTGCTTATATCTTATAAAAATAATAATTATGTTGCTTATTATGTAGATTCGAAAAATAATCCTATTCCTCAAAATTATTTTAAACTGCTTTTTAATCAATATTTAGTGCACCCAATAATAAATGTAAACTCAGGCTATATGCAACAAAAAGACGGCTTCAATTGTGGTTTATGGGCACTCGAAAATGCGGTGGACCTCAATGCAATGTTTGATCACAACGAACCGCTTGATTGGTTAAGTAAAGCATTGAGACGGGTGCGCGATGAAAATTATTTTGAAGGGAAAAGAATATTATTATCCGAAAAAATTGCCAAGGATCCTCTATGGAAAGAACGTCATTTAGATTTTTTTCGTCCTAATAAAATATCTAAAAAATCGCAATTATTCGATGACTCAACTACGCTAGATAAGGTTACACATGACTCTAAACGATTAAAAGGCTCTCCTAACCAAGAAGAAAAGGTCGCGGCTTTATTAGACGTCTTTGTTACCACGTTTTTAAGTTTTTTTTTAAAAAATATAGGTATTTATCATCTACTTGCTAAGGAAAAACGATTAACAGAGGAAGCGCTTAAAGCTGAAATAAAAACGGGCGCTACAGGCGCTTTATTTGGTGTATATATTGCCGATAGCCTTGTAGGTCTAATCCCTGCATTGGTTGCTTCATTGAGAGCAATAAGTGGTAAGTACTATATATCAAAAGATAAGGCGCAAAAGATAACTCACTTTTTTTCTAATGTCGAATTAGTAAATTTAGATTCTCTGCTAACTGAAGTAGCTGTTGATATTTTTTACAGCTTTGAAAGTCAATTTATGCAGGTAACCGACAAAGCAGGTGAAAAAGTAGCAATAGAGAAACTCGCAGAGGATGCAGTCGAACGAATATTCAACGCTATCAATAAGCTTTATGATGTTAATAGCGGTTTTTCTAAACAATTGCTAGAAGAAGGGGTGTTAAAAGGTGCATCGGAAAAATTTTTCGATCCTAATATCAAAGAGATTGCACTGACAACTTCGGGTTATATGATACTAAACAAAGAAGGAAAAAAAATTAATACCAGTAAATTATATGAACATACAGGTTTAGTAGAACTTGGTGCAAATAACCAGCCTAATAAATTTTATGCGACTAAAAAATATTCACGTCATAGATATGGTTATCGGCGTCTATTTGATTGGGAAAAAGAAGCCAACGGTGAATTGAAGAAAAATTTGAAAGAACAATATGTCAATGATCAATTTCTTCAGGCACATGATATTTCTCAATTTTTTTTAAGACGATATTCCTATGTTTTGTCTCAAGAAACTAACCAAGCGGAAGCAGCACGTCTTTTATATAAAATTAAAAATTATCAATTTCCGCAACCGGTTATTAAGGAACAAACGAATAAAAAGTCAATTTATTTTAATTTAAGAAAATCAGTAAAAAACTTTAGTGGAAGAATTGAGATTCTTACAACCTTGCATCACACATTAATATCGGAAAGAACGATAGCCATAGTTCCTAATTGGTCCGCTTTATCGATTTCTTCAGATAAAAATATAGCAGCCACGAGCGGTAGTGATTCATCATCAGCTTCAAGTGGTTCCCTGTTATCCATTAGTGGATTGGGAGGAATAGGAAAAACACAATTAGCTTTACGCTATGCGGAGCTTTATGCGCATCATTATGATCATAATGTGTTATGGATTGATGCAGAAACTGTTGAGAATATAAACTACTCCTTTAAAAAACTCTCTAAAAAGCTAGAAATTTCTATCAGTGATTACGGACAAGAAAAAACACTTGAAGAAATTGTAGAAAATGCTTATGCGTATTTTTCGGATAGAAAAAGTTTATTTATATTTGATAATGTTGAGAATTATCGTGCAATCGAAACTTATTTGCCTAAAACACGACCTGACAATAAACCCACGGTGCTTATAACTTCACGTTACGCTAATTGGGATAATGTCGCGACTACGATGAAGCTTAATGTATTTACCGAACATGAAACTCAAGAGCTTATTCAGAAATCATTGGGCCTGCAGGAGAATACTCCACTTGAAATAATACTGCAATTAAATCAATTACTTCAAGGTTTACCGTTAGCCCTACAACAAGCGCTGGCTTATATTAAATTACAAAGAGTTTCTGATAGTCTTTTTTCATTTAAAGATTATATTGAACTATATAAAGAAAAAAAGAAAGAATTATTAAATTTTGACTTTAAAAAATATTCTAATGATCCTTATTTAGAAACTGTTTTTACAACATGGCTTATTACGTTATGTAAAATTAAATCTAATCCAAGGGGTGAAGATGCAATAGAAATTTTAAATATTATGGCTTATTTAAATCCAGATAGTATTTCAATTAAAAAATTTGATTATTTAAATAAGATTTATTTTCCAAAATTATTCGATCTCCCTAGTATTACCTTTTTATTAAGCAGTTACTCTATGATTCATTCGCACGGCAAAGAAAATGTATATGCCATTCATCGATTAGTTCAACAGGTCATACGGATTAATCTCGAAGAGAATCAGGAAAAATTTAAAGCATTAGTCGAAAAAACACAACTACTTTTTTGGCATTGGCAATTTTCATTTAAAAAGGATCCAGAAGTATTTTTCCACTACATGCATTTTTTAATCTATATGGTAGAACATAAGGATCTCATTGGCAGCTTGTTGTTGGGTCATCCGGAAAAAATACTTTTTGATAATTTAATCCTTAAAAGTGAAAAAGAGCGTCATTATTTCGTTGATTTAGCCTACCTGAAATTTCCAAAGGAAAAATTTCTTAACTTTGCAGGAGATGCAATAGCCTACTATATCAAATGTGGTTTATTTTTCTCTTTATCGGAAATACTCAATTATCTCGAAAAAAATTGGTCTATAAATAGTTTTTCTAAGGAAAATATTAAATATATTACCGAATATGTTAATAATATGACTTCCAAAATAAAACTAAAACGATTTTCGACAAATCCTGTAAAAAAAGAAGCGCAAAAAAAAGCGGTTTTACTTTTTTATGAATTTAATTATAAAATATTTGGGAATATGCTTTTTAAATATGATAGCTGCTCATTTCATAGTTTAAAGAGAAGTATTTGTTTATTATCTGAACCGGATCGACATAAGTTCAAAGAACTTAGAGAGCAATCTATTAAATCTCACTTTAAAAAAGTAGAACAGATCGCTCGCTATATGAGCTCAGCGTTGATGACTAAAGATACCCTATCGGCCTTGATTCAAGGTCATTTTGATGAAGTGGCTATGAATTTTGGATTAATAACTAGTAGTATCTTCTTTGGAAGTCTATCCAATAGTCTGTTCATCCAAGGAAAAAGCATTATTTCAGATGCAGAATTACTAAAAAAGAATTTAGGCTTGGAAAATAAAAAAGTACTCAGCATCTTATTCAATGAAAATGTATCTGCCGTGGGCAAAAGAAAATTTTTAGGTAAAGTGATGCAATCGGCTTCGCCATTTGTTGCGAAAGCTACCTCAATTTATTTTGCTTATAATCTTAAAAATGAAATACATGCTTACAAAATGGGAAATAAAGAGGTTCTTCCGAATATCATTTCAAATAGTGTTATTTTGAGTATCGATGGAATCGAAGCGACCATCGAGGCAGCTGAATTTCTTGGAATCATTGCTGAGATATCAGCCTTCACCGGTCCTCTCGGAGAAGGAATGGCGCTTGTTGTCTGGCTAGGAGCTGAAGGGTATGCAGCTGAACAACACGTTGAAGCCATTGAAAAATATGTGCATCTTTCTAGAGGAGAAAAATTTTTTGAGTTTTTACTGAGCACACTTCATCTAGCTCCTTTAGAATATATACAACTTAAAGCAAATAATGGGCAATTAGTCGAACGTGCGATTAATTTTTTAAAAGATAATACCGCTATTCAGTGGTATATTTTTCCTGCTTTTACCTTTGTAGAAGATACATGCAAAATCCGCAAAGCTTTTTTAAAAGAAAAAATAAATTTTACTCTGGATGATTCTAATCCTGATCAACCTGCTGAGGGGGACTTATTTTGTTTATCCGCTGCTCCACCATCTCTTCGTAATGAAAATATTAAAAAGAAATATTATGCATGTCATAAGACCTTAGGAGTAACCTATACGCTAAACAGAACAGGAAATGTGACGTTATTCGATTTAGGAGAAGGAGAGGACGAAGTCATGGCGTTCTCTCATTCACCGACATTGTTTATCGTGCAAAACGGTAAAAAACAGTACATGGGGGGGGATAATGGGAATGTATTTGATTTGCAAGGAGATTCAATTACAGGGAAATTTCAAGGCGGTCAGAAAACGGATATCCTACTTCTGGATAAATTTCATCCTACAGGCAGTGATTATGTGTTGCTTGATGCGGATAGGTTTTTATGCGGAAAAAACAAACCTGCTATGCAATCGATTCCGCTCATGTGTGATCCGAATGAAAGTAGAGTTCGAATCGATCTCATCGATCACATTTATGGACGAAAAAATGAAGCTGATATTTTATATCTCGATCAGGATGTTTGTTTTATTGATGGCTATGGGGGAAAAAATCAAACACATCCCGATAATTTTTTTATCACGCGTTCTTGTAATAATTTAGAATTGGTATTAAGAAATAATACATTAATCACATTTTTACCAAATCCAACAATCGATTCGATTCGTTATCGAATTCCTTTCGGCGAGGTCGGTAAATCATGGATACATTGTTCTTCGGAAGACGACGACATTATTCAACAACGGTTTTTTTTTGAATATCCTTTTCAGAATATTGATAGTCTTGCGATTAAAAATAGTACGGTAGAAATTTCTATATTCGTTCATCGGGAAATCAATCATAAAACGTTTTCGCTCAGCATTTCAGACGCTTCAAGACTCTTGTCCAACCAAACCCACCCTATAGTACTGCGTTCCAATAACCTCTATTATTTGTTTAAAGATATTGAAATAAAGTTAATCGATAAAGAACACGTATATGGAAAAGAAATCACCGCTAACAATCAAACACTGGATGAAAAAATTGGTTTATTTAAAACACTAGCTAATCGTTTAGAAAAAACGCTCTCTATTCAATTACTCAACAACATAACCCTATCCATAGGTCGAGAAAAAAAACATGAAATTTTTTATATCAACAGTGCCTATGAAAATCATTTGGTAGGGAATGGAGGTGAAAATGTTTATACTATTGTGCCTGATGAAAAAATAGTCTTTCCAGTTTCTAACATCGTTCTCTATGAAACCTCAAATGAAGATTCAAATGAGTTGGTCGAACGAATAGATACGTTAGATTTACGGGAAATAATAAAGAAATATAAACAAAGCTATTCAAACGCTGTTATCTCTTCAGATGTATTTCCCTCTGGAAATGATTTAATCTTAACCTTAAGTAATGCGATTTATGCGCTGATTCATCCTGATTCTTATGATGTAAACTGTTTTAAGCCATGGCTGACGATAGAATTAAAAAACGCACTGTTTGATAATCGTCATTGGTATCAAAGACTGGATGTTTTTTTTGATATTTTGCCTAAAAATATAGTTCCACTAGAGAATGAAGGTTGGTGTTTAGTCGCGGCACCTTTACTTTTTACTGCCGATAAAAAGATTATTGTCATCACTTCTCAAGATATAGAAGTGGATACTGAAATTCAGATATTGAAAAACATTGGAAACTATGACTTTTTTCGTGATGAAACCCATCTTATACTGACGAATGCCTTCGAAGTTTCAAATGATTACTGCACGATTATCTGTCACAATTTTTATCAAGAATCAGAAATGAGAAAAAAAGTATTATCAGTCATTTTTAAATTTTATGACCAAGAAATTCATCCTAAGGACTATCAAGAACAAATCGAGCATGCTGCGCATTTTCAACATTTATCTCAAATAATGACTACGAGTAATTTGAGTAGTATACTTACCCACACTTACTTAAATTCAGTAGGGATGAAGCGTCATCAGGAGGAGTTATCTCAACCACTCGTGCGCCGTAAACGTCAAACTTATCGAGAAGAAAAAATAGTAGCCAATACCATTCAAAGTTCGACGCGCACAAAGAAAAATTCTAAACAAGCCACTCAAATATTTTTTCATGATAGGAATCATTCTTCTCAATCGACTAGAATTGAGAAGGAAGATCGCATCTTAGCGATGGCAGATGATTATCTCGAGAAATATGATAATTCCTTACGAAAGAACGCGTATCAGGCCACTAAAAAACAGCATCAGAAAAAAAATAAAAGTAAAGGTTTATTTTCACCTACGCAGAAAAAAGATAAATCCAAATCCAATAGAGTAAAGCATTCATTATTTAATCAAAAAAATAATAATAATTATTTACAACCAATGACTCAAAATTACTTTGTTTCTAAAACATTAAAAGCATTCCCTAAATTGCAAACAGAAAAGCAGCCTCGGCTACCTATTTTTAAATTAGAATCAACCAGTACAAAAGATAATTTCTTTAAAGATTCTTATTTTTATAAAAATAAGAATTTTACGAAAACAAATAAATTTTTATCTCATGAAAATTTAAAATTAGAGAGAACGCAGTCGATATATCCTAAATTAACGAAGAATCAATCGAGTTCAAAAAAATCGAATATGCATTCTTTATCGGTACATACCCCGCCTAATATTCACAATACACTTATTTTTTTAGATTTTCTTGTTAGAAAATCTTTAAGAAATCCCATTTTACCCTTTTCTTTGGACAAAAAATTAAACAAAAACATAAAAAAAGCTATAATGAAAAAAGTTAAACTTAATAATCGAACCTATTTTAATTCATCAATTTCCTAAAATAGTCTGTAACCTATAAAATTTACTTTGTATGCTTGAATACTCCCGATTCTGAATAATAAGTACAGGTCTAGTCTTCCCGGGTTCCGTACCTTTTAGTTGGGGTTGAGATTTACATCATATATTGTTAGCTTTCATAGATATATCTTAATAAAAATGTCGTGAGTATTATTCATTCGGACGAAATTAAATAGTATTAGCCAAAATTTCATTCAAAAAAACTATAGCAAGATCACTCGTATCATCCTCTGACAGCGAGGTGATATCAATAATAGAATAAGGTCTTAAGTAAATCTTTAATGATAATGCGGAAGAAGTAGAGATTATCGTTGACTATGAGGAAAATTTTTTATGTTGACTACAAATAGAGCGCTATTTACAGATGATCTTTTTTAAAGAACGTGAATAATTGGGTAATTACTAATTGAGTTTTTTTAAAAATTCCTATATTTTATTTTTACTTTTATTTTAATAAATTTAAAAGGAAAAATAATAATGGAATTTCTTAAATCTGATAAGTCGCGTAAAGTAGCCAATGCAGGTAACCTTCTTGTTAAGGTTAAAAATAGATCGAACCACACTTCTTCTTTAAAAGCACGATCGAAACGATCGGATATTAATCATTTTGTCAAAGCAACACGTCAGGGATTATACACATATTGGTTCACGTTGGAAGAAGTGGCTTATATTGCTCGTTTGGAATACAATTATTTTAATGATTTAAACCGAAAATCAATAACCTCTTTTCAAACGTATAATTCATTAGAACCATTAATTAATGAAATAACTACTTTTCAACGGCAGGCTAAGCAAACAGGCAACGCGCGCGAGACACTGATCGTTAATCTGGGATATGCCCATTGGATTGCTATCGTCCTTTTTTATCAAAAAAAACATCAAAAAAATTTGAAACTTTATTATATCGATTCCTTAAATTATCCATTACCTCCCGAAGTGCAAACATTTTTACAAACGGAAAGTATTTTATTAAATGATTTAAGTCACACGTTATATCCACACATTAATAATAGTAATGTGGGATTGTGGGTATTAGATATTGTTGAAAATATACATAAAATGTTAGATAACGAGATAAGTCTAGAGGATATGAAAATAATTTTTTCTTATCTTCCTCAACAATATGATAGTCACTATTTTAAGGAAAAAAGAAAAAATTTAGCTCAAAAAATCAGTGAGTCCACCGAAAAAGTAGCCGATGCTTGGCCAGAACATTCCAAAAAAGCGTTTTTGAGTGGAATAGACCATCAGTCAAACGTAAAAAAACCGAAAATTGAATTAGAAAATGAAATCGTTCGACGTCGTCTAAGTTTATTTGTTGAAACCTATATCACCTATTTTTCTAAGATGCTAGGCGTTTATCATGTGATTGCGAAAGGAGATGCATTAAATTTAGAAAATTTAAAAATGGAATTAAAAATAGGTGCAACGGCTGGATTATTAGGAATAGCAATAGCCGAAGGAGTAGCCGGATCAATTCCTTCTTTGGTAGGAACAATTCGCTCCATTAGCGCCCATTATTATTTATCACCGAAAGATAAAGCACGTAAAATTACAAAAGCGTTTGAAAATATATTACCGGGTGAATTAAGTTACTTATTAGCCATTGTTGCCGTAGAAATTTTTCATAGTTTTGAAAGCCAGTTTATGTCGATAACCGATAAGGGAGGCTATCACGTGGCTATGGAAAGACTAGCAGAAAATGCCGTAGTGAGAACGCTAAATTATATTGTAACCTCTGCACCTGAATATCCTTTGATTCCTCGAATAGTGACCCGTAGATTACTGAGCGCAGGCGTTATTTTTGGAAGTTCTGAAAAATTATTTGATCCCAGTATTAAAAAATTACGTATTTTTTCAGCGGGTGCCAGTATTTTAGATATTCATGGGGAACCAGTTAACATCGATAGTTTATATAAACAAGTGGGTATTCGCATTTTTAATAAAGAAACGCAGAAAACTCATTTTTATACGTTGAAAAAAAATCGAAATAGCGCGTACGGCTATCGAACACCATTGTTTTGGGAAAAACAAGACAATGGCGATCTGAAAGAAATTTTTAAATCAGATTATCAAGAACAAATGCTGCCATTACCCGAATCGAAAAATCGATTGGAGTATGTGCTCTGGAATTATAAGTATTTTTTAAAAGAAGAGACAATTGAACACGATGCGAAAGCGATTTTATCCCAACTAAAGAAATCTGACTCAACGAATCAAAAAACAATTATTTCACATCATGGACCTGTTCTTTTTAATTTACGGAGATCCATCAGTAATTTTAGTGGTAGAAAAGAAATATTGAATAAATTGCATCAGTTATTGATCGCCTCGCACTCGAATATGGCGGTCATTTCGCAGGCGTTGTCTGATTTGACGTTGGACTCGTTACCACATCCCACGCAGAGTGATCAAACCGCATTAAGTGGTTTAGGTGGAATAGGGAAAACTCAGCTTGCTTTGCGCTATGCCGAATTATACGCACGTCACTATGATAATAATGTCATTTGGATCAATGCCGATACCAAAGGTGACATTAAAAACGCGTTTAAAAATCTAGCAAAAAAATTAACTATATCTGACAAAAACTCTTTTGGAAATAGCAGAGATTTTGATGAATTATTATTTGATGTTTACTGCTATTTTTCTAATAAGAAAAGTCTTTTTATTTTTGATAATGTCAAAAACTACCAAGAATTTGAGGAGTTTTTACCGAAAAATATAATCGGAAATATTCCCGTTATATTAATAACGTCTCGTTTTCATTATTGGAAAAATAGAGCGCAGGTTTTATTACTGGATGTATTCAATGAAAAAGAAGCGATTGATTTTATAAAAACCGAATTAACTATTGATGTACATCAACACGCTATAAAAATAAAAGAACTGATTACCTTACTTCAAAATTTTCCGTTGGCGTTACAACAAGCCGTAACCTATATTAATCTGCAAAAAACAGTTGATAATCACTTTGGAATTGATCATTATATAACGCTTTTTAAAACGAATGGAGAAAAAATACTTAATTTCGACTTTTCAAATTATAATCAAGACCCTTATCTTAAAACTGTCTTTATTACCTGGGAAATTACATTAGAAGCCATAAAAAATACGAAAAATATCGGTGAAAAAGCACTCGCTATTTTAAATATTATGAGTTATTTATATCCGGATAATATTGCAAATGATTTATTTCTAACGTTGTATAGCCGTGAGGAAATAGCTCAAGCGATTCATCTACTAAAAAGTTATTCGATGATTAGTACCGGAAGTCAACCGGATATTTCGATTGTTCACCGGTTAGTCCAAACAGTCGTTCGCCTTAATCTTGAAAAAAATCCTGTTGCCGTAGAACAAAACGCTAAAAATATAATTCAGCTTACACAAAACTACTATTTAAGTCGGGATATAGGGCTCCATTATATTTATTTCTTATTACATATGGTTCGGTACGATAAAATTGCTTATCGTCTTGGACTCGGTATTACGCGAAGTCATGCAATAGATGTTATTATTTTAGCGAATTATAATATTGGAGTCGTTTATTTTTATGATGCGGCACATTTAATATTAACTGAAAAAGAATACTGTCAATTTATGGGAGAAGCATTATTTTTATATATAAAACACGGGCTTTTATTTCTTTTATCGGAAACAATCAGCTACTTAGAAAAACAATTAAAAGAAGGGCTAATGACTCGGTTGATGGTCTTGACCATAATCGATTATCGTTATCGAGCGGCTAATCAATATCCATACTCTGCGTGGTTATGCATTGAGGATACTTATTTGTTAGAAAGACAAATGATAAGCACCCATTTACTATTAAAATTTCAAAGAAAAATTTCTGCTTCTTGTGACCGTAAAGAACGTCAATCAAGAGACGTTTTATGCCACATATCGGATAAGCAATCTAAACCAGTACTCGTTCAACGGCATTTACAATGGGTAGTCCAATTAAGCCATGTAACCTCATCAAAATTGCTCAATGAAGATAATGTATTGAATTTATTAAAAGGAAAATGGGATCAGGTGGCTTTAAACATTGAAATAATGGCAGAAAATAAATTTTTTACGAAAATTTCTAATCTCTTATTGAACTCAGAGGCCGTCACCTCTACCAGAAAAAATCTAATAGCGAATTCAAGTGTTAATCATTCAATAATATTAGAGAATTTTTATAAGCAACAAGCACATTCAGATAATGATAAATCATTATTAACATATATTAAAAAATTGAGTAAACCTTTTATAAAGTATAGTGGGTCTAATTTAGGCAATAGTTATAAGTTTTCGAAAGATTTAAAAACACTACAAAGAGAAAAAAAATTAAGAGCGATAGAAGAAAACAATCTAAGCGTACCATTTAATACCTTAGCAGGCGTTGCCATACCAGAAATGAGTAATCGTCAATTGAATCTCGATATAGAAATGTTATTTTCGCTTATCGAAGATGGGATAGGCCTGGCGGAAGGGTTCACTGAAACTATTGCGGCAGCAACCGCGTTAAAGAATGCGATTGAACGTAGTTTTAATAGCATTAAACAGGTTGAGCGTTATATTCACCTGAGTAGCGAAGAAAAATTGATAATTGCTTTTCGTTCTTTCGCACATTTTGATCCTCCTGGTTATTTGAAGGGGAAAACTACTAATAATCAGCTCGTCAAAAACGCGCTTCTTTTTTTAAATCAGATGAATTCAATTCAGCGTTATGTTTTTCCAGCCGTTGATTCATCGTTACAAGTAGCTCAAGATAATCAAGTTTTTTTACAGGAAAAAGAGTTGATTAAAGTCGATTCGGTGATGCCTGATCAATTAACAGATGAAAATGCTTCTCTCTTTTGTTTATCGGGTCTATTAAAAAATGAGTCTTACGTAAAATCGTCACAATGGGTTTATATAGAGCCTTATCCTCCATTTATGTCACCGACTTTAGTGAATTCTTACGTTTGCAAAGGCGCAATAGGTGTTGAGTTGACTAAAAATAGAACAGAGAATACCGTGTTAATTGCCTTAGGTGATGGGAAGGATGAGGCCATAGGTGTTGTTGATCAATTCAATATTTTTTTGGTTAATAATGGTCATAAAAATTTTAAAGGGGGAGAAGTTGGAAATTTATTCATTATGCAAGGAGAGAATACAACAGGAAAGCTAGAGGGAGGAAAGGGGGCGAATAGTATTCTTTTAGAAAACTTTTCACGCGATGAAACAGTCGTTTTACTGAATAATGAAGGATTACTGTGTGAGCAAGCTAAGCTTAAGAATTATAATTGTGTCAAAGGTCTTCAATTGGTTCATATTCAACGCATTTATGGTCGAAAAGAATTAAAAGAGGTTATTTTTGTCAATAGAGATATTCAATATGTTGATGGGTTTTCTGGAAAATCGGAGGATGAACGCGACTATATTTATTTGACGCGTTACCTAACGTCTCCTTTAGAGATCGTGTTAAGACCGAAAACCGTGATCTATGCTTTTCAACTGAATTCTTTTTTAAATATACCTATACCCGTCATTAATTATAAACTGAATCGACAAAACGGTAATTTGTCGCTCTTTATCCGTTCTGAAGAACCCATTCAGCATCGATTTAAAATTGAATTTTCTTTACAAGCACTCGATAGAATAATTTTCCTGGACAATGAAATGTATTTTATTTTTCGCAATGAAAATAGTTTTTTTAATCTACATATTTCTGATTGGTTTGGCACTATTCAATTATCGGTTATTCGATGCTTTTTTGAGTCTCAACACGTGCTTCGATTGGTCAATACCAACTCTCTTTATATTCAAGAATTTGGCGTTTATGCTATAGATTCCTTAAAGGAATTCTATAGCCATTTAGCGCAGCGTTTACAGATGATATTACACGTTTTTGTGGTGTCTCTCAAAAAAATGCTACAGGTCGGTTATGCGGGTCAACCGGTTATCCTTTATAGTGAACCTTTATTAAAGAATTATTTAATCAGCCAAGGGGATCAAACCGTTTATTTAATTAAACCGCCCCGTCAAGGAATCGACTATCCTATGCATGAAATTATTATTTTTGCTTTAGGAAATAAAAATGGATTAAATATGCTTGATTTACGTGAAGTGTGCGAACAAGTGCGACGGAGTTGTTCTCACCTCATGATAACCACTGAAATAATACAGCAGGGGTATCATTTAATACTTCGATTGAAGATTGATCACGAATGGTTGTCTCCTACTTATTGTTCTCGATCAAAGAGTAGGTGGTCTATTCTTACCATAAAATTACACGATGCATTAATCGATAACAACTACCAGCATGTAGAGATTCTTTTACAGAGCGGTTCATTTAGGATTGCTTTCGATGAACAAGCCGTACGTTGGTATTTGCGGACTTATCCTTTGGTTTTCAGTCATGAAAAATCCATTATTGTGTTGACTCAACAGGATCTGAGCCCAGAAATTAATATTCTCATATTTAAAGAGGGAAATTATAAAAAAAATAGTTTTTTTTGTCTGAATGGAACCGATTTAGTGTTAACAAATGTGTTTGACTCATCGACTTCCGTGGACGAATTTTGCAGTATTATATTTCATCAGTTTTATCGTCTCCCCGAAATGCGTGAGAAAGTGCTGACTACTCAATTGATGTTTATTGGCCAGCAAATGATGCCAAAGGCAGAAGCGATTGATCATGCTCCTTGTATTGACTTCAATCAAGTCAATTCAACGCAATATCTGGAAAAAATAATGAATAAAGAAAATGCAACGCACGAGGCTCATTTTTTTCGAGAGAATCCGAGTCGTCAAAAGCGACATTTAGAAAATAAGTCAAAGCAGACTAAAGCGAAAAACAATCTATTTCATAAATCATCGTTTCATCACGAACGTGACAACAACAATCGAAAGCAATTCAATCATTACTTTCATACGACATCCGGAAAACAGACTTCGCTAGCCGTTGAGTCCTTACCCGAGGGTGATTTCTCACAGTCACATCTTAGACCTTCTTTGAAAAATAATACGGATATCAATAGCCAGTCACTGTTTTTAACCTGGATATACCATAAACTATGGGGAAAAAAACCAAAATTAGTCCATTTCAAACCTTCTGTCGAATTAGAAAATGAGCGTCTGGTTTATCGGGCCATTGACTATTATGAAAGATTGCAAAACGAACCTAATAGTACGATGAACACAAGTCGTTTGTTCAATTTTCGTTAAAGGATGACGATGTGAGAAAGGATGAAAAAATGATAGTGAGAACCAGCGAGTGATTAACGTACAGGCCTATTAAAAAATTTTTGAGGAAAAGCTTAATTTATCCTCTCCTTGTGTTAATCGTTGTTTTTTAAGACATCTGAAAGCTCGTTTTTAGGAGAGAATCATTATTTAAAAAACGTTTCCATATCAACTTTTCAGCATTAATCGTATATTTTTTTTCAAATGCATTGAGTAAATTGTATTTTTCCATGGTTTTGAAGTTTTTTAAATAGTGTAAAAATTCAAACATTTCTTTTCGTGCTTGATGGCTTTGACGATAGTCATTAAACGCAGGAATTTTTTGGGCAGCCACTGCTAATTGTTCTTTTCGAACAATTAAGAAATTTGAAAATTTTTTCACATCTTCAGGATTACAGATATAATTTTTCGTAAAAAACTGAATAAGTTCATTAGGTAATGAAATAATTCGCAGTATTGTGCGGTATAACTCAGCTTTAAATAAAGGATTTCCGTTGAGCCGTTTATCGAACGAGGTGGGTTCTTTTTTAAATGCATATCCTTTATTATGCCATAATATATGTTGTAACCAATTGCAAGCCTCGTAACTAATGAGGTTAGGCAATGCTTCTAAATCGACAGAGCTAATCTCAAAATTTCTATTATGTAAATAAGCATAATTTGGATTCAGTAAGATAAAACTTAAACCCCCATCAAGTTTTACCACCGCTTTTTTATCGTGATCAACACCAACATTGCCCGGTTTAAAGTCAATTTCATTTAGCCATAATGCTAAGATTTGCGTGGCAGCCAATCCCGTTATTGTATTATTAACAATTAATTTCTGATTATGAGGCGTCGAAAAAAATTTTTCATCAAAATGGGGTATTTCCTTAGAAAGTACAAAATATTGAATCTTATTTTTTGTTATTTTAATTAAGCGACGGGTTTTAGGTTGCTGAGAAAGAATTAAACGTGAGATTTCTTGCGCCAAGAGTTCGGCTAATGTTTCCGTTCTATCCCCCCCTAAATCTTTGGCGAACCATAGACTTTTTTGCTGACCATTTTTAAATTTTTTTGCTAAAAATACATGATGTGAAAAATGACCGTTATTCGTTATTTTTTTTTGAATTTTAAAATGAGTCGGATCTTTATAGATTCGTTTTAGGTAATTTTGCGAAGGTTTAGTCATAGTACCGACATGAACTTTTTGCCATTATAGGCATATTAACGAGGCGTTGTTAACAAAGTCTTAAATACATGAATACATATCACCAATTAATAAGTTAAGGCAGACTGCGTTTAAGCTAATAAGAACGTTCAATGGCAAATGTGGTTAAATGCGCCAATGCTTGGCGATAATCTGAATCTGGAATGAGGTTTAAATACGTTAAGGATTTCTCAATATAATGCCGGGCAAGAGTACGCGTGTACTCAAGGGCTGATGTTGATTGCAAGATAGGGATAATCGTCATTAACTTGTTTTGATCGCCTTGTGTTAATGCCGTTTTTAAAAGTTGTGCTTGTTCAGCGCTCGCATGCTGTAACGCATAGATAATAGGTAATGTCGGCTTTCCTTCGGATAAATCATTACCGAGGCTTTTACCGAGTTGTTGAGGATCTCCGGAATAATCGAGTGAATCATCTATTAATTGAAAGGCAATGCCAAGATGCATGCCATAATGGGCCATCGCAGAAATTTCAGCCTCAGGCCGTTCTGTGAGCATAGCCGGTTGTTCGGCAGCAATAGAGAACAGTACTCCCGTTTTTCCTTGGATAACTTTTAAACAATAGGCTTCATCAACATCGACATTATAGCAATTGATTAATTGTAAAACTTCTGATTGGGCTAAGGTGTTCGTGGCATCTGCAAGTGATGTGAGCACACGCGAATTATTAATTTGGCTAATCAATTGGAAGGCGCGCGAGTATAGAAAGTCACCCACGAGCACACTGGCTGAATTTCCCCACAAACTATTGGCGGTTTTTTTTCCACGACGAAGGACGGAGCCGTCAATGACATCATCATGGAGTAAAGTAGCGCCGTGAATAAGCTCTAAGCTTGCTGCGAGCCGCCGATGTTCTTTGCCCTGATAGCCAAAGGCTTTCGCACTGAGTAGCGCAATTAATGGCCGTAAGCGTTTCCCGCCACTATTAATAAGATGTTTTGCTAATTGAGGGATTAAAGGGATGTCAGCGTAAAGGCAGCGATTGATTAAAGCATCGACCTCGTCAAGGTCTTTCTTAACCAAAGCGACAATAGGGGCTAAATTCATAGTTTAAAAAAGTAATAATGATTGAATTTAAAGCCGAATGCTAGGCGGCACAGAAAGGCCTGTCAAGCGAAGGATTTATTGCATATTCAAGCGCCCAACCGTATAATGACCCCTTTCCAGAGTAGTCTGGAAAATATATTTACACTTGCTTCACCACCCGAATTGGGAAGCTTTTAACCGAGAGGTAGATGATGCGTCATTATGAGATTGTGCTTTTAATTCACCCTGACCAAAGTGATCAGGTGTCCGCTATGGTTCAGCGATATACAACCATTGTTAAAAATAGTGGTGGAAAGGTTCATCGATTTGAAGATTGGGGCCGCAGACAGATTTGCTTTCCTATTAATAAACTACCTAAGGCGCATTATATTCTGATGAATGTAGAATGCGGGAAAGAAGCGATGGCGGAACTTACTGATAATTTTCGCTTTAATGACGCTGTCTTACGCCAACTGATTATTAAAGTTGATAAGGCTATTACTGGACAATCACCTTTAGCAAAAGCAAAAGAAGTGCAAGCGCATGAGAATAAAAGAGAGTATTCGAGAGAAACTGAGGTTGAAGGGCGGACAGTATGAGTATATATAATAGTGGGGAAATCGAGTATGTGTATTGATCATGTGCGAATACATTAAGAGTGAGTCTATTTTATGAATAATTACCAAACGAGACGACGTAAGCATTGCCGGATTTCTGCCGAAGGGATGGAGGTTGATTACAAGGATCTTGCGCTTTTAAAAAGTCATTTAACGGAAACCGCTAAAATAGTTCCTAGTCGTACAACAGGAACAACAGCCTGTGTTCAACGTAAGCTCACACAAGCGATTAAGCGTGCACGTTTTTTAGGGTTACTTCCTTATTGTGACAAACATCAAAACGTAAATTAAGGGTTGCGAGTTTGAAATAAATTTAAGGTAGTAAAACTCTATAAAAGTGGGATTTTTAGCGTAATGCTCATTTTATATCCGCAATCAGCAAATCAATAAGTATAAAATTTTATGGTGAGGGTTTCGAATTGAATGGAAATCTAGATAAAAATTCCAGCCCTAAGGGTATTATGCATCGCTTTGCTGCCTATGTGATGCGTGGTCGTCGGGAAGCAGTGATTGTTGGGTTGCTTTTTACAATCGTTCCTTTGTTGGGTTGGGTGAGTAATGTTATTGTTTCATTAGTGACCTTACGCAAGGGCGCTAAAGAAGGCGCTATTGTATTGCTATGGGTTATTTTGCCAGCTGTCGTGGCAGCAAGCTTAGGGAATCGCTTAATTATTATCTATGGAATTATTGGCGGTAGCCTATTTACCTACGTATTAGCGTTAACATTACGTCAAACACAGCGTTGGAAAGCCGTATTAACAACCAGTTTGCTGCTGGGTCTATTCGCAATAATAGTATTATATCTGTGGAATCCTCATATTAATGAAGTGTGGTTAAATCAGTTTGATCATTATGCAGCATGGGCTAAAAATCAATTTAATGTCGTCGTTAATACGGCTCATTTACAATTTTTTGCTAAGTTTGCAACAGGTTTTCAAATCGCCTTTATTTCTTTGTCAGTATTGATTAATTTAGTATTTGCACGAGGGTTACAATCAATGCTATATAATCCGGGTCAACTTCGACCGGAATTAAAAGCGGTTCGATTAAGTTTATGGGAAGTCGTTCTTCTTTTAACGATAATTTTGTTAAATTTTTTAAAGATAGGATTAGCGCAGGACGCGTTACCTATTGTGGCATTAATTTTTGCATTAGCGGGGTTGAGTGTTTTTCATGCGATTGCGGATTTAAAAACAATAGCTAAAAAATGGATTTTTTTATTTTATGTCGTATTGGCGATTTTTTTTCCTTATGTCATTGTCGTATTGGTGCTACTAGCGGTTATTGATAGTGTGATAAATTTACGCTACCAATTAAAAAAAGCAATTGAATGAAGAACATACATGAGGAAGGAGTATCAATGGATACAGACTCCATCTCCTATTAATCAGTAAATTTGAGGTTGATTTTTCATGGCACAAGTAATTTTATTAGAAAAAATACATTCTTTAGGCGATTTAGGTGAGCAAGTGACGGTGAGTAATGGTTATGCGCGAAACTATTTATATCCTAAAAACAAGGCAGTACCTGCTAATAAGGAGACTATTGCTGAGTTTAAAATAAAACGTGCTGAATTAGAGAAAATTGCACAAGAAAAATTACACGCCGCTGAAACGCGTGCAGCAGCGATTGCTGATTTAACAATAACCATACCGGTTAAAGCAGCAGAAGAAGGTCGTTTATATGGTTCTGTGGGATTATCTGAATTAGTTCGAGCAGCAGATGCCGCGGGTGTTATGCTTGAAAAGAGTGAAATTCGCCTGCCTCAAGGCCCTCTGCGTCAATTAGGGGAACATGAAGTCACTGTGCAACTTCATAGCGATGTTATTGCTTTACTAAAAGTAAATATCGTTGCAGAGGATAATGGTGAGTTGAAAAAATAGCTTCAACTCATTGATAAGCTACAACAGAGAAATTGTCATTTAGATGATAAGTTTATTCGTTTATCGAATAGAGACAGCAGGATATGATTTAATGCGGACTAATCATTAAGATTTTTTTGTTCGTTTATGTTTAGGCTAGGTTTTCTATGCAAAAAACCGATCATCTTAAGCTACCACCACATTCACTAGAAGCTGAGCAATCTGTTTTAGGCGGGCTTCTTTTGGATAATCAAGCATGGGATAGAATTGCAGATAAGCTAAAAGAAAAAGATTTTTACCTATTATCCCATCGTATCTTGTTTCGTACGATTTCTCGTTTTGCTAATCAGGCTAAACCTTTTGATATCGTAACGCTGACCGATGCATTGAAAAATACAAATGAGTTAACGGAAGCTGGCGGCGATCTTTATTTATTCGAAGTGGTGCGAAATACGCCGAGTGCCGCTAATATTGCAGCCTATGCAGACATTGTGCGAGAACATTCGATTTTACGTCAATTGATTGGTATTGCTTCTGAAATCACTGAAAATGCGTTTATGCCAGAAGGGCGTTCAATTACCGAGTTGGTGGATGAAGCGGAGCGAAAAGTTTTTCAGATTTCTAATCAAGGCACACGAGGAAGTGGTCCTCTTAAAATTAGTGATTTTTTGGCGAAAGCCGTCGATAGAATTGACATCTTGTTTCATTCTGATCAAGTTATCACAGGGCTTTCAACAGCCTATAAAGATTTAGATGAAATGACATCCGGTTTACAGCCGGCTGATCTTGTTATTGTTGCGGGTCGACCCTCCATGGGGAAAACAACATTTGCTATGAATATAGCCGAACATGCAGCCATACAAGGTGATAAACCCGTATTAATTTTTAGCATGGAAATGCCTGGTCAAGCATTAGCGATGCGTATGATGTCTTCACTAGGCCGAATTGATCAACATAAAATCCGGACTGGAAAGTTAACCGATGAAGATTGGCCTCGTGTTACTTCAGCGGTCAGTGTGTTATCGGAAGCCAAGATGTTGATTGATGATACGGCGGCATTAAGTCCAGGAGAAGTTCGTGCACGCGCACGAAGAGTCGCCAAAGAGCAGGGGGCATTAGGGTTGATTGTGATTGATTATATTCAATTAATGCAAGTTCCGGGCTCTAAGGAAAATCGTACCACTGAAATATCTGAAATTTCCCGCAGTTTAAAAGCGTTAGCGAAAGAGCTCGATGTCCCTATTATCGCGTTATCGCAGTTAAACCGGAGTTTAGAACAACGCGCAGATAAAAGACCCGTGATGTCTGATTTACGCGATTCTGGAGCGATTGAACAAGATGCTGATTTAATTATTTTTATTTATCGTGACGAAGTTTACAATGAAGGCAGCCCCGATAAAGGGAGTGCTGAAATTATTATCGCAAAACAGCGTAATGGACCGACGGGTAAAGTTCGGCTGACTTTTCTAGGGAAGTATACCCGTTTTGAAAATTTCGCACCACAACGGTATCATGCTGAGAATTATGCATGAGCAGACCTTTTACGGTGGAACTCAATTTAGGTGCGCTGTGTCATAATGTAAAGCGGGTACGTGATATTGCCCCGCGATCCAAACTATTAGCGATGGTCAAAGCCAATGCTTACGGTCATGGTTTACTGCCTATTGCAAAAGCATTAACGGATATTGACGGTTTCGGTGTTTCCTGTTCGGAGGAAGCGCTTTATTTGCGTCAAGCAGGGTTAAAGCAACGGATTGTATTAATGGAAGGCATATTTTCTCAGGATGAAATTTCATTATTAACAGATTATGAATTGGATACGGTTATCCATGATCATCACCAACTCTATTTACTCAGTAAACATCCATTACCCCGTAAAGTGAATGTTTGGTTGAAAATAAATACCGGCATGAATCGTTTAGGGTTCTCACCAAACGATTTTGATGCTGTTTTGGATAAGTTATCTCGCCATGCGTGGCTGAATATTGTCTGTGTGATGACGCATTTTTCGAATGCCGATAACATAAGGAATACGACCACTAAAAATCAAATAAAATTATTTGAGCAAACACTGAAAGGGTATCCGTTTCCAACAAGCTTAGCAAATTCAGCCGCAATTTTAGCCTCCCCTCACGTTCATGCAGATTGGGTTCGTCCTGGCTTAATGCTCTACGGAGTTTCTCCTTTTTCAAATTCATCAGGTGCTCACTATGGATTGAAACCGGTGATGACCTTAAAATCTGAAATTATTTCGATTCAGCAATTAAAAAAAGGAGATAAAGTAGGGTATAGAGGAACATGGATTTCCCCTCAATCTTTACGCGTAGGTACAGTTGCCATTGGTTATGGTGATGGTTACCCCTATAGCGCTAAAAGCGGTACGCCTATTTTGGTGAATGGAAAATTAACGGAGCTGATAGGTCATGTCTCTATGGATATGTTGACCGTTAATTTATTGAATCAATTAGAAACTAAAATTGGTGATTCGGTGGTGTTATGGGGGGCAGGATTACCCGTTGAACAAATCGCAAAACGTACATCCTCTTTTTGTTACGAATTATTATGTGGTATTAATCGCGGACAATTAGTCCGTACACGTATTGAGGAAATAAATGATGCAAAAAATCATTAAATGGTTATTGAGTGGGATGTTTATTTTAAATCTGGCCGCTTGTGCGAGTTATCACATAAAGACAACACACTATCCATCACAAGAAACTCGATTAGAGAATGAGGGTCGTGTTATTGATGATTCCCTTGCTCAGGTTATGGGAAATACAGATCAATATAAGTTGAAAAATTTAATAGCAACAGCCAAACCCACACAAATGACAGGCTGGCAGAGTGAGTCCACAAATGTTCGTTTTGTTTTTGTCAGTAAAAAAATTTTTGTTAATCCAGAAGGACAGGGTTGCCGAGATTATCAAATAAAATTAATTCGAGGTCTTTTTAGACAGACTTCTTCATTTAATTATACCGCATGTAGGAATAGTGAAGGGAAGTGGCACGTTTTTCGACATTAGCGTTGTTTAATAGATTGCTGTGTTGAAAACAGAGAAACTAATTCATTGAACGAAAGTAAATTTGTTTTTCGGTGATGATGGCATTAAGAGGGACGTCCCAGCTTTTGTCAGTGAAGTTGGTTAATTTTTGCCATTCATAGGCAAGTCCTAGTAAAAAGGGACGAGAGGGTCTTGGCGGGTGTAATAAAAAAGAAAAACTTTTGTCATAAAAACCTGCGCCTCTACCGAGACGTTGACCTTTTTCAGTAAAACCTAATAGAGGAACGAAGACTAAATCGATAGCCGCCGCTGCAATACAGGTCGTGCGCGATAAGGGAGGCTCGGGAATATTAAACTGGTTTTTTTTTAAGAGCGTATCGATTTCAAAAGAACAAAATATTAATTGCTCACCCTGGACGACGGGCAAATAACATTTTTTTTTATGTTGCCACGCGTTATGAATGAGTGCTGAGGGATCAATTTCGTTATGAATAGCGTGATAACTTGCAATGGTTTGGCTTTGGAAAAATAATGGATGACGGCTTAATTTTTCAACAAGTAGAGCAGAGGCTATTTTTTGATCATCGGACGAAATTTTGGCGCGTTGTTGTTGTAATTTTTTACGAGATAATTGACGATTATTCATACAGTATCATACGTGATTAAATGATCTAGCCCAGCCTTATTTCCTGATCCAACGATCCAGGTGGATTTAAGTCTATCTACTTCAGGCTTCTTGCTCACGAGAAGGCAAGCGTGCACACGGTAAATAAATCAAATTATCCCTCGATATAAAAGTATCGATCGGAAAACGATTGGCTGAGCCAGATACGTGAATAGTATAATCTATTTTTAATTTCAAGCTACTCTGTTATGAAATGGATAGCGTAAGAAAATAGTGCGTTATTCGATTTAATTTATTTTTAAGATTTGCTTCTCTATATTAACACCACTTAGAATGGTAATATTATTAGGATCTTCTTCATAAGAGTACGCTTATGCAAACTCAGTCAAAAACTCCTGCTTTCGATGATTTTTACCATTTATTGACTCAAGCTGAAGTGGTGACTTCTCCGGCAGAAATACATGGCATGTTGTGCGGGTTTGTCTGTGTAGGCCCTAAACTGAATGGTGGCTTCTTAATCGATATTTTGCTCAAGCGCTTGGGTAATCGTCCACCTTTTATGTTGGGTTCGCAGGACGCTATTGTCAGTTTATATGATGCGGCGTGCCGTCAATTAAGCGGCTTGCAAACGTTTCAATTGTTATTACCGAATGCGCAACATCAGTTAGAAGAACGAGCTGAAGCGTTAAGTTTATGGTGTCAAGGTTTTTTATATGGGTTAGGTTTAGGTGGGAGTACGATTGAAGACGAAACACCCGATGTCATACATGAAGCGTTGTATTGTATTGCTGAGATTGCCAAACTGAATATGAATCATTTAGAAATCATGGAGCTCAATAAGTTGGCTTATGATGAAGCTATCGAGTTTATTACCCATGCTATCCCTTTAATTTATGAAGAATTAACCTATTATTCCCTCGAAGGAAGTACGGATTCAATGTATCTTCATTAGTAGAAAGGCGAAAGTCATGATTTATGTTTAATCTTTTGGAATTGCGACATCGGCGCCAGCAATTGGTCTCTCAATTAAAACAGGATGAGCTTATTTTTTTAACGGCAGCATCACAATGTATCCGTAATGGCGATGTGTTTTATGCCTATCGTCAAAACAGCGATTTTTACTATTTGACTGCATTTCCTGAACCTGAAGCGATCGCCTTATTGACTCCCAGAGGGAAATTTATATTATTCAATCGGAAAGAAGACCAGGCCGTCGCGATGTGGGAGGGTGAACGTATTGGTCAACGACGTGCATGTAAAGAATATGGTGCAGACGACGCTTTTTCGATTGACGCGCTTGAAACGAATTTGGTCGAATACGTAAAAGGAGCGCGTGTTTGCTATTACCTGGGTGATGAAAAAAACAACACGCGTATTGTCAAACGAATTAATAAATTGCTCATGCGTTTAAAAAAAACACCGCTCGAATACGCTAAAAAATTAGTGGATAACCTGCATGAAATGCGACTTAAAAAAAGCCCAACAGAATTAGAACAGTTACGCCAAGCGGCTTATATTTCCAGCAAAGCGCATCAGCGAGCCATGCAAGCGTGCCGGCCTGGCTTATATGAATATCAATTAGAAGCCGAATTACTCTATGCCTTTTACCAGCAAGGAAGTCAAGCCTTGGCGTATCCTAATATTGTTGCAGGTGGTGCCAATGCATGCATTTTACACTATACGAAAAACCACGCACCGTTAAAATCGGGTGATTTAGTCTTAATTGATGCGGGGTGTGAATATAATTGTTATGCTTCCGATATAACGCGAACTTTTCCTGTTAATGGTCGGTTTAATTCAGAACAAAAGGCCGTTTATCAAGTCATATTCGACGTTCAGCGTGCTATTATTGCGTTAATAAAACCAGGCGTTGGTTGGAACCAACTGCAACGATGCTGCGTGGAGTGGATCACGCAAGGGTTAGTAGATTTAGGTTTATTAAAAGGAACGATTAATGCACTGATTCAGAAGAAAAGTTATCACAAATTTTATATGCACGGATGCAGTCATTGGTTAGGTTTGGACGTTCATGACGTGGGTGAATATCGAGTAGGAAAAAAATGGCGGCCTTTAGAGCCCAATATGGTATTGACTGTAGAGCCAGGAATCTACATTAGACCCGATGAAAATGTGGATAAAAAATGGTGGAATATTGGCATTCGTATTGAAGACGATGTCAGAGTAACCCATGAGGGTTGTGAAGTATTAACCGCACACGCACCAAAAACGATAAGTGATATTGAAGCACTAATGCGAGCCTCTTTATGAAGCCAGAGTATGATATCCTCATTGTGGGTGCGGGGATTGTTGGAAGTAGTCTCGCGTTAGCGCTATCGGCGTTACCTTTACGAATCGGTTTAATTGAACAATTCCCGTTTAACTCCTTAGAAGAAACATTATCATTACCCAGTAAACCAATCGCGTTAAATTTGGCGAGTCTGCGTATTTTAAAAGCATTAAAGGTGTGGCCAGCTTTAGAACCTTATGCCAATCCCATTTTTCGTGTTAAGGTTTCACAGCAGGGTTATTTTGGTCAACTGAAAATAAGCGCAGAGGAATTAGGTGTTCCACAATTAGGTGCGGTTATTCCTGCTGCTCGTTTGGGTATGGAGTTAATAAAAGCCTTATGTCGTTTAAAAGCACCCCATAGAGCACAAGGAAGTTTAGATCTTTATAATCCAGCAACCTGCGTGTCGATTCATAAACCAAAAACCCATTGGCAGGTTGTATTGCAAACATTTCAAAATGAAAAAAAGACGATTCATGCCCGTTTAATTATCGCCGCGGATGGTACTGATTCTACCGTTCGCACGTTATTAAAAATTGGTTTGAAAATGAATTCTACCGTTGAAAGGGCGTTGATGACGTTCATTGAGAGTAGTCGACATCATCAACATCATGCGTATCAGCGATTTACACAGGAAGGTATTATCGCTTGTTTGCCTTTACGCGAGAATAAAATCGGTTTAGTGTGGACATCGGAACAACAAACAATTGAAACATTACAAAATTTAATGGAATCAGAATTTTTGGAACGAGTGCAACAGCATTTTTCTTATCGTTTTGGCAAACTATTGAATTATAGTAAACCGCAGATTTATTCATTAAAAAAAGGTGTTTCTGAATGTCAGGCGCAAGCAGGTTTGCTATTATTAGGAAATGCTGCACATACCTTACTTCCTATTGCGGCACAAGGTTTAAATTTAGGTTTGTACGATATGGCTGAGTGTGTAGACGTGATCACAAACGCGCTGAAAGCCAATACCGACCTGGGAGATAAACATGTGGCCCACGCCTATCTCCAAGCGCGCGTATCGTCGCAACAGCATATTATTCGATTGACCGAGCGATTGAAGCGTTTACAGCCTCGTTTTGGCCCGTTGACTTTTATTTATAATAATGGTCTATTAACAATGGATTTAATTCCACGCGCAAAACGAAATTTATCGCATCGTTTAATGGGTACACATGGTCGACTTCCTCGCTTGGTTCGCGGCTTAACGTTACAACAAGAAGAATATGAGTATGCCAAAATTTAAACCGGTTACGGATCAAAATGAAAACGTTCGTTTTTTAGAAACAAATGCGTTGGGTTCGACGCTATTAACAACGGCTAAATTAAATAAAGGCACTGCATTTACGGAATCAGAACGACAGGAGTTAGGATTACTTGGAAAATTGCCCTATCGTGTCGAAAGTTTACAGCAACAAACGCAACGTGTTTACCAACAATTTTTAAAAAAAGAAGATAATTTAGAAAAGCACCTTTATTTACGGTGTTTGCATAATACAAATGAAATATTATTTTATAAATTAGTCAGTCAACATTTAACAGAGATGTTGCCTGTGTTGTATACACCAACTGTTGGAAAAGCCGTTGAACAATTTAGTCAAGAATTCCAAGAAGCACGTGGTTTATATATTGCTTATCCCGATAACGATCGGATCGATCAAATCCTTGATAATCGTTTAAATCCAGAAGTGGACATTATTGTGATGACCGATGGAGAGGGTGTATTAGGTTTAGGTGATCAAGGTATCGGAGGAATGGGCATTTGTATCGCAAAATTAATCGTTTATGTTCTCTGTGCGGGGATTAATCCCAACCGGTTATTGCCAATACAAATCGATGTGGGAACGAACAATGAACAATTGCTGAATGATCCCCTCTATTTGGGTTGGCGTCATCCCCGCGTATCAGGTCAACAATATGATGATATGATAGCGCGTGTTGTTTCTGCAATACAACGAAAATTACCTCGTGCTTATTTGCATTGGGAAGATTTTGGTCGTGAAAATGCACGACGTAATTTAGAATGCTACCGTGATACGATGTGTACGTTTAATGACGATATGCAAGGGACAGGCGCAGTGACCTTAGTTGCACTGTTGTCGGCTATTCGGCGCACTAAAGTTCCTTTAACTGAACAACGCATTGTTATTGTGGGGGCAGGTACGGCTGGAACAGGGATTGCCGATCAATTATGTGCGGGTATGCTACGACAAGGTTTATCGAGAGATGAGGCGTTATCACGATTTTATTTGGTAGGGCGGCATGGCTTGATACAAGATTCGACACCGAATCTAACAGCTTTTCAAAAACCTTATGCCCAACGATTGATGAATAAAACCGAGGCGACGTGGCAGCTCTATGATGTTGTGCAAAAATTTAAACCCACGGTATTAATCGGTAGTTCGGGTCAAGGCGGAATTTTTACGGAAGCTATCGTTAAAACGATGGCAAGTCAGGTTGAATATCCAATCATTTTTCCATTGTCAAATCCGACAGAAAAATCAGAAGCAACACCCGATGATTTGTTCAATTGGACAGAGGGACGTGCACTGATTGCGACGGGAAGCCCTTTTGGTCAAGTTTATTATAAAGGTGAAAAAATACCGATTGCACAATGTAATAATGCGCTGATTTATCCAGGGATTGGTTTGGGTGTCGTTACTGCACAAGCAACTCGTCTCAGTGATGGCATGATTTGGGAAGCCTGCAACGCTTTAAGCCATTTTACCCAAACATCATCGTCGAAAAAGGCATTATTACCTCATTTTGAAGACATACAAGCCATGAGTCGCTGTATCGCTTTAGCGGTAGCTGCACAAGCACGTCGAGAAGGTTTAGCACAAGTTCCAGACTCCATTGATTTGACCCAAGAAATGGATAGGCAATTTTGGAAGCCCGAATACCTGCCTTATCGTTATTCCAAATCGCTATGACATTGAAAACCATACCAACGGATTTTGATATTGTTATTGTTGGTGGTGGCATTATGGGCTTAACGCTGGCGTGTCATTTAATAGAAAAGGATTTAAAGATTGCGATTATCAATAAAGAGACGATCGCGCAATCTTCTAATCCGCTTACTTCCAAACTTCGTACGATTGCGTTGACGTTGGCGTCTTGTTCCTATTTAAAAGCATTGAAGGTGTGGCAGCGATTTAACGAAAAGCAATATGCGCCCTTTCGATGCATGGAAGTCTGGGAAGCCAGCCAATCTTCTCAACTTTTTGTGGATAGTGCGGACATAGGCGAACCGAGTTTAGGTTATATTGTTAAGAACGATGATTTAAAACATGCCTTATATGCACAAGCGAAAACGGATCCCGAATTAACGTGGATTACAAAAGATGCCTTATTTGAAATGCACGTGGAAGAAAATCACATTGATATCAACTTAATCTCTGGATTAAAACTACGGACGCGCTTATTGGTGGGTGCCGATGGTGATCAATCTAAAGTGAGGCAATTAGCCGGTTTTTATAGTAAAGCGACCGATTATCAACAGCGAGCGCTTATTGCGACCGTGAAAAATGAATGGGCGCATGAAAATATGGCGCGACAAATTTTTTTAGAAAAAGGTTCTTTAGCTTTTTTGCCCTTAAAAAATCCGTTTATGTGCTCTATTGTTTGGTCGAGTGATCCCGTTAACGTGCGTCATTTAGAGACAATAGATGATGATCTTTTTTGCAGCGAATTAACACAGGCCATCGAACAGCGTTTAGGTCAAGTGATATCGACAAGTCCGCGTTTAAGTTATCCATTAAAAATTCAAGAGGTCGAGCGGTACGTTAAACCCCGTATTGCATTAATCGGTGATTGTGCACATATCATTCATCCCTTAGCGGGCCAAGGTGCTAATTTAGGATTGGCCGATGTACAGTGTTTGGCGCGCGTCGTCGTAGAGGCCAAACAGAAAGGTCGTTCAATCAGTGCGCTGCATACGTTACGTCGCTATGAAAGAGAGCGTCGTTTTCATAATCGACTGATGATGGGAAGTGTCGATGCTATTAAATATTTATTTTTATCTACGCATCCTGTTTTACAGAAAACACGCCAGTATGGATTAACGATGATTAATCGCACAACGTGTTTGAAAAATGTGATTGCTCGATATGCGATGGGGTCATTTTAACGCTTAAGAAATGTGCTAAGTTCTCATAGCACGAGAAGTTGTAGGCTGAAGTGTTTCTTGAGAAAGCATGTTAAATATTTCATCGATCCGTTTGAGTCGGATTTTTAATTCTTTTATCGACGTTATTGATTGATGTGGCTGTTTACGAAAAAAAATGCCGGTTTGCTGGCGAGGTTCGGGACCTATAAGCTTTTTTATCTCATAAAATTGTTTCATCACTTGCGCTAATAAAATATCCGACGTTGTATTTTTGTTTTCAATACATCGGTTAATTATTTTTCTATTTGATACAATAAACGCTGTTATTTTTTTCTGTGTTTCGATTTTTTGTACGTGAGTGCACTTTCTTGAGTACGCGTGCATTTCAATTTTTTCTTTGAGTTGTCGAGCCGTTTCAAATGCAGCGTCTAATTCTGTTTGCGATGGTACAATGGCCATGGAAAATATACTGTAAAATGGGTGAAAACAATGAAAGTATAAGTCTTCTAGATTAAGAAAGACTTAAAAGGAGATAAAAAATGGCTAAAAATAGAGCATTTATTATTCTGGATCGGGATGGTGTCATCAATGTTGAATCGAAAAATTACATTAAAACACCTGAAGAATGGTTGCCACTTCCAGGTAGTTTAGAGGCTATTGGGTTATTGAGCCAGACAGGTTATACGGTTGTTGTGGCAACAAATCAAGCGGGTGTGGGGCGTGGTCTTTACACCGAAATTGATTTAGCGAATATTCATCAAAAAATGCAGGATAGTCTCAAGCAATTTGGTGGCAAGATAGACCAAATTTTTTATTGCCCTCATCATCCGGATACGGCATGCCACTGTAGAAAACCAGAGAGCGGTCTATTTGAACAAATCGCTGATTATTATCAAATGGATTTAACGGGTATTCATTCGATTGGTGATTCATTACGGGATATTCAAGCGGCTCGTAAAGTAGGTTGCCAACCCAGCTTAGTTTTAACCGGCAATGGTGAAAAAACCTTATTAAATAATCAAGAATTAGTGAATGAAATTCCTATTTTTTCTGATTTAAAATGCGCAGTGGAAACGTTATTACAGGAAAAACAGCATGTCTAAGCCCAAACGTATTTATCAATGTCAATCCTGTGGCGGACAGTTTTTACAATGGTCCGGTCAATGTTTGGAATGTAGGGCATGGAACAGTTTGGTAGAGGAGTATGTAACACCACAATCGTTTATTTCATCACGTTCAAAAAGTTATGCATCTGCGAATACAAAAATAGTGGATTTAAAAAGTATTCAGTTAACTCAAATAGAACGGTTTTCTTCAACGATTACAGAGCTTGACCGGGTTTTAGGGGGTGGAATCGTTCCTGGTTCAGTCATCTTAATGGGAGGAGATCCCGGGATAGGAAAATCAACGTTGTTATTGCAAAGTCTTTGCCAATTAAGTGAACACCATGCTGTACTTTACATAACCGGGGAAGAATCTCTTCAGCAAGTGGCTTTACGCGCACAACGTTTAGGGTTACCCTACAAGAAAATTCGATTATTGGCTGAAACCCAAATTGAAAACATTTTAAGACATATTTCAGAAGAAAAACCGCATGTTTTAGTGATTGATTCGATACAAACCATGCATACTGATTTACTTCAGTCAGCACCGGGTGCGGTGGGCCAAGTTCGAGAAAGTGCGCTGCAATTGACGCGTTTAGCGAAACAAACCGGTATTGCTTTATTTTTAGTGGGACATGTGACGAAAGATGGTGTCCTTGCAGGCCCTCGTGTTTTAGAGCATATGGTGGATACGGTTTTATATTTTGAAGGGGAGACAGATAGCCGGCATCGGTTAATACGTTCCGTTAAAAATCGTTTTGGTGCAGTCAATGAACTCGGCGTCTTTGCAATGACAGACAAAGGGTTACGTGAAGTCAGTAATCCTTCTGCTATGCTATTATCACGGTCAAGTTTACTGGTTTCAGGGAGTTTAGTGACGGCAGCTTGGCAAGGTAGTCGTCCTTTATTGGTCGAAGTGCAAGCCTTAGTGGATAATAGTCATCTGGGTAATCCCCGCCGAATCACGGTCGGTTTAGAGAATAATCGTTTAGCATTGTTATTAGCCGTGTTACATCGGCATGCCCGTATTATGACCTCTGATCAAGATGTTTTTATTAATGTGGTAGGCGGTGTCCGTCTATTAGAAACGAGTGCGGATTTACCAGTTTTATTGGCTGTGCTATCCAGTTTACGCGACAAACCTTTTCCGGACGATTGTTTGGTATTTGGTGAAATAGGTTTATCTGGTGAAATTCGTCCAGTCCCTTACGGACAAGAGCGTCTACGAGATGCATTAAAACACGGTTTTAAATCAGCAATTATTCCTAAAGCCAATAAGAGTAAAACCGAGAGAGAAGGAATGACACTATTTCCAGTTGAACAATTGACCGAAGCTATCGCTATTGTACGTCAAATGGATCCCGTAAAGACATTAACGTAAACGCGAGGTGTTTTAATGAGGGTGGTGACGAGGGTCTTTCCGTTCTAGTGGCTGCGAGAGTCATAATTATTAAATAGGGTGAGAAAAAAATGGCTACTCTTCTAGAATCAGTAAATCTTGGAACCTGTAAACCATTTTGTGTAGTGCGCCATGAAGCACTACACAATTTTATTTACAGGCTCGACTCAGATAGCCATAAACCTACCTTAACGGTACTAAGGAGGGCTGCATAAGTTTCTAAGTCGCGCAAGAACTTTTTGAAACTTTTTAAAAACGATGTAAGTGCTTGATTTTACTGGCGCGCCCGGAGAGATTCGAACTCCCGACCACCAAGTTCGTAGCCTGGAAATATAGTTAAAAAATAATTAATAATCAACAACTTGCGGTACTTTGCTAACTTAATAATCGGTCTAAAACTACGAGGATTTTGGTATATTTTATTTCAGTCTGGTACAATTCTGGTACACCAATTTTCTAGCAATACTTTCGATGTATTTCAGATAACCTAGAATAATTTTTTATAAAATAATTATTCAAAAAATGTCGGCCATACGTTGGATTAATTGAGTTAAACGTTGCTGTGAGGGCTGTTGGTGTACCGCAAGCGCTAGAGCCTTATATTGTCCAATCAGAATAACCAGTTTTTTCCCTCGAGTGATACCAGTATAAAGAAGGTTGCGTGCTAACAGACGATAATGTTGCATGGCAATTGGAATAACTACTGCTTTATATTCAGATCCTTGACTTTTATGAATGCTCGTCGCATAAGCCAAGGCAATCTCATCTAATTCGTTAAAATCATACTCAACTAGGCGATCCTCAAAATTAATTTGTAGGGTAGTTTCTTCTAAGTTAATTTTAGCAATAAATCCAATATCACCATTAAAGACTTCTTTGTCATAATTATTGACGGTTTGTATCACTTTATCACCTGGTGAGAAGGTCCAGCCAAAACGTTGTATTTTTGGCTCAGATGAAGCATTGAGGGCTTGTTGTAAGGCATGATTCAAATGATAAGCACCTACTGCTCCGCGATTCATAGGAGTAAGCACTTGAATATCTTGCACGGAATGAAATGGAAAGCGCTTAGGAATGCGTTGTGTAACACAATCAATTAATTTCGTTTGAATTTCTTCGGGTGTATTAGCAGGGATAAAATAAAAATCAGAAGAAGGCAATGATTTTTTAAAAGGCATTTTACCTTGATTCACCCGATGAGCATTCACAATGATTTGCGATGTAGCGGCTTGACGAAATATTTCCGTCAAAACAACCATAGGTATTTGTTTTGAAGTTATCAAATCTGCAAGTACAGAACCCGGTCCCACAGAAGGTAATTGATCCACATCACCAATTAAAAATAAAGCCGCTTGTTGTGGAATAGCTTTTAACAGCTGATTCATCAGCGTGATATCTAGCATCGACACTTCATCCACCACGACAATATCCGCTGGTAACGGGAAATCGGCATGATATTTAAAACCAAAAATATGCGGATCAAACCCTAAGCAACGATGAATGGTTTTTGCAATTAAACCCGTTACCTCACTTAAGCGCTTTGCAGCACGCCCTGTGGGAGCACAGAGTTCAATGGTGAGTTGCCTCGTTTGAAAAATTTTAATCAGGCTATTGACGACTGTCGTTTTTCCTACGCCAGGACCGCCGCTAATAATCATAACCTTAGATTGTAAGGCTTGAATAATCGCTGCTTTTTGCGATGTAGCTAACTGTAAACCGGTTTGCTTTTCTACCCAAGGAATGGCTTTATCGGGATCAATTTTTCCCCATGGAAAAGAACCGCCAAAAAGTAAATATTTTAACCGTTTCGCTATGGAAACTTCCGCTTGATAAAATGACTTAAGAGCCAGCGTGATATTGTCGTTGCTGAGAGTTTGTATAAGTTCTTTAGCCTCTACTTCAGCTGCTATGGCGGTAGCAATTATTAATTCTGATACATTTAATAGCTTATGGGTTGCTTGGATGAGATCAGTTTGTAGTAAAGCACAATGACCCTCTTGACCGGCTAACTGCAGTGCATACTGTAATCCTGCTCTTGCACGCAATGGAGAATCTGCTCGAAGACCTAAACTTTTAGCCAGCTGATCAGCCGTTTTAAAACCAATACCACGAATATCGCTCGCTAATCGATACGGGTTTTCTTTCACTTTTTGTATCGCTTGCTCGCCATAGGTTTTATAGATGCGAAAAGCACGAGAGGTACCTAAACCATGACCTTGTAAAAAAACCATAATTTCTCGTATGGCTTTTTGTTCTTTCCAGCCCGTTAAAATTTTTCGTTGTCGTTTTTTTCCAATACCGGGTACTTCACCTAATCGCTCTGGTGTATGTTCAATAACATCAAAAACATCAGTGCCTAATACTTTAACCAGCTGCTTTGCAAAGTAAGGTCCGATACCTTTGACTAGACCCGAGCCTAAATACTTCTCGATTCCTTCAAGACTAGTAGGGGGGATAATACGCAGTTGTGTCGCATTAAATTGCAAACCATGGTCTTTATGATGCGTCCATCCACCCAGTGCTTCAATGGATTCACCTGCTAAAACACGAGCAGTCTGTGCAATGACTGTCACCATATCGCGACGTCCTCGAGCTTTTACCTTCAAAACGCAAAAACCTGATGTTTCACTATGGAAGGTAACCCGTTCAATAAGACCAATTAGTTTTTCTGAAGAACGTTGCTGAACCGGTAAGGCCATTTCTATCCTTCTATAAACAATAGCTTGTTATTTTAATTGTTTTACCTAGTTTAAAAGGATAAGGAACTTAAAGAAAGAAAAATATAGAAAACAGCAATTAAAATAAGGTTTTAACTATAAAAAACCTATCGTTAAATTTGAGAGTGTTCACCAAACTGTGTCATTAATAATTTATCGTAACTGTAAATTTAGCCTGCCATCAAAAAATATCTGCAGTTGAGAAGCAATTAAAGCCCAATTATGCAGGGGCTGGCACCACTTTTCTAGTATTTTTTGACAGGCACAGTAAATTAATTTAAGTAAGGCATTTTCACTGGTAAAAGCCCCTTTATTTTTTGTATATTTGCGTACTTGCCGGTGAAACCCTTCAATAATGTTGGTTGTGTAGATAATACGCCTTAATTCTTCAGGATACTTAAAATACTGGGAAAGCTTATCCCATTGAGTTTGCCAAGACTTAATCACAGCAGGATATTTTTTACCCCATTTTTCATCGAGTTCTAATAGGTGATGCTCGGCTAAGTCCTTGGAACTCGCACGATAAACCAATTTTAAATCAGCCATAAAGGATTTTTGATCTTTGCTGGTCACATACTTTAATGAATGACGGATTTGATGAATCACACAAAGCTGAATTTCTGTCTGGGGGAAAACCTCAGCAATGGCTTCGGGAAAACCTTTTAATCCATCGATGCTGGCAATGAGAATATCCTCAACTCCCCGAGCACGTAAATCATTTAAGACACTTAACCAGAAACGAGAACCTTCATTTTCAGAAAGATACAGCCCTAAAATTTCTTTACGACCCTGGTTGTTAACCCCTAAAACCGAATAAAAAGCACGGCTACTGACTTTACCTTCAATACGTACCTTAAAATGCATGGCATCGAGAAATACGATCGGGTACACAGATTCTAGCGGTCTATTTCGCCATTCCGTTATAACCGGCATTAACTTATCGCTTATCAGGCTTATTTTAGCCGCTGAAACCTCAAGACCATACATATCCGCCAGATGGTCTTGGATCGCCTCATAGCTCATCCCAAGTGCATACAGCGATAGTATTTTGTTATCCAAGGATTCGTTTAAAACCGTTTGACGTTTTTTTACCATTTGCGGTTCAAACGTTCCTAGACGGTCTCGGGGTGTTTCCAGCTCAAAACTTTCTGTCTCCGTTTTTAATACTTTACTTGTTTTTCCATTGCGTCGGTTCGATAACTCAGGCGTTTTCGATTCTGATAATAAATGGGATTCTAATTCACCTTCTAACGACGCTTCGATAATTTGTTTTATTAACGGCGTTAATATTCCGTCTTTTCCTGTTAACGATTCTCCTGATTTTAGTCGGGCTATCGCTTCAGCTTCAAATTCTTTACTCAGTATCGCTTGTTTCATGTCAACTCCTAAAATTCTTAATTTAGTTTAGCGTTGACACAGTTCCTTGAATACTCCCTTAAATTTTGCTATTTTTTGGAGTTATCTATAAATACATAATCTAATCGATGAATGATTTCTGCTAAGGTACAAGTTCTACCTATGCTAAACAAAGAATTACTTAATGTAAGGTTTTGATTGATGCTCTCTATTATACCAATTTTGAATGTATTCTTGGGCAAGCTTAATATCGGTGATGAAAACTAAATTCTCAGCATTACGTTTTTGTGCGCTATCGGTAAAGTTAAAAGAGCCCGTAATAACTTCTTTTTTATCAATAATCATGATCTTGTTATGGGCAATAGCAGGCTTTGTATCAATCCAAACAGGAATACCTGCATCAACAATATAATGTAACAGGCTCCATTTTCAAGCTGAATAATTGGAGTCATGCCCCTCATTTTTATAACGTTCCTTTGTTTAAACGGGATTATTTTATCTGGCATCGTTTCGTGTCAATTAACGGATAAAGATAGCCTTGCGCTTCGTTCATCTGCACAAAATATAAAATATCCGAAAAATGTTTGCGTAAGTTCTTCTCAAAAAAGGAATCTGGTTCAGGCTTTTTCTTCAACTAAACTTAACACTTCATTTTCAGATAAATTGGTTAGATCTTGAATATATTGAATGGATCGACCTTGAGTGATAAGCTTTTTAGCAATAGTTATCGCTTCTTCATATCGACCTTCTTGCCGACCTTGCTGTAGGCCCTGCTGTAGGCCTCTTTGTTCAAGTTGTTGTGCGAATGTCATAATAACCTCAGTTTGTTGGGGGAAGGCTCCTACTAACTCCTTAATTAATACCCTATCTGCTTGTGGTTCAGTTTCATCTTGAGTCGTTGATAACACATAGTTTAGCATATCACTCAGATAGGAAATATTAAGCTGTTTGATTACATTTTGCACAAGCTGAGTTTTGAGCATTTTCCGCATAATTGATAGAAAATTCTTATCCCGATGGTGTTTAAATAACATTTCCATGAGGGAAAGAAGGCCATGCTGGCTAATTTCCTCATCTGATAGGACAGTAAGGTCTATCAGCTTAAATGGCTTGAAAGCGACTTTACGTGCTAATTCAGAGTCTTCAAAGTTGTCATAAAGGTCTGTGGAATGTGGATAAGGCGACACTTCTCCATGATAAATACATAATGGCAAAATAATGGGTAGTTTTTTATGCCCTTGTTGAAGGTGTTCGTGGCTGAGAGAAACAATATAGTGAAGTAAACGAAAAGCCATTAACTCATCGTTAGCCGTTGACTCATGCTCTACTAGGAAAAAAAGGTAGCCTGATTTCTCATTGATTGGGAGTATTCAAGGAACTGTGTCAACGCTAAACTAAATTAAGAATTTTAGGAGTTGACATGAAACAAGCGATACTGAGTAAAGAATTTGAAGCTGAAGCGATAGCCCGACTAAAATCAGGAGAATCGTTAACAGGAAAAGACGGAATATTAACGCCGTTAATAAAACAAATTATCGAAGCGTCGTTAGAAGGTGAATTAGAATCCCATTTATTATCAGAATCGAAAACGCCTGAGTTATCGAACCGACGCAATGGAAAAACAAGTAAAGTATTAAAAACGGAGACAGAAAGTTTTGAGCTGGAAACACCCCGAGACCGTCTAGGAACGTTTGAACCGCAAATGGTAAAAAAACGTCAAACGGTTTTAAACGAATCCTTGGATAACAAAATACTATCGCTGTATGCACTTGGGATGAGCTATGAGGCGATCCAAGACCATCTGGCGGATATGTATGGTCTTGAGGTTTCAGCGGCTAAAATAAGCCTGATAAGCGATAAGTTAATGCCGGTTATAACGGAATGGCGAAATAGACCGCTAGAATCTGTGTACCCGATCGTATTTCTCGATGCCATGCATTTTAAGGTACGTATTGAAGGTAAAGTCAGTAGCCGTGCTTTTTATTCGGTTTTAGGGGTTAACAACCAGGGTCGTAAAGAAATTTTAGGGCTGTATCTTTCTGAAAATGAAGGTTCTCGTTTCTGGTTAAGTGTCTTAAATGATTTACGTGCTCGGGGAGTTGAGGATATTCTCATTGCCAGCATCGATGGATTAAAAGGTTTTCCCGAAGCCATTGCTGAGGTTTTCCCCCAGACAGAAATTCAGCTTTGTGTGATTCATCAAATCCGTCATTCATTAAAGTATGTGACCAGCAAAGATCAAAAATCCTTTATGGCTGATTTAAAATTGGTTTATCGTGCGAGTTCCAAGGACTTAGCCGAGCATCACCTATTAGAACTCGATGAAAAATGGGGTAAAAAATATCCTGCTGTGATTAAGTCTTGGCAAACTCAATGGGATAAGCTTTCCCAGTATTTTAAGTATCCTGAAGAATTAAGGCGTATTATCTACACAACCAACATTATTGAAGGGTTTCACCGGCAAGTACGCAAATATACAAAAAATAAAGGGGCTTTTACCAGTGAAAATGCCTTACTTAAATTAATTTACTGTGCCTGTCAAAAAATACTAGAAAAGTGGTGCCAGCCCCTGCATAATTGGGCTTTAATTGCTTCTCAACTGCAGATATTTTTTGATGGCAGGCTAAATTTACAGTTACGATAAATTATTAATGACACAGTTTGGTGAACACTCTCCATTGATTTCGCATTTATAGATAATATCACTATGAATTTCTTTTAGTTCTGGGACAATAAAGCTTTTTTCAGTTAATTGAAGCGTATTAATATCTATAACTTTATAAATTTCCTGAGGTAAATAAACCTTTAAGAAATCGATAGCTATCTTTTTGCTAATTCTTTAAACACATCCGAGTACTTTTTTAAGCATTTTTTTGTAGCTCTTTTTACTTCGTCTTTTGAAGCATAAACTATCTTTATGTTATCTTGTTTTTTTTCATTCGAAATTTTATCATTTTTCATAATTTAGTTTCATCTAAATTAATTTTTCCATCTACATAAGCTTTCATCAATTTACAAAGCGTTTCTTTTATATCCATATCTATAGAAGTAACTTTTAATTTAAAAGATTTTTTCAAACCTGCAGGTACATCGAATGTCATTCTTGTAACTCTATCTGATTCAGAGATGAGTTTTTTCGGTTTAGTCATTAGCTATTCTCTACTAAATTAATTGCTATATAATAAATTATACTTTAAAAATTTAAAAACAGTTTGACTTAGAGTTATATTTAAATTAAACTTTAAATAAAGTTAAGAAGTAATATTTTTTTACTACAAGCCTTTAATTTGATATCGTATATAGTATAATGACAAAAAGAGAAAAGATAATAACCTCTATTTTAAATAACCCTAAAGGGGTTAGATTTGAAGATGCTTGTAAAATAGCAAATTGGCTAGGATTTACTCATAAGGGTGGACAAGGATCTCATAGAGCTTTTGCTAAGGAAGGAGAGCCAGCCTTATTAAATTTTCAAAATCGGAATGGTTATATACCATCATATCAGGCAAAACAGTTAATTGAGATGATAGAAAGATATGCAAAAAGAGAAATTTAAATACCCAATAGAAGTTTTCTGGAGCGAGGAAGACGAAGGTTATATCGCCACTGTACCGGATTTGGCAGGCTGCTCAGCTTGGGGAGCTACGGAAGAAGATGCCGTCCATGAAATACATGATGCAGCAAAAGCATGGGTAAAAGCAGCAACTAAATCGGGTCGTACAGTACCAGAACCTAGTACACAAACACACTATAGTGGAAAATTTTTAATGCGCTTGCCTAAGCGTTTACATGCTGATTTAGCGCGCAGTGCTAAAGTACAAGGAGTTAGTTTAAATCAGTATGTACTTTATTTGTTAACCGAAAAACATTCAGGACTTTATCAGCATTAAAGAACATTAAGACCAAGAAGCGTTCCCTAGGAGGACCAACTCCTAGGGACATTTAACACAACCAACTGAAAGGAGTTAGTTATGACCGCAGACGTCAGTTTAGAGCAATTCGTCCATCTAAAACAACCCGCTTGTGATTATCTATCGCAAGCTTATGAAATTTCTTACCGACTCAATGATTTAATAGAAGCATTAAAAGAGCTTTTATCGCTTATTCAAGAATATACAAGATCCTCACACACTCTATTTGATAAAGGACAGATACCCGTTAAAGATCTTGAAAATCTATACATTTGCCAAGTTCAAGGAATTAAAACCTGCGGCTAGCCGCTAAAGATATTGAAGCTTTTAATGGTTTTGAGATCTATTCAAAAGCTTTAGAAAAATTAGAAAAACAGGAGATAACACATGTGTAACTTTAGTACGCACGTTTCTTTAAGATCAAGCGATCCATCTTAAAAGCATTCCTAGGTTTGGCAGTGATATTAATCACCTTAGAAGGAGTTCATATGTTGATTTACTAACCAATAAATAAAACCAAGCATAATTATTAAATTGCCTAACCCCGTTAAGGGGACACCGATAAAGTGTTTCCGCACTCTACCGGTGTCTGGCCACAACCAATTCTAGAGGAGAATTGAATCATGGTTAAACACAGCTTATCGCGATCACTCGATCGACGCAAATTACACGAACTAGAAGACTATTTAGAACAACAAGCGCTTATTTTAGATTATATAAAAAAAGCCAAAGCAAAAGCTTACATCGCCTTATCCAATGATTTTTTAGATTATGATCCAGAAATTATCCACGACTACTTAGGGGTGAGTGATCGACTAGAAATCATTACCACGATGTTTGAAAATTTGATGGCTAGTTTTGATGATATTCAACCTTATTTGATGGTAGCCTAAATAAAAGATGAGGGGAAATTTAAGATTTCTTTTCCCCTCATCTTCCGTTAGAATTCTTTGCTCAATCACAATAAGGATAACAAAACCGTGTCGATTCAGATTCATAATGCGCACGATGCCATTTTTAAGACGTTTTTTACGGATATTGAAGTCGCAACCCACTTCATCACGATTTATTTACCCAAACACATGAAACAAGCCTGTGATTTTTCGACGTTAAAGATTGAGCCCGGGTCTTTTGTCGATGCAGATCTGAAACAACATCATTCTGATATTTTGTACTCGTTGAAAGTCAATGGGATGCACGGTTATGTTTATCTTAATCTCGAACATCAAAGCACAGCAGAAGAACTGATGCCTTTTCGCATGCACCGCTATAAAGTGGCCATTATGCAGCAGCATCTAAACCAAGGAAACAAAAAATTACCGCTGGTTATTTCGATGCTTTTCTACCATGGGAAAGGTCAGTACCCTTATTGCTTAAAGCTCATCGATTGCGTTGAGGACACGCCCTTTGCAAAAGCACATTTCTTTGATGATCCGCTGCTTATCGATCTCAATGTACTGCCGGATGAGGAGATCTATCGACACAAACAGCTTGCTTTCTTAGAAATTGTTCAAAAACATATTTTTACCAGAGATCTAGAGGATATTGCCGATCATATTGTAAGGCTGGTTAAACAGGTAAAGCCTGATCATGATTTGTTCAATCAATTGGTATATTATATGTTAGTCAAAGGTGAGACCGCCAATGTGAACCAGGTGATTGAGAAGCTTAAAACCATCGAAGACTATGAGGAAGATATTATGAATGCAGCACAGCAATTAAAACAGCAAGGTCGGCAAGAAGGTCTGTACGAAGGTCGGCAAGAAGGTCTACAGAAAGGAGAGTACCGTAAAGCGATAACTATTGCTAAAAAGCTTATCGCTGAAGGTCGATCGATTCAATATATTCAAGATCTAACCAATTTATCTGAAAATGAAGTGTTAAGTTTAGTTGAAGAAAAAGCGTGAATCAGATTCCTTTGTAGAAGAACTTACGCAAATTCTTTCTTTTATTTAGGAAAAGAGGTAGACACAAGTTCTCTATTCTCCAAATTGAGTATGCAGATATACATTTATTTTGAATGCAGATATAGTCACGATTGTAACTCGTAGAACATGCTGCCGAGATGTCTAAATTTTTACCTATAATAGTTAGTATTTTACTAATCGCTATTTTACTTCACGTTTTTCATATTCAATTCAATTATACTTCATCAATGCCTATTGGTTTTTATCAGCGGGAAAATACTACTAAAATTAAACGTGGTGATTTAGTATCCGTTTGTCTTTCCAGGGAAATAGCGGCTTTGGCTTTACAGCGCGGCTACTTACGAGCTGGGAACTGTCCAAGTGGAGTGATTCCTGTGCTCAAACAAGTTATCGCTATTCCTGGTGATACCGTAACACTTACTAATAGTAACATCACCGTTAACGAACTTGAATATACGGCACCTTTTATGCTAACAGATCATAACAAAAACACCATGCAAAAATTTATTAGTAATGGTTTATATCCATATAACCATGGTTATTGGATCTATGGCGCGAATGATCCAATAAAATCCTGGGACTCTCGTTATTATGGTGCAGTTAACAGGAAAGCGATTATTGGCGTTTATAAACCCTTATTTACGTTCAAGAATAAGGATTTTGTAAAACCAGATCCCTTGTCAGTAGCACATTAAAATCAGTGCCTGGTCGAATCTTTAATGTGGGCTGGATATTCATATTTTTGGCTACTAGCTGTGTGGCGGTTTGTCCTATCTGTTGACCTATCGCGCCATAAATAATTTGCTGTGAACTTAATGGGTTGTTATTGCTTTGCGGTTGACTGAGTTGTCCGGCTGCACCAAATACACTAAACATTAATGCGGAGCTAAAAAGTCGAAAATAATGGTTGTCTACTTGATCATGTAGACCGGCCATACCGGCCAAATCAACACCTGGCATTCTCTGTAAATCAAAGGAGGAAGTATCCGGGAATATTAAACGTGACCAAACAATTAAGACTCGTGATTGGCCATAAGCCACTTGTGAATCATAGTTGCCAATTAGCGTAGTACCTTGTGGGATTAATAAATAGTTGCCCGTTGCCGTGTCATACACATCATGGCGTACTTTAGCCATAATATGGCCAGGCAGATTACTATAAATGCCGGTTACTAAGTTAGCGGGGATAATCGTACCGGCATTCAGTTGATACTGCGATAAGGGATGTTGCAATGTGGATTGAATGGTATTTTTTTCAAGTGAATCGTTTTTATTTAAAAAGGCAATTTTTTCTGATTGCAGATTTTTCTGGGTATAAGCATCGGGTGAATGCGGGCTATCTAAATTTATGTTTTGCAGTGCGCTAGGCAAGTTGGGATAAGATAGTGAGGGTTGGCTCTCTGCGTACTGCGTATTGTTGTGATACACGGATATTGACGCATTACTGGCTTCTTTGAAATCGTTTTGTGACAAATTCTTTGGACTAGCCTTGCTAGCTAAACTATCAGCATCCGAACTATTTTTAGGTTTGATCGGATGTTTCGCTTTGCTATCTACAAGTAGGGGTTTATGCGTTTCTCCCTGTATTTTTTCAATGAGTGAAACCGCACTATCAGAGTTACCCTGACTATTTTCGCCGGATACTTTTTTGATCGGATGCGGCGCATAATGGTTTAGAAAGTACAAAAACAAAATGACTATCAATAATAAGCCGCCTGCTATCGACAGTAATAAGCGACGGCTAATGCCGATACCTTTGGGTGGCTTTGGCACTTCCGAATACAATGCCTCATTGTCCTTCATTATTTTTTATCCAACATTTTTATTATCGATTTCAACACGGTCTTGAGTAGTACCCTTGCCAGAAAGCAGATAAGCCCTAGCAAATAAGCCATCCACGATGTAATAGGGTTTTTGGTAACGATAATTTACCATTTCCATGGCTTTATTTCGCAAAATATAAAGTACGGGTAAGTCTAAGCGTTCAGAAATAGCTGGCATTTGAATGAATGTTTTATTGCCATCATCAAAGACACGTGTAGGTCGCCAGCTGGGAGAATCGCCTTGTAACGGTAATTAAAATTAATTTGATCCACTGATATGTGTGTGCTGTGAGCAACCACTTCTTGTTGTAAGGGTGCGTTCGCTTGTTGATTGGCTTGCTGTATAGCCTTTGATAAGGTTTCTTGCGGATAATAGAAATTAACCACATGTGTAGAGGCGCCTTGCTGGCTGACTAATCCTATATTATAAGTGCGTTTATCGGTTGTGATCACCATGTCCGTAGCCATATCATAAAGCTTCGGTTTTACAGAAACTTGGTAAGAGCCGTCTTGTGTAGAACCTACTAGTGAGACGCTAACTAACCAATGCGCTGCATCGCCTAAATCAATATTATTAATTTTTTCACCGTGTTCTAATTGCAGCACACAGAGATGTAAAGGAGCACAGGCTACGATGGGATGAGAGTAAGCATCATAGGCAAAGGTTTTAAAACCTTCTGAGTTAATCGTTTTAGCCATCCCTTTTTTAGTAAATTCTTTATAGGCTTTTAACACTTGCGGATTATTACCAAAACCAAACGTAGCGGCTACTTTTGGTGTAGGTAGCGGTATCGATGTTTTTTCGGTGATAATACGGTTAGGATTGATAAAATCACTTGGGTTATAATTGACCACCGGAGGAGAAACACAAGCGGCTAAAAATAACGTTATCAGTGACAATCCCGTTGTTTTTAAGCAGTTAAGCACCAGTAAATTATTTGTCATACTTATTTCCTTATTATTTTTGATCGAGTGACCACGCTAAATGAGTAATCGCCAATCCCAGCGGATTATTACGTAAAATAATTTCGTTCTGCGAAGGTGCTTGGTAGTAATAGATAAGCTGGGCAATGTAATGTTGGGACTGTACGATTTCACCCGAACGAACATTGCGCCAATCTTCACGCCAGCGCACATCTAATGTGTGTGCCGAATTTTGTAAAGCACTGGTTATGGTGATGTTCTTTACAAATTGTTGTGCCAGTACATTGGGGTTGTTTTCTTCATAAAATTCTTTAAGCACGTGCGTAGCTTCTCCAGTTGTGAAGGATAAGGCCGCTATTTTATTATTAGCATTGGCTTCGCCATCGGCACTGACAGTACGGGCATTACGAATAAACTGTTTAATAAAATAAGCGGCTAAGGTAGGTTTTAGTGATTGAAACTCAGCTGTATTTGCATTGGCTACGGTCAACACTTCATTACCATGTACAATAAAAGGCATGGGCTTGATCTTGGTTTCGCCAGCAATAACGACTAAACCAATAATGGCTGATAGAATAACCAAGGATAATATGAAGATAACACGGTAGCTGTTTTCTAGTTTCGTTTGAATACTGCCATACAGGTCATTCCATAAGGCTCGTGACTGCAAATACGGGTTATTGGCTAAGTTTTTTTCAAATTGTCTTTGTTTTGTTATTGCTTTTCTATGTACACTTCTCTTTGAGGATTTTTTTCGTTCGAAATAACGATTTTTGATTTCGATCCATTTTTTAAGAAGAAAGTGCATAGTATTACAGTATTTTTTTATTAATTTTACTTAATCGTTTCGTCAATCGACTGCATGGCTTTATCAAAGCTGGCTAAACTACGATTATTGATCCAGTTTTGAATTTTCTGTGCTTGTTCGCGTGTAAAATATTTATGTGAGTTGCCTTTTATTAATTCACAGAAACGCTTCGCAAGCTGGTTATAAGCTGTTTGGTAATCTGTTATCAGTTTCGTTTGTATATCAAAATCTAAGCCATGTTGGTTGTAGTAATCTAAGGTTATTTTATCCAGTGCTTTCCAAATAACTGCATTCCAAAAGCGCCGATAAACGGCTAATAGACCACCGATTAAATAAGCCCAAAAAAAGTATTTTTCAAAATGATAACCAAAAGTGCCTAAACCAAATTGCCACTGATTGACTAAACCTAAAGCACCGATAAGAACGTTTACCCAAATAATAAAGGGAGATTGATTAGCATAACCGATTGGCCAGAGGATAAAGGTACCGCTAAACCCTATTAAAACCATTAATCCCATTAATTTAAATGGGAAGTAATGAAAAAATGCGATAGTAGCTAAGAAGCAAATGATGAAAAAAACACTTATAAAATTTTGACCGCTTTCATTTGAATTATGAACGTACGCTCGATTTCCCCAAAAAACCCATATAGTATTTTTCCATCCTGATAATTTACCTGCCAGCACTAAAGAGCAGTCTAAGTATGCTGGGTTAATGGTTTTATTATTATTTAGCATTTAGTTTCCTTTACTTATTTTTTACTTTATTTGCCATATGGTGATTAAATTTTTGCCCCATCGTAAAATGTTGTTTCTGCTTCATTACCATGTTTTTCACGGTATTCGCTGTCGCAGAAGCTAAGTTCGCGCCCATATTTGTTACTCCTTTCTTCAATCCATGAATTAAATTATTGCCTTGCTGAAATCCTTGAAATCCACTTGACGCAGTATGACCAAGCCCCGCTCCGAGCTGAGCTAATCCTTGAATACCTTTACCTGTCATTGCGTTTGCACGTAGTAAAGAACTTGCGCCACTGGTACCGGCATTAATGGCCGTGCCGACGGCTGTATCGCCATAGTTACGAAATCCACCAATACCCGAAAGCCCAGCAATAAAAGGTGGAATATTTTTAAGGATCATGTAATAGACAATAACCGCCGCCAAAATCACTAACATGGGCATGAGTTCATGGTTTTTAGCCGCGAGTTCAGTCATGGTTGCCCATTCAGAACCAACGTTTTGACCAACCCCTAATAATAAATAAAGCGACATTAATTGCAGTCCTAAACCAATCGCTGCACGAAAATAACTTTTTGCCATGTCTTGTGTGTATTCAGAAGCACCAAACGCAAAGAAAAGACTGCCTGTGGCAATGAGAATATAAGATTTCACCAAGACAATAGCGAGTTCAGCGGCCATTAATCCATATAGCACTAAAATACTGATACAAACGGTTGCGCCAACCAAAGACACCCAAGGATGACCTAATAACCCCCAGTCAAAAAATCCTTTGAAGATAGCACCGGAAATACTGATCCCTTGATCAATGATGGAGCTGGGATCTAATGAAGTAATACCGGCTATCTGGCCTAAATGAATAAAGCCATTTAACAATTGTGGTATCCATTGCCCACTTAATTGAATCAATGCATAGAAAAATCCAAACAAAAAACTCGATTGCACTAAGCGTGTTACAAAACGCTGTAAGGATTCACCGGCAATGGTCATCCAAATTGCGGTTAAGGTAAGTTGAATAGTGACTAAATAATAAAAAAGTCTTTCAGCGGCTTGTTGAATTAAGGCACCATCGTGACTGAGTGCCGTTAAAAACTGCTGCGTGACTTGATCTAAAATGCCTGATTCCATAGCATGCCTTTCAAAAAGGAATTTCTCCAAAGTTGGGATTGTTTTTATAGGCTGGAAACTGTGTTGGAAAAGCGCTTGTCATCTCCTCTAAGCCTTTTTCTTGATAACTATCTTTGGAAGCCTGATAAGCCATAAACGCAGTTTGCGCATTCGTTTGTACGGATATCAATCGCTTTAAGGCTTGTATTTGATTGACTTGTTGTACTGAAATTTCACTTAATAGTTGTAAGGCCTGTAATCGTCCTTGTAAATTTTTTCCTTGACGTTCAAGTTGTCGCATAGATTCCTGTTCCGTTTGAAAATTGTTTGCACTTCTATTCATGGCATTTAACGTAGCATGTAAAGTTAGCGTCGTTGCGTTCCAATTTTTAGCGGTTTGAGAGTAACTTGCCGGGTTAGAGTAGGAATTCGTATAATCGGGATACTTTTGCTGAAATTGATTATCCAAGTTGGAAGCGGCATAGGATAACGCTTGTCCTTGTTGCGTGATGGCATCTAAGTGCTGCACCAATTGCGTGATATTCTGCCATTGATACTGTGATAACTTGCCGGTATTTTTAATGTCATTCTCGATCATTTGAATTTGATTACGGATTTGCGTGGCTTGATTTAATAATGACGTCGCTGAATGAATCGCCGTGGTGTTATTTGCTAAATAATTTTCAAACTCTATCGGATCAGCCCAAGCAAATACATTGAAAGGAAAGGCACATAACAAGAAAAAAAATAATTTAGGCATGCGTTTCTCCCGAAAAATAATGCTTTTCTGCGAATGAGCGCCATTCATTAAGACCTTTATAAGTTAGCCAGTCCAATACCCACCTTGGATCATTAAGCTGATAAAGTTTATTAAAATGATCACTCTCAGATTTTTCAGAAATACATAAAAAGGCTTGGGCAAGATCGCCTAAATCCAGTCTAAAAAGACGATTACCACATTCCGATTGATAATAATAATCTTGTTTAGGTGTCGCTTCTTTAATAATCGTGATCTGTTGTTCGTTGAGACCAAACGCACGATATTGATTAGCTATATGAGACTCTTCTGCCTTTTTATTCGGTAAATATAAGCGAGTCATGCAAGAGGTTTGAATGAGTGAAGCGGCTTCCGATTTCACGATATCATCTAAATCTTGTGAAATAAAAATGACGGATACATTGGATTTGCGTAGCGTTTTAAACCAGTCCGTTAGCTTATTACGAAAGAGTGGATGGCGTAGATAGAGCCACGCTTCTTCTAAAATTAATAAGGTGGGTCTTTTGTCCTTAAACAATTGTTCTAACTCATTAAAAATAGCTTTTATAACGGGAATCGCTACATCACGCGCATGCATATCTGCTTTTACTAAGGAGCCCATTTCAAATCCTAGTATATCACCGCCCGAAAAAGCGGGCTCCGTGCCATTAAGCAAACGGCGATATTGTCCTGAATTAAAGCTGGAAATGGCTTCTCTCAACACCGGATCTTGCAAGGAAAGATGATCTAAGTTTTTATAAGACTGTGCATCAAGGCTTAGGCGCTCAACCGCTTCACGTAATAATTTTTGTCGCGCAGGAGTTACTGTAACGCCTTGTACGCGGCAGCAATCGGATAACCATTCAATGGCTTGTTCAATCTGTTCAGGATTATCCGGATGAATTCTTGCCAAAACACCCAACTGGAATTGATCGGATTCAAGATCAAAGTACTGTCCACCTAAGGATAAAATAGCGGTACGATTAGACTGATCTTTATCCAGTACAATAATTCGCGAGCCTGGATATTTTCGGTGGCTGGCCATGAGCATGGCATTTAAGGTTGTTTTACCCGATCCCGTTGGACCTACTATCGCCGTGTGTCCGACATCGCCAATATGTAGATTTAACATAAAAGGACGACTGCCTTTGGTTGCCGTTAATAGCAACGGTGCTTGATCGTTATAACCGTCTTTTTTGCACGGTGATTTGCTTTCACCTTGATACAGTGAACTGACTGGAAACGCATGCGCAATAAACTGTGTGTCTTGCAGCATTTTTCGTAGATTATAATCACCATGACAAGGAATGGAGCCTAAATACGCTTCAGCCGCATTCAGCGATTCATCTCTTACCCGAAAATCTAACTGCTGGATTTTAGCGATAATGTCCTGGCTTATTTTTTCTAAAAATTTCTTATCGTTGTGAATTAAAATCAAATTACTATTATAAAATCCGTAACTGATTTGGCCTGCTGAATTTTCAATTTGTGCCGTTTTTAATTGATTCACTGTTGCTTGTGCATCGTCATCACGTCTAGCCTCGAGTCCTAGTGATTCACGAATTACACCCATGACACCAATGGCTTTGGATGACCAATTACGCTCATACCGTTTTAGATAGGCTTTAGCCGTCAGCCGATCTAAACAAATAAAACGGCTCGTCCAGCGGTATTCAATCGGAAAATAACTCAGCGCTTCTAAAATACAGGGATAACTATAAGACGGCAGATCATCGATTGCTAATACTTTGATGTATTTCCCTGCAATCCTCGGTTCAAAGCCACCCTGAAATGCTTCAGCGACATAAGCATCTAAAAAGGCACCGGTTCTGGGCATAACCAATTGATGCGAATCACCTGTAATACAATTATGCAGATAAGTGATCAACTCATTGTTAATCAATGGAGATAAGTTAACTAAAGAACGTTTAAGAAAGCCGGTAAATTCTTGGAGTTTTTTATCAAACTGTTTTAATTGTGTTTCAAAACCGGATTCCCGTTTTATATCTCCTTCAATAGCAAAATATCTTAACTTTGATTCAATTAACTGTTCTGGTTTCCACGTAATGCTTAAGTAATGTGTTGTTTTAAAATAGCACTGTCCTTGATATTGCATCCGACGCTCATCATCAATTAAGGCAGAAATTACCTCTGGAAATACCTGAGGTTTTGCATAGTTATTAAAAATTTCACTTGCTACATTGGTTTCTACCATCCAACCATTGCCTAAAAAACCCAAACTATCCGCCCAGGTTTTAGCATGAAAATCTAAATCATGACTGCTAGAGGACTCCAAATCCGGTGCAATGTATTTAAAATGGCGAGAAATCGCGCCATCTTTATGCAGAATAGTATTGTCATCTAATTGAATGAGATAACTTAATAGATCATTGAGTCCGCGATGTTTTCGCCGATAAAAAATTGCTTGTTTAGTTGGACTTCTTTGTTTTTCTTTTGCAAAAATCATAACACTTCTTCACCAAGGACGTGACACCGTTTTTATTTTCCAAATTTCTGTCATTAGGGGATGACTTTTCGCTGGAAAATAAGCACGCAGCGAATAACGGGTACTGCGTTTAAATAATTTTCCTAAGTTGGGGTCGCTTTTAGAAATCAGTAATAACACAAAGTGCATCGCAATAAAAAAACCAAACCCCAGTAAACACGCTGGAAAATGAAAATGCGTGCTGGCTACCAAAGGGAATGACAGCAGTGCATTAGCAAAAACTAAGCGTTTTTCTACGCCACCGATCATTAATCGCATCAATGCTTTATTAACCACTATAACTGTTCCTCTCATCATCCCTTATCCTCAAATAACAGCGCCACTAAATCCCAAAAACTGAGTGGTAATTTGTGCAGCGAAAAAAGCAATTGATAAACCGCAAGCAGCCTGAAGAAAACGTTTAGCGCCGCCTTGCAAATCGGCAAAGGCCATCACAGCACCACTCATCACAATAGCAATGATGGAAATGGCATAGGTGACAGGCCCTGTTAAAGAAGTAGCTACCTTATTTAGAATAGTTTCCCAAGCATTGATCCCCGTTTCTGCAGCAAAGGCGGAACAAGGCAGCGTAACAATCAACATTACTATCATTCTTTGTAAACTTATTTTTTGTAGCAATGATTGGCATCGTTGCATGTTACTCTCCGTATTAATCGAGTTTCTCAAACTGAAATAAATTAGTTTTAGTATCAAATCCTTTTACTGTAATCATTTCTGTTACGATTCGGCCGGCAGGATGAGAGGCACGTTCTTCGATTTGTACGATGACATCTAAAGCTTCAGCCGCTAACAAGTAGGGTGGTGTTGTTACAACTTCACAAGCCAAATCCAACACCCGTTGCACGGCCGCTTCTGGATTATTCGCATGTATCGTTGCAATCCCTCCGGGACAACCGGTATTCCACGCTTTTAACATATCCAGCGCAGCACCATCACGAACTTCACCGATGACAATTCGATCGGGTGAATTACGCACCGCGATCCACAATAAGCGATTCATCGTCACGTGTTCTGAAACCAGCATGGTTTTTAAATTTTTAACGTTGCATTGCAATTCGGGTACTTGCTCTAGCACTAAAACTCGATGCCCTTCGGGTACAAGCTTTGCCATCACATCCAATAAGGCATTGGCAAACGTGGTTTTACCCGAAGCCGGACTACCACTAATTAAGATATTTTTTCTACACGTAATGGCATGCGTTAAAGTATTAGCTTGTTTTTGTGTAATAATTTGGGATTCAACATAATGTTCAAGCGTAAAAACTAACTTAGCTTTTTTTCGGATATTAAAAGAAATTCGTTGATTGATCGGTGGAATAGTGATGTTGATGCGTTCACCCGAAAAAGGTAGCGTCGCATCTAAATACGGTGTTTGATCATTTAAAAACTTATTTTCGTACTGAGCGAGAGCATGAACAAAGCTAGAGGCTAGATGTTCATCTAGGTTACCTGCGTAAAGCGTTTCTTGTGTTTTATGCTTAAACCAAAGAGAACTATCAGGATTAAGCATGATTTCAAATATATTATCATCCTGCAATCCTTGATGTATTTGTGAACCTAACTTTTCCCAGAGATAACATGCTTCCATACATTTTTTCTTTTTAGTAATGCATTAAATTATCTATAATCTCCCTAAACTTTAATACGTATAGAGCACACTTGCAAGATTTTAACCGATACCAAATAGACGTGTTGTACCGAAAGTTGAAGCAAGAAACACTAAACCTTTCCTGCTAGCTGCCTAAATAGCTCCCTTCCGCAGTAGTATTTTTCGTACCCTAAACGCCTGCTTGTTTACAAAGATCGCCTGACCCAGTGTGAGGCGCTTAATTTCGTCGGGATGAATAATGAATTCGCGCGTCTGCTTAACGGAACCGAGCCCTGTGCTTCCCTGATTTTCGGATAGCTGTGCCGTAACCTCAAAGACAGATTCGGTACCAATCAGGTTAGCCAGTACCTCTGCATCATTCGGATTATTTTGTCGCTGAATAATGTAATTATTGGTGTTATTTAATATCTGTCCTAACAACGCTTCATCGCCTTTACGCAGGATACGGATAATGATTGGGTCGATAAGACGGCATGAACACCGGCACCGCGCCCTTGATTAACCAGGTTAACGATCTGATCGCCTGCAAATATTGAAAATTCATCAAATATCGTATAAAGCTTGATTTTTTCTGCCTGGATTAACAGTGAGGCTAACAGCGATTTTATATCATTGATAATCAGCTTGCCTAATGTTTCTGCATAAGCAGGAAAAGCTAAAGGCTGTAAGCAAAAATAGACAACGGCCCTTTCCGAAAAAGCTTTATCCAGTGTAATAACGTTACCGGATGAGCAATCAAATAAATGGCCTATTTCACTGTCAGCGATGTTTTCAATTTCTGCAATCAGACTGCTAATATCACGCTTTTTTTCTTCAAGCTTCTCAATATTGTTGACAAGACTCGCATCACCCAACTGTCGCGCTAATTGATAGAGGGATTCTGGTGATAAATGTTTTGCCAAGGAATGTAAATCCAGCGTCATGCTTGTTTTGGCTAAAATTTTAAACACTGTTTGTAAGTAGCCTTCGGCTATCTTACGATAATGGTCTTCCGACCAGTGCCGAAGCTCAACGATACGATCTTTTTTAGACGTAAATCCACCAAATGCAATTGGGTTATATTTTAAACTTTCACCGACCATGGAAAACAAATAAAAAGGGGTACCCTGATCCAACGCAAACCGTTGTACTCGTTGAGCTAATTCCAAATCCCCCTTACCATCTACATAAAAAAGCGGATAGCAACGCACAATCGCGCTTTCAATAATATTCGCAATTCCTGTTGTTTTACCTGAACCTGTCGTGCCAATAGCTAAGGTATGTAAATTCGCGTCTTTATCCGCTAGTTGTACATAGTGCCCCGTCTGTTGATCGACACCTAAAAGGGTGCCTAGGCTATAAGCGGAACTCTTTAAATGCTCCAAACAACTAGCTAATTTCTGTTCAGAGAAAAGCTTAACTGATAACTTCGCTTTACCTCGTGCTACACGTCTGACTTCGTCACGTAAACTCTCATTCCATTGGGAAATAAAAGCAAATATTCCACCTAACAACAAACCATAAGGTAACGCCGATAAACAAACATAAAGATAGCTACATGAAATCTTATTTCCATAAAAATAAGCGTTTAATAGCATCCGACTTTGTTGATATACGGTGTAAAGATTTACCCCTCTCATCATCCAACTACTTAATAGCAATGGGATACTAAGACCTACCACCCATGCTATTGGCAGTTTCAAAAGACGAATAACTACAAATGTAAGCAGTCCTATAACAATAGAAAAAACCGAAAAAGTGAGTCCTCCCAACAGCATAAAAAAAACAAGTAAATTGCGTGGTTTTTCTGTCAATGCTTCAAGCACAACATCCAGTAAGTTAGATTTACTCTCTTTCGCTTGACTACTCATTAGCACTTCCCTGATCACTTAAAAATGCTTGAATGGGATAGGTTTTAATAAAAGGCGCTTTCTCTAGGAACGGCTTCAGTTGGTTTTCAATTTCTCTATCACCACAAAAATACCATACTTCCTGGTAATCAAAATTTTTAAGATAATAATTAAAAATTTCACTGCGCCGTCGTTTACTTTTTTTGCTTAATTCCACTTCAATAGCAATTTTTTTATCATTCAGCAGTAAAACACTGTCAGGGGTGTGTCCGATTTTCCCAAAACAATTTAATCCATCACCGTGCCGTAATTCTCGTTCAGATACATAGCTTCCACCAAAACGATTCAGCAACTGTAAATTTAATGTCGTCACCAACAAATCATGATGATAGGACGCTAAAGAAATTTTACGTAATGCAGGCAATGGACTGCCTGATACGTGAACCCCGTCATGAGTAACCCGATAAATACCCGCTGCGCCGTGAAAAATTCTCTCATGTAAAAGATAGTGGTGCGTTACTAATTTTTTAGATCGAATATAAGCCGTTGGCTGAGATATCTTAAGTTTTTGTGTAATGTGGTTAATCGTTACAAAGCCCACAGAATTAATCCAACACAATAAATTAAGATCTCTTGGAGTCAGTCGTAGCGTAGCCCTTAAAACAGGACGTTCTTTATTCCTTAAAATTATTTCTTTCAAACCTATCTTTCTCCTCTACATTCTCTATATCCACACCACCGCCGCCGGTTCGTGACCTCGGTTTCTAAAATGGACAATGAGTTACATTGGACGTTGTGAAAGCGAGGTCACGAAATATTAGCGCTTGCTAATATAGGTGGCGGTAAATACTCCTAATTTTCAGTCTCAATGACCGTATTTATTAGCATTCTTTAAAAAACTTCCCTTAAAATAGTCTGCATAAAATCTTGTTTAATTACCTACGCCATTTCAATTTTGTAATTTAGTTGTAGGTAATTGTTGCACTTCATTGGCTGTCGCTTAGCCCCTAGCTAGTATGGCTTTTTTTCTAAACGATGACTAATAGCTTATGGAGTGGTACAGAGCAAAGCTAGCGCTTCAAATGTTCTATGAAAACAGCAGGCAACTCCTTGCAATTTAAGTTAATTTGACAATCATACGAAAAACTAGAATCTTTGGAAGATTAAGTCACGAATCCACCTCCAAGTAATAGCAGGCGAGGTAAGATGCGGCTTACCACTCATCTCTGCTTCTCCTTCCACATTAGAGCAGCAAGCCAGTTTCATGGGCTTCAATTAGCTGTCGCCACTGGGAATATGGATCTGATGATCGGGTAAAATACGCAGCAATCTGCTGCAAGGCAGCACGTTTATCGACTGTGGTACTTCCTAGATAGAGTGGAATTTCAAGGGTAGTATAACGAACTTTGCATTTATAGCACCATCGTCGTCTTCTCAACACTTTTCCGTCGATTATTCGACGTGAATCACACACTTCGGTTTTATAATAATGACAAACGGGATTAAGACATTTCATTTGATAGTCCTCGTTACATTCAGCAGTTTGGCAAGTCTGTTGTTTTTATTTTTTAATTGTTGTGTTTCCCCCTTCCTGCGTAGTCTCATTTGATAGCCTAAAAATGATCCGTTGTAGTAATTTTTTTATGGACATATCGTTTTCTCCTTTTTTACTAATTCCAAATCAAATCATTTTTTATTAAACATCATTGGCAGCAAGAGACATAATCCGGACAGCTGGGCCAAGTTTATATCTCGCCACAGTTCTGGCAATCAACGGTTTTAGTGTAAATAGCAGAAGGTATGTGAAGATCTAATTCTTTGAGCATAAAATAGGTCTCCACCATGGCTTTTAGCATCGCTGAATTATCTTTCACCTCATCCCAATCATCGGCTGTAAGAATTTTTAATTGCTCAATTCCTAAACCAAAATAAGGTTGTTCAGGATGCAACTTTTGGGGTGTTTTTTGGGGGTTAAAAGTTGCATTATTTATCCACAGCTTTGCAGAGGAAGTTTCAGTGGCATTTCTCTCTAAAGCCTTATGAGCTAAAGCTTTAATCGTCATCGGTTGCACCGTTTGTTTCATATTATTCTCCTAAATGAGCAGAAAGTTGCAAGTTGCATTCTCTAGGAGATGCAACTTGCAACTTTGGTCTGATAGCATCCGTTTAAACATGAACAATACATCCTTCTTCTTTTGCTTTTTTAAAATAACGACTGGCTTTTGACTTGCTAATGCCTAGCTCTAAAACAATCTCGTGTTGTCTACATCCTTGCTTAGCGAGCTCAACAACCTTCTCAAAAGTTGATTTCTCTAGTGTTTTTAACTCCCAGATTTGTTGGTTATTTTTTGTGATGAGTTTAACTAAGAGAGGTCGTGCGGAATCACCACAAAAAGAGCGCGCCTTTTCAAAATGAACTTCAAAACAAGCACCATCACTTGGGTCATAATCACTCGGGTGTTTTAAAACAATGACGGTATCTAGTACATCTTCACGTTTGCTCGTTCCTCGTGCATTACCATTTTTTGCCGCATGATGAATAAAAAGAACAGAGCGTCCTTCGGATCGCATACGCAAAGCCCAGGCTTGCACTAATATCCAACCCTCCGCTTCATTTTCTTTTCCACTACGACACAATGTCGAAATGTTATCTACGACAATGAGTTCGACATCTTTTAGAAAAGGTTCAAGTGCGTGTTGCCCTTCTAGTGTAGACAAATCAGGCATACCACGATTTTGAATGTCGGGTGTGAGAATAGTAAAAGGAGCTTTGGCTTCTTCTGTATGAGATAGCACAATAGAGGCCAGCCGCTCTTGCATCGTTGCTGCAGGCATTTCTCCATCAAGATATAAGACAGAGCGCGGTTTATCTGCTTGCCAGCCTAAAAAGGAACCTCCACTGGCTACCGCATAAGCAATATTTAAGGCGACGTGGGTTTTGCCAACGCCTCGTTTGGCATAAAGCATGGCTAATCCTTGTTTTGGTAACCAGGGTGATAAAATAAGTTCGCGCTGAGCAATATTCAGCGTAAGAAAGTCAATTAATGTGATTAATTGCAACTTGCTTTCAGGAGAGAGATGGTTACTTAACTGATTAATTTTATTTTCTAGCCAAGCTAAAGTTTCTTTCGTGTTTTGATGAGTCGCATAATGATTTAATAGTTGGCTTATTTCTATTAACTGACGACGATTTGAATGTTCCTTTATAATATCGACATAAGCTGCGATATTAGATGTGCCGGGTGTTTTTTTGATGAGTTCAAGTACATACATATCACCCTTTATTTCCTTTAATTCAGGCACTTTCTTCGCTTCTTCACTTAATGCCAATGCATCTACGCTTTCTCCTTTTTTAATTTTCTTTGTAATTTTCTCAAATAAGATTTGATGCTCTAATTGATAGAAGTCCTTAGATACTAAATGATCACTGATACCCGACCAAGTTATATTATCAAGTAGTAAACCGCCTAAAACGGCTTGTTCTGCTTGTAAGGAGTAAAAAAGATTATCGCTCATCGCTATTCTCCTTCTAGCATGAGTAGACGGAGATCATAAAAAAGATCTTTTAAAGTTTTACGAAACAATCTCGACAAATGATCGGATTTTAATAAATTAAATATTAAATCGAGCAAAATTGAGAAATTATCATCCAAAAAAATTTCCACCCCCTTAAATAGCCGTTCAACATGCATTCCTTGATTTTTATTTTTTATAGGGAACTGCTCAAAATAATGGGGAAGATAGATAAAATCTCGGATTACTTCAAATTTTAAAAAATCATGCTTTTGAAGTGAAGCTAAAGAAGAATAAATACTTATTATTTTTTTATCTAATGCTTTTGCTATATCAATAGGAGAGCATTGAAAATACCCTAATCGATTAGTATAAGGACCCGTATATAAATAAATAAGTACTATTTTGTCTTTCATGGTTAATTTAGCCTGTTGCATGGTTAACCAGAAATTTTTAGGTAATCTTAAAGATTGAGAACGATTATCAAGAGTAGCGTCAAAAAACATAGAAATTCTCCTTGTTATAATTAAAATTAAGATTAGAAAATTCTGAATACTTCGTAACTTTCTGAAGATTTGATGCGATTGACTGCATCAGATATTTTTATCTCTTTATTTCTAACTTGGTTGATTAATTCATCTGTACCATATAGAAATATCTTTTTTAGTTGGAGATATTGAGTTCTTGAGAAACCTAATCGATTCGCTATAAATTGATCCGTTCTTCCGGTAACTTCGTTCCATTTTAGACGAAGTTCGTTATTACATTGTTTTTTATTTTTAAATAAGTCCGACCGATGGCCTTGGCGATTACCAATAAATTTCCCTAAACTTATTCCTATTGCTATAAGCTCAAAAACATCAAAAATACTTCTTAGATGAAGAACTTCATACTTTCCATCTTTTAAATCCGACAAATCTATTTTCCAGGCAGGAACAGTCTTTTTATTCTGTTTTTTATAGAGTAAAAAAGTTTTTTCATTAGCGATGATCTTATTGTTTTCATCGATAATAATCGCTTTAAGTTGATTTAAAGACGAGGAAATAAAAGTTATTTTTGGTAATTCTAAAGAATGACATTTCACCTGATTTGTCTGAACATTCATCGATCGAATTGAACTGGGTGAAGAAAAAAATAACGACTTAATCTCATTTCGTTCTTTCGGAGAAATTAAATCTAAAGGATTCACTCTATATTTTTCTTTCTCCCACAGATAGTTAGCTATCTTCTGTGCAAATGTATACTTAATATTACGACCATTTCGCATCAAACTTACATTTTGATGGGATGTTCCTAATTGATTAGCTGCCTTTTCCACTGTTCCACATAGTTTAATAAATCGTTCAAAAGGATTGACTTCCATACATTTCTACTCCGTTTATTGTTTTTAGGCATTGGAATAAAAACAATTGTATGCAAAAAACTTGCAACACGTGTTGCGAATTTTTCTAGTAATCTGAGTAGGATAAATTCTAAAAATAAGGAAAGTCTATGCAGCCTCAATTAATGCGATTCAATGATCTTACGAATAATTGGAGGTTATATAAATGAAAACCTTCGATCTTAAAGAAGCGGCACAGTTTTTGAAGATGAACCCTGAAGGACTTAGAAGACTAGCAGTCAGTAAAAAAGTTCCTGCAGCAAAGCCAGGTAAATGTTGGTGTTTTTTAGAAGAAGACCTTGTTAATTACGTTCGATCACTTTACGATCACTCTTGCAAAGTATCGCAGGGTGTCTCACACAAGAGGAGAAAAAAAATATGGCACTCTGTAAACGAAACAATATCTGGTGGATTAGATTTTCACACAATGGAAAGAGAATACAAAAATCGACTGAGACAACTAACAAAGCAGCCGCGCAAGAACTGCATGATCGACTAAAATCGGATTTGTGGCGGCTCGGTAAGCTAAACGAAAAACCAGAAAAACTGTGGCAAGAAGCTGTTGTTAAATGGCTGGATGTGTGTAAACGTAAAAGTAAGCGTAGCTTAGAGGAGGCTGGGTTTCATCTGATGTGGGTCGAACCTTATCTAAAAAATAAAAAGTTAATTGAAATAGATATTGATTTAATCGATGAAATAATTCAAGCCAAGCGGAGTGAGAAAAAAGTTTCCAATGCAACAATCAACCGACTGTTAGAAGTGATAAGAGCTATCCTGAATAATGCCTTTAAAAAAGGATGGGTAGAAAAAATACCTTCTATATCGTTGTTTGATGAAATTGAACGGGATCGCTGGTTAACAAAAGATGAAGCAGAACGGCTACTTAAAGAGTTACCGCCACATTTATCGGACATGGCCGCTTTTTCGTTGTTGACGGGATTACGTAAAGCAAATGTGACCGGACTGAAATGGAGAAATGTTGACTTAGTCAGACGACATGCCTTTGTGAGTGCGTCACAATCAAAAACGAATAAGGCAATACCAGTACCACTTAGTACAGAGGCAGTTGCTATTATTCGAAAACAGGTGGGTAAACATATTGAGTTTGTTTTTACCTATGAAGGAAAACCAATGAAGCAATGTTGCACAAGATCGTGGCGTAAAGCGTTAAAGCGAGCAGGGATAGAAGATTTCCGTTGGCATGACTTACGCCATACGTGGGCCTCCTGGCATGTGCAAAATGGAACGTCATTATATGAGCTGCAACGATTGGGCGGTTGGTCTTCTTACAATACGGTACAACGTTACGCGCATTTAAATAGTCAGCAACTTCAGGAAGCAGCCGAACGTGTGGCGTGTACAAATTTGGTACATGGTACATTTAAGTGACATTTTAAGTTGTAGCTAAATTGGCTAACTTATTGAAAAATAAGTGAATTTTGGCGCGCCCGGAGAGATTCGAACTCCCGACCACCAAGTTCGTAGCCTGGTACTCTATCCAGCTGAGCTACGGGCGCATAACCCTAAGAAGCCCGGCATTCTAACAGTTTATCACCCATTCAGCTAGCCTCCTTTTGCTGCCGTTTGAACAGAATATACCAATTTTGTACCAGATACTCGCTCGGCAGCCTTCATAAGTTGATCACTATTTAAATGCGCATAGCGTAATACAATGTCAAAAGATGACCATCCGCCTAATATTTGCAATTCTGTAAGGATGTTCCATTTTGAACATGCCAAGATGCCCATGTATGACGTAAGTCATGCTTCGATCTTTGCTCGCTTTAACGGCTTTACATCATGCAGCTGTATTGCATTGCTTAACAGGGTTTCCTTCATAGGTAAAAACAAATTCAATATGTTTACCTATTTGTCTTGCAATAATTGCCGCAGCTTTTGCATTAAGAGGTACTGGAATTGCTGTTCTAGTTTTTGATTGTGATGCACTCACAAAGGCATGTCGCCTTACTAAATCGACATTGTAAAGCTCCCCTTTATACCCCTCAATGTCGGGGAGCGCGCGGTACAAAGAAGATTTAAAGATTGCTAAGAAGATATTAGCTCGGGGCTATGAGTATGGCGCTATTAAAGATCTTCTTATTAGTTTAGATAAGGCTAAACCTGAATACCTTATACTGCTTGCATTCTAAAAATGCTCTATACAGTTTTTTCGTACATTTGAACTCCGACATTTTCTTCTCTTTATTGCTTTATTTTTACCTGCTTACTTTAAGATCTTTTCCATAGCCGCGAAATTCCTGTAAAAATGAATTACGTAAGTAAATTTTATTTTTAGTTAATTATTCAGGAGACAAAAATGGCCTATACACGATTCCTCAGACCCATCCGTTTCAATCAAAGCATTATTATTTTTTAGAGCCAAAAAATTCTTTAATTTTTTGATCATCAATGTCAAAATTGAGTTACTCGTAAAAAGCTTAAACAAGTGTTTGCAGAAGAATCGAATGCATAATGAATCAAGGTTATTTATAAGGAGGAAAAATGCCTCTATTTCCATTAGATCCGAAGCCAAGGTCTTCTATTTTGTATGTGGAAGAAATGCATGATTTGATTGAAGAGAAAAAAAATCGTAGATGGGATTTAAATATTTTTATTTTTTCTAGCGACGGTTACCACGAAGAAAAATATAAATATAATAGCGAACTCGATATTTTCTTTAATTTATTATCTAAAAATATGAATACCTCTCAAATACCAAGTCGTTTCCAGCTCGCAATAGAAAATCAAAATCATTGGTTTAGTGTCGATGCCTATATTAAAAATAAGCAAGTTTATCTACTTGTTATTGATGCTGCAGGACTTCATAGAAGTACAGAACTTATAAAAAAAGCGTCGGTAAACTTAAAGCCTATCATTTTTTCCTATAGCGGAACTCAAATACAATGTGATTTTGAGCATTGTTCTTTTTTTACGTTAGATCATCTTTTTCGTTTATCGAATCGGCATCAGCATTGGAACGATTTAATTGGGTTTAGTGCGTTTGCACCCAACACGGTTATTTATTTTGATCATGAAGCATGCCCAAAATCGTTAGCGTTTATTTTTAAAAATATACAATCTTTTAAGGGATTCAATAAATTACCGAATTCATTGAAAATGACAGTGATTAATAAAAAAAATCAAACGCTTGAACACGTTATTAAAAAAAATAGTTATATGGAAAATATTTCAAGTGCTGAAATTAAAGTAATAAACACAGGTATTTTATTGAAAGAAAAAAAATATAAGCAAAGAGCCACTCATTTTTTCAAGCGGAATTACAACGAGGTTTCAAACCGACAAGGATTTGATATTATCGGTGGAAGACTCGGAAAGTTGATCACTAAAGTGATTCAGCATAAGGGAAATAATTTTTTTGATTTCTTTACAGAAAAAGATAAATCGCTTATAAAAACTAACCCGCGAGAGATGCTTGATATTATAATTTATTATGAATTAAAAAGTTTTTTAATTTTTTTAATTGAAACGAAACTTTTATATAAAGAATATATTAGTATTTCCGATATTTGTAGTTTTATAAATAAAGATTTAAATCTATTTAAAGTTATTTTAGCGTATGTCAAGAATTCCCTGACCTACGCCGATAGGTCAGAAATCAATGATCAAATAAATTTATATGGAAATACTCAATTTAAAGATTATTTTTCATTAAGATTTTTTGAGGAATTTCATCTCTCTTCATATAATAGCACAACGCAAACGAGAACATTCAACGTGGTTATTTGAAGTGGATTTAATGTCGTTCATGAGTTATGAAAGAAACGTTGATTCAATTGGAGTAGGATTGGAAAAATTGGGATTACCTTCAGCAGATTCATCTGAGGATGTAGATTTAAAAAATAAAAAAGCCACTTTTTTCACATCGTCTAAATGTGTTAAATAACCGAATACTTTTTTCCATAATTCTGGAGGTAAACGTCGCTTATCAAGCTTAAACTGTGATAATGTAACTAAGGCTTTATGTGCTAATAAACCCTTTTCAAAATTTTCTTTTATTTTACTTCCAAAGTAGGGATATTGATGTGTGAAATTTTCTGTGTTGATTAAACGTTGTATCTCCTGATTAGAGGACATAGTTTCTAATTTATTGATATCTTTTGTAACATAAAAATCGAACAAAGCAGATGGGTTTGAAGTCATTTGTTTTAAAGTTAAAATTTCATCCCAGTAATCCGATAAAACGGCATCTTCGTGGATGAAATCAGGTTTCTCCTCCGTTGAATTTTTTAGAAGGTGTAAAATAAATAATTTTGCGAGTTCAATAGGGCCGTTTTTTGAAACCAAATAAAGCGCTGTAATATCTTCGTGGTGAGTGATATTAATAGTCGCTCCTTTTTCGAGTAGTAATTTTATTATTCCAGTGTGATTTTGATAACAGGCCAGATGAAGTGGTGTAATGCCTTCTTTGTTGCTCCTATTAATAGGAGCACCCTTATCAAGCAGTCGTTTTACCATTTCAAGGGTTCCTTGACAACAAGCCAGATGAAGTGGCGTAATGCCTTCGTTATTTGCACTATTCGTATTTACACCGTCTGCTAGCAGCAAGTTTACTATTTCAGTGTGATTTTTATAGCAGGCTAAATGCAGTGCTGTAACACCTTCTTTATTAAGACGATTACTATCTGCACCTTTATTAAGCAGTAGTTTTGCTGTTTCGGCGTTACCTTGAAAACAGGTCACATGAAAGGGTGTATTACCAAGAAAGTTAGTCACGTGAACGCGAGCGTCGTTTTCTATCAATAATTTAACGATCGACGTATGGTTTTTTTCGGCCGCCAGATGGAGTGATGTATTGCCATTGATGTTAACGACATTAACATTTGCGCCGTTTTCTATCAATAATTGAGCGACGCTGATATGACCTGCGAAACAGGCTTGAATGAGTGGAGTTACATTATTAAAATTAACGGCGTTAACATTCGCGCCGTTTTCTATCAAGAGCTGAACTATCATTGTATGGCCTTTTTCGGCCGCCAGATGGAGTGATGTGTTACCATGGATGTTAGTCCTTTTTATTGTAGCACCCATTTCTATCAGTAATTTGACGATATTAAACTGGTTCTGCTTACAGGCGATATGAAATGGTGTTGTGTCATTCTTGTTAGTCGCACTCATTGCTGCCCCGTGTTTTATTAATAATGTGGCGATTGCCGTGTAATTTTTTTCTAGAGCCAAATGAAGTGCTGTATTTCCGTTCGTATCAACGGCATTAATATGTGCTTTTTCTTTGAGTAATAGTTTGACTATGGATATGAATCCTTTGGAGCAGGCGATATGAAGTGACGTGTTAACGGTATGAGTCGGTGCACCGCTTTTTATCAATAAATTGACTATCTCGAAATGTCCTTTTTCTGCGGCTAAATAAATGGCTTTATCGCCATTTGTGCGAGTGGCATTAATATCCGCACCATATTCTACGAGTAGTTTAGCGAGCTTGGCGTGGTTTTCAGCACAGGCAATATGAAGCGGTGTATTCGCATGCGTATCAATGATATGGACAGGTATTCCTTTTTCTATTAGTAATCTGGCTAATTCAGTATGGCCTTTTTTAGTGACTACATGGAGTAACGTTTCTCCGTGATCACCAATTTCATTGATGTTGGCCCCATGTTGAATCAGTAATTCTACGAGTTTAATGAATCCTTTTTCGCAGGCCCAAAATAAAGGGGTAAATCCATTGACGTCAAATGCATGGATGTTAGCGCCTTTTTCGATCAATAATTTTGCTATCTCCGTATGACCTAGAAAACAGGCTTTATGGAGCCCTGTGTACCCCACAATATCCGCTTCATAAGCTTCAATATTTGTTATTTTTATATTAAATAAATCTTTAAGCGTATTAAAAAAAAATTGTAACATATTAATTGCGGTCATTGTTTTTAAATAGATTTTAGAGTGATAAATAAGAATTATTGTCTGTTCGATGTTAATTTTTATATTAAACCTTAGTTTAGCACAATAAGTGGTTATCGTTTTTACACGTGAAAAATTTTAAATTGATTTAAAATAGATAGACGAGTATATGTAATTTTTAATCATTAATTTTTTTTAAATTGGCTGATGTAATCAGTTGCGCAAATGAAACACACCAAACAACCACAGAATGTATTTCTGACATATTGACGGTATAGGGGACCCTATAGACCTGGCTGCCTTGAAAGCTTTTTAACATGCCGAGATCGTATTTTTTTGAATTTTGAAAAGCAGCCTTGGTTTTAACCGTGTGGGCGTTCGATAAAAAAACATGAAAAGCAGGCCCTGGACCGACTTAAAAATCCCGACCCAAGAAGATTTCATATTGGTTTTTTGTTTTATAGACGGAAACAGAGCCTTGGCCATAATGAAGTCTATCTTTTGGATTGGGGTGAATAAACATCCCCTGGGCAACCTTTGTTTTCGTTTCAATATGAGAAATTTCCTCATTCAATACAGGCGGAGGAAAAATAAAGGGATAAATAATGAGCATCGTGACGAATCCAGCGACGAGACCGATGCTACCTGCGATTAACGTTTGAATCATCGTTCGTTTTTTCACGTTCGTTTCCCAGTGATGACAACGAGGTTTTGGAAAATGAGATAATCTACAGTATAGTTGTTATTATGGGGCAATCGTCTAGGATTTTCTAAACGTTTTAAAACGAAAAAGCTCGATTTAAATCATTGCTTAAGGCTACTATTGAAAGGTCAATAGATAAGAAGATGAGGGTGCTCATCACTCCATTTGAAAGCAAATTTTTGGATCGGGCTTATTTAAGAAGCGATCGACAATGCGCGCTACACCGTATACAACGCTGTCGCCCTGTTATATGCGTGCAGGCGCCGTTATGACCAAAACGCGGTTAACTAAGTATTTTTAGAGATTACTTTCTAAGTCTGGCAAGTCCGAATGAAATCTTTTAATATAATATTAAAAATTATTGAGGAGAAAAGCAATGTTAGATTCAGTAATAAAAACGTCGGTTATTCTGGTTGGTTTTATGCTTTCCAATTCAGTACTAGCGCTCACTCAATCGACAACGGGGCCAACGGTTAATCATACGGCTTCTGAAATGAAAGCGACGCCGATAGAACCCTCTATTCCGGTAGAAAGTTGGCCCCATTTCCAGCCAGGATTTAATCCATTTTTGCAGCTTGATTCTGCATTCGCGCAACCGTTTTTTTCGAATCCTCTGTATTTTAATCGGTTGATGATGCAGGAAAAGCCTAAACAATATTTAATTTCATTCGATATGCCGGGTGTTGATCCGCGCAAAATTAAAGTTTCAATTTCGCAAGGAATACTTTTTGTAAAGGCGAAAAGCACAAATGAAGATCTCAAACGAGACGATCATAATCAGTATGTGTTTTCTTATCATGTGGCCTTGCCCGATAATGCCAATCCTAAAAAAGTAAATGCGGTTTTACATCGTGGCGTACTAAAAATAACGATTGAAAAAAATAATCAATTAGCCGCGATGGCCGAAATACCAGTAAAAGAAATTGCTTGACATAAAAATTCTTTTTGATTTTATCCATAGCGGTGTAGATTTTCTATAATACGATAGGTGGGGTTAGCGCGATTTAAAGTATAGAAATGGAATTCTTTAACTCCATTTTGTAACAAGTGTTGGCAGAGCTTCGTCACAAATTCAATACCCACTTCTTGTAAAGACTGTGGATCGTTGCTAAGCATAGCCAGGTGCTTACGCAACCACAAAGGGATTTCTGCGCCACACGCCGTTGAAAACTGAATAAGTTTTTGATAGTTTATAATGGGCGTAATGCCTGGAACAATCGGAATGTGAATTGAAGCTTTTTCACACGCTTCAATGAAGCGAAAATAAGCGTCACTATTAAAAAAAAATTGTGTAATAGCACTATTGGCGCCGGCTTCGATTTTTCGTTTAAAATTTTCAATATCTTTTCGGGGACTAAAAGCTTGGGGATGGAATTCCGGATAGGCAGCCACAATGATATGGAAATAATTGCCGGTTATTTTTCGAATAGCGCTAATGAGTTCGTTTGCATAATTAAATTCAGATAGTTTGGGTACTTCTTTAGGTAAGTCGCCTTGAATGACTAGCAATTGTTTAACCCCTAATTGTTGATACTCCATGAGCAAATCATATAAACGCGGATAGGTCATATTGACGCAGGAAATATGGGGGGTTGCAGCAATTCCATCCTTAACGAATTGCTTTATGACGAGGAGTGATTGGTGCTGTATTGCGCCACCGGCACCAAAGGTGATTGAAAAATAATTGGGTTTAAGTTTAGATAGTTCTTGTCGTGTTGCGTATAAATTTTTCAAACCACGATGTGTTTGGGGGGGGAACACTTCAAAACTAAAATTAAATTTTTGACATAATTGCATCTGAAGCTTCCTTGTTCGTTGACAATGGTATCCCTGTTTTATCCTCACGAAGTACTTGAGCGGCTTCGATCATGTTTTGTAATGCAGGTGTCACTTCATTCCAATGACGTGTTTTTAGACCACAATCTGGATTGACCCAAAGCCGTTCAATAGGAATATAACGGAGTGCTTGTTTCAATTGATTAATCATTTCATTTTTTGAGGGGACACGCGGTGAATGAATGTCATAGATTCCTGGACCTATTTCATTTGGATAAGAAAAGGATTCAAATGCATGCAAAAGTTTCATGTTGGAACGAGAACTTTCAAGCGTAATGACGTCGGCATCCAATGCCGCAATGGCCTCCATAACATCATTAAATTCGGAATAACACATATGCGTATGAATTTGTGTACTCGCTTGAACTGCAGAAGAAGCAATCCGGAATGAAAATACAGCCCAATCTAAATAACTTTTCCAATCTTTACGACGTAAAGGTAATCTTTCACGAAAAGCAGGCTCATCGATTTGAATAATACGAATGCCTGCACGTTCGAGATCAAGGACTTCATCGCGTAATGCTAATGCAATTTGTAATCCCGTTGTTTGGTAGGGTTGATCATCTCGGACAAAAGACCATGCTAACAGTGTTGTGGGCCCTGTTAGCATGCCTTTAACAGGACGCTGCGTTAAACCTTGACTATAAGCGGACCATTCTACCGTCATGGGTTTTGGACGATGGATATCACCATAGATGATAGGCGGTTTAACACAGCGGGACCCATAACTTTGTACCCAGCCATTTTTAGTGAAAACAAAGCCCTCTAAGCATTCACCAAAATATTCAACCATGTCATTACGTTCTGCTTCACCATGCACCAAAACGTCTAAACCTAAGGCTTCCTGTCGAAGGATAACATCTGCAATATGTTGTTTTATTTTCTGTTGATAAATTTCAGAGGTCATTTTTCCTGATTTATAGGCAAGCCGAATTTTTCGGATATCCGATGTTTGGGGGAATGAGCCAATCGTTGTTGTCGGGAGTAAATTTAATTGTAAGCTTGATTTTTGTTGTTTTGCACGAGAAATATAGTCCATATTTCGTTTAGCCATAGTGGGCGTGATTGATTTAATTCGATTTTGTACATCGCTATTCTGAATACGCGTTGATGTTTTTCGAGTGTGTAACGCGCGTTGATTTTCTATTAATAATTGCGTCGTCGTCGGTTCGTTAGAATGGAGGGCACGTGACAATAACGCGATTTCAGCTAATTTTTGTTTGGAAAAAGCGAACCAATTTTTTATTTCCGGATCCAGTTTCGTTTCACTGTCTAAATCAACAGGGACGTGAAGTAATGAACAACTACTTCCTAACCATAAGTTTTCACCATAGCGTTCATAAATAGGACGTAATACCGTTAAGATTTTTGTTAAATCAGCGCGCCAAATATTGCGACCATTAATGAATCCTAGAGAAAGAACTTTGTTTTTTGGAAAAACATCGAGACAACGAGGCAATTGTTCTGGGGCTGTGGAACAATCAATGTGCAAACCATGAATAGGTAATTGGTCGATAAGCGATAATTGATCGCAAATGTCACCAAAATAAGTGGTTAACAGACAATGAATGTCATTAAAATTTAATTGTTGATAGGTTTTTATATAGGCTTGTTTCCAATTTTTATCGATATCAAGTGCTAATAATGGTTCATCGATTTGTATCCACTCAATATTTTGGGAACGGAAATGCGCAAAAATTTGATTATAAACAGGCAGTAAATTTTCTAATAAATTTAATTTATTAAATTCAGTTTGTTTCGATTTTCCGAGCCAAAGATAGGTTAATGGCCCGAGTAAAACGGGTTTGACACGATAACCTTTCGCCAGGGCTCTATCAATTGATGAAAATAAATAATCGGTACTTAATTGAAAAGTTTGATCCAAACAAAACTCAGGAACCATATAATGGTAGTTGGTATTAAACCATTTTGTCATTGCGCAGGCGGTAGTTTCTTGAACATTGGGTGCTTGACCACGCGCCATATAAAATAATGTATTTAAATCTATTTTTCCGGTATTGAAACGCTCAGGAATGACGCCAAATAAAGCACTGTGATCTAATACATGATCATACCAAGAGAAATCACCGACAGTGATAAAGTCTAGCCCCGCATCGGCTTGCATTTGCCAATTTTTATTTTCAATCTGTTGACCGATGTGTTGTAATTCAACGCTCGATATTTCCTGTCTCCAATAGCTTTCGACTGCTTTTTTCATTTCTCGATTGGCACCAATCCGAGGAAGACCCAGTACATGTGATGAATTAAATTGAATAGACATAACATTTTCCCTAAAAAATTAAAAAATAATACGAATGCCTCACTCAAAATGAGTGGTGTGTGAATGATTAAAAGATTAAAACGTACATTATGGACGAAAGGAAAAGGTAAACAGAAGGATAAATCAATAGGGAGCCGTTTCAAGGAGCAACAATTATCATCCATGATATTCACTTTCGTGTGGACAGTATAAACAAATAACAAAAAACCACCGGCTAAAGCGACAGTGGTTTTTAGGACGCTTTAGCTAAATTTATATAGCGTCAGCAAGCTGTAGTTCAAATCGACGCTTATCAAGTAAGCTGAAAGTATAGATGAAAAATAAGTAGAAGACAAGATAATAAGGATTATCAACTCTATTTTTTTATCTCGTTCACCGATTTATTTTTTGAATAAAATGATAAAGATTTAACAAACAACGACGCCTTTTAATTTTTTTAAAAGATAGACAACAATCAAAAATTTAGATAAATTTTATAGGTTTAAAATTGCAAAGAAGTAAAAGGAGCCTATTATGGAAGAGAAACAAACGTGTTTCAGAGAAATGGTCAATGAGTTTTGCGGATATGCAATTGATGTAAACCTTTTTTCGACGATGCTTGAGTCTTCACTGATTATAGGATCGTTAAGCTATATTTATGATTTGTACCGAAATAGACGACTCAGTTCAAATGATCATCAGGAAATAAAAAAAATTTTTCACGACAATTTTATTTTTTTTTCCGAAGAAAACAATAAACAAACAGAAAAAGAGGATTATAAAACGTTGTTTTTATTATGTTTCCTTGTTGCATTATCGTTAATTTTTGGTTCCTTTTATTTACCGCTTATTTTTATTCCATTAACGTGCTGTTTTTTAATGAGTTGGCTTGTCAGCTATTGTATCATGAAAAAAAAAAATGATCTATTAAATTTAGAAAAAACTAAGCTTCCGGATGAGTTATTTCGTTTAAAATATGAGTTAAATGGGTTAAAGAATATATTAGTCGATAGTTATGCCACCGAAACAGATAACCACGCAGATAATCAGGATTCAGTAACCCCTTATTCGATTGAAAATACGTCATGCCCCAAAAAGGGAGTTACATTTTCTCTGATTACGAAGATTAACCTTTTTTCTGAAAATTTTGGTAGTAGCTTATCTTTAGACATAGAAGAGCGTGGGGTTGCCCCTCAATTATGAGAACTGATTTTATCTGTTTTATCGTGGATAGAAAGATGAAACGTTTATAGTTGATGAAAACTATCCATGGAATGTAGTGTTCTATAACGGAGTTTTTGTGGGTTGTAGGGCAATCATGCTTTTTAGTAAATTGAATGCTTCAAAAAGTTGATAATCATTTTTTAATAAGTCGGTGGTATTGGTCGCACTGGATGAGGGTGATAAAAAGGAATGGTTAGGGTTTTTATCATTTTTTAAGTGTCCTTTTAATTCAGACTCATGAAACGAAATAGCTTCAATAGGATTTTTAGTGAACGCATTTATTTTGAGTTCATCGACGATAATATCAGGAGAAATTCCTGAAGCTTGAATCGATCGACCGGAGGGTGTGTAATATAAAGCCGTGGTCAGTTTAAGGGCTGCGGCATCATCGAGTGGAATGACTGTTTGCACGGACCCCTTCCCAAAACTTTTTGTTCCTAAAATAACAGCACGATGATTATCTTGTAATGCACCGGCCACGATTTCAGCGCCTGACGCACTTCCTTGATTAATTAAGACAACCAATTTTTCGGAATAAACCTGATCATTCGGTTTAGCTAAAATTTTCAGTTTAGCATCGGCTGATTGGCCCATTGTGTAAACGATCACTTGGTCGTAATGCATTGTCTTCGCATCCAGAAACGCATTAGTGACTTCTGCTGCAGAGGTTAATAACCCACCAGGATTGTTTCTTAAATCCAAAATGAGGCCTTGAATCGGCGTTTTTTCTTGGTGTTGCAATTTTTTAAGCATATGATCAAGATCATGACGTGTACTTGCTTGAAAACTATTAATTCGAATATACGCATAACCCGGTTCTAAAAGATGCCCTTTTATACTTTGGATATGGACGAGCCCTCGTTTTAAATGAACGAAGCGTGGTTTAGGTTGACCCTGTCGAATTAATGTTAATTGGATGGAACTCCCTTTTCGACCACGCATTTTCCTAACTGCTTCACGTAAACTCAAACCTTGAATTGGTGTGTTATTAATACGTATGATCCAATCTCCTGGTTTAATGCCTGCTTTTTGCGCGGGACCGTCATCAATGGGTGTTACGACACGTAACAACCCTTCTTCCATACCGACTTCGAGCCCTAAACCACTGAATTCACCAGTCGTTGCTGTTTTTAAATCCTTTAAATCGTCTGCATCTAAAAAACTAGAATGCGGATCAAGTCCACTCGCCATACCTTGCATCGCATTTTGTAGAAGATCATGTTCTGATATTTTTTGGACATATTCATTTTTTATAATTTCTAATTCTCGGTTAAAGCGTAATACATCTTGGGAAAGTTTATTTTCCTGAGGGGAAGGGACTTTGGCTGGATTAGAAAAAGCAGAGCTGAAACCTAATAAAAAACAGGCCAAGAAGAAAAAAAATGGAATTTTTAGTTTCATACCCAGTGATCCTTTTAGTTTTGTACAAAATTTAATCTTCTTATCCGCAGCATGTTGTGAGTAGACTCAAATGATTGACAGCGTTATTTATAGTGTAATTCACTTTGGTGAATTTGCGAGAAGCGAGTCAAAAAATTGTTATTTTTTTGACCTATCAAGAATGTATAAACGTGGGATTATATGAGCGTCAATAGGCTTTGACCGGTCATTTCTTGGGGTTTAGGTAAATTTAATACGTATAAAAGCGTAGGCGCAATATTCGCTAAACTGGGATGTTTGATGGGATTTATTTTTGCCGGACGACCCACATAGATAAAAGGAACGGGTTTGTTCGTGTGAGCTGTATGTGCTTGCTGTGTGTTTTCATCAAACATACATTCTGCATTACCGTGATCGGCGGTAATCAGCGCTTCGCCGCCATATTGTTTCAAACAGTGCGTAATTTTTCCAATACAGTCATCGATACATTGAATAGCGTGTAATGTCGCGGGTAAATTCCCAGTATGGCCGAGCATGTCAGGGTTTGCAAAATTACAAATAATAACGTCATATTTTTTTTCTTTAATCACCTTTAAAAGGTGATGTGTAATTTCAAGCGCACTCATATCAGGAACACGATCATAAGTGCTTACTTTTTTTGAAGGGATTAAAACACGTGTTTCGTTTATCAAGGGTGTTTCATTTCCGCCATTAAAAAAGAAAGTGACATGCGCATATTTTTCAGTTTCAGCGATACGTAATTGGCTCAAATGATGCTGAGCCAAATAATCGCCTAAACTATTGCGCAGGTTTTGTTGTGGAAAAGCAACTTGACTGGGCAGTGTTGTTGCGTATTCAGTTAAAGAGATAAATCCAGCGAGGCGCGGATGTAATTGCCTGTGAAAGGCGTTAAAGGATTTATCAAGAAAGGCATGACTTAATTGACGTGCTCTGTCAGCGCGAAAATTCATAAAAATAACTAGATCACCGTCATTAATAGTGAGGTGTGATGGGTTTATTTCTGTTATTCGGGTGGGTGATACAAATTCATCGGTTTCTCCGCGATCGTAGGCGAATTGCAAAGCTTGTAAAGCATTGGTTGCTTGATAGTTTGTTTTTCCTAAGGTTAAACAATCGTAAGCGATTTTCGTACGTTGCCAACGTTTATCTCTATCCATGGCATAGTAACGTCCCATAAGACTTGCAATTTTTCCTATACCTAATTGGGTACATTTCGCTTCAAGACGTTTTAGGAAAATTTTAGCACTTTGAGGCGGGGTATCTCGGCCATCCAGAAAAGGATGGAGATAACAGGATATTATACCCTGTTGCGCAGCTAGTTCGAGTAATGCAGTCCAATGGTTCTCGTGACTGTGAACACCACCTGAGGATAAAAGTCCTATTAAATGAACCGATTGATGATTGGAAAGAATTTTTTTAAATCCTGCTAGCAAGCAGGAATTTTTAAAAAACGCTCGGGTCTCTATTGCGTTATTAATACGGGTTAAATCTTGATGAATGATTCGACCCGCACCCAAGGTTAGATGACCCACTTCTGAATTACCCATCTGGCCAACGGGTAGGCCAACCGCTTGGCCCGATGCATCGAGTAATGTGTGCGGGCAGGTTTCAAGCAAATGATCCCAATGTGGCGTATGAGCCATCGCAATGGCATTGTGATCTTTTTTTTCGTTGAAACCCCATCCATCCAATATGAGCAAGAGAAGGGGGGAGGGATTTTGTTGAGACATCGTCATACCTTGATTTTTAATCTATCGTGGATGAAACAATAATGCATTGATTTTACGGTGGTATTGCCAACTCAACAAAAATAAACCGATCATTTCAGCGAGGATTGTTGCCCACCAAATCGCATGACTTGAAAAACCATACGATAGCGCAATGCTGCCTAAGGGTAAAGCGATGACCCAAAATACTAAAATAGAAGTCAATAACGTAAATCGAGTATCTTTTAGGCCGCGTAAAGCACCAAATAGGACAAAACGAGGCGCTTCAAAAAGTTGTACGAATGCCGCTAAGCCTAAAAATGTTTTTGCTAAATGGACAATGTTCGCGTTATTCGTATCGTTTATATTAAAGTCAATGCTGATAAGTTTTTCAGGAAAAAACCAATAAAGGATTGCAACGCCAAACATAAACGCGCTGGCATAAAAAATACCGACAGTTGTCGTGTTATTCAATGCTTTTTTATTATTTTGACCCACATTGTGTCCTATGCGAATAGTAATGCCTTGAGCGAGCGCAAAGGTGACTATCGAGAATAACCAAAAAAATTGTAAAGTAATTTGATTGGCGCTGAGTGTATCTGCATTAACGCGGCCCATCAGGAGACTCATGACGAGAAAAAAACCAACTTCAAAAAAATAAGTGAACCCCAAAGGTAAACCGACTTCGAAAATTTCATATATTTGTGGAATTATTTTTTTAAGGCGCGGCCATTTAAAATAAAGACGATATGTTTTATTGAAGCAGAAGTAAACACAAAAACCAAGTGTAATAATCCAAAATGTTATCGCGGCTCCCCAGCCTATGCCAGCAATCCCTAAATTGGGAAAACCAAATTTTCCAAACATCAAACTATAATTGAAAAAAATGCTCAGCGGAACAAAGAGTAAGCTAAAGGTTAGATTAATTTTAGTTCGACCTAAACCCGCCACAAATTGTAGGAGTACCGTGATAATAAAATCAGGAATAATTGCCCAAGTAAGACCATGGAGAAAAAATTGAGCCAATTTAACGGTTGTTGGCGCTTGTCCAAAAAATAAAAAAAGAGGTGAGAGATTCCATAACAATAGCATAGCGGGTAGCATTAAAACGATAGCCATGAATAAGCCCGCAAAAAAAACACTGGCTATTTCAGTGTTTTTTTGTGCACCATAATAACGTGCAACTAAGGTTGTAATCGCCGAAAGGGTTCCCCAAATAATGACCATTAATGTTGTAAATACCCAGTTGACTAAAGCACCAGCGGCAAGACTTGCTGCTCCAAGATGTGCTAGAAATATATTCGAAAAAAATCCCACGGAAGTGTCAATGATGCCACTTATTATCAGCGGGATGGATAAAGTCAATAGGGTTTTGCTCTCTCCCCAAAAGCGTTTAGAACACGTTAACGTCATGATAGGATAGATTTATAGTGGAGTCGATTAGAATGAGAAAAACAATAAGCCCAAACCCATCTCTAAAAAAGTTTAAGTGTTGTTAGTTCGTATTTTATATAATAAAAATAAACCAAACAGGATCATTGGAATAGAAAGCAATTGCCCCATGGTTAACCAATTCCAAGCAATGAAACCTAGTTGTGAATCAGGTTCTCGAAAAAACTCAAGTCCAAAACGGAAAATGCCATATAAAATAGCAAACCATGCTGAAACAGCCCCCCGAGGTCTTTTTTTACTGGAATAGATCCAGAGGATAACGAATAAAACGACGCCTTCAAAAAAGAATTCGTAAAGTTGAGAAGGGTGTCTAGGTAATCCACCGGCATGTGGGAAAACCATACCCCAGGGGACTTCCGTCATTCGGCCCCATAATTCGCCGTTGATAAAATTACCAATGCGACCGGCGCCTAAGCCGAGAGGGACAAGGGGCGCAGAAAAATCAGCAATATCAAAAAAGGGTTTTCCGGTTTTACGAGCAAACAAATAAAAAGCGAATAACACACCTAAAAGACCGCCATGAAAGGACATTCCACCCTGCCAAATTTGAAAAATAATCCAAGGATGGCTTAAGAAGTTGCCTAAGTCGTAAAACAACATATAACCTACACGTCCACCCAGAATAACACCAAGCGCGACGTAAAAAAGCAGATCACTCACTTCATCAGTAGTCCAACCACTATTCGGTTTTTTTGCGCGATAAATGGCAAGCAACCAAGCGCCTATAAATCCAAAGGCATACATCAGGCCATACCAATGAACCTTCAGTGGACCTAGGCTAAATGCGATAGGGTTTATTGTAGGATAGATCAACATAATTTAAATCCTGTGATGTGCAAGTAGGTATTATAATGCGTACTGTAAAATTGACTATGAAGGAACCCATAGAGCGTGGCGTTACCTATCCCTTGGTAAGCGGGTAAAAAGGCCACAACCCCCATTAATAATAACAGGGCTTGCGGTATTTTTTCAAAATGTAACGAAAAATGATGGGGTAAATAATAGCGCAATCTAAATAATAAACTTATTAAACTCAGTAAGACGAGAAAATATAATGAAGAACTTAAAAAGAGGCGTAATACATTTTTTGTGTTAATCATATCGCTATGGATTAAGTTCATCGGGATATTACTGACGAAAATACAGGTCATTAAAAAGAGGGGTAATCCGATAGGATAAATACCTTTGATGGAAAATTGCCATAAAATGAAGAAAGGGATACATAATAAAGGGAAATAATAAATCCAACCTAAAGGAGAAAGTAACAACATACCGACAATGATTGCAGAGAAATCAAGATCTATTTTGTGTGCGCTTGAGATACCCACTTGAGGACGTAAAAATTGGATAAGCGCAAGAAAAAATAGAATAGAAATAAGCGGATAAAGAATGTTAATCAGTCCAGGGAGAGGAAATAAAGCAATGTTTTTTTCTAAGCCACCCAATAAGCGTAATAAAAAACCATAGAATGAAACATTCCAACTGGAAGCTGCCCAGCTGATGTGCTGACAGACATGATAATACGCTCTGTAATTGGCGATCCCTAAAAAAAACGCGGCGATTAAACTACAACACAATAGCGTTATTAAAAATGTACCTAAAGCACGCCATTCTTTTCGCATCAGGAAATAGAAGAAAAACAAACCAATAAATGGCTTTAAACTGGCTGCTAGACCTAAAAAAAATGCAGCCAGTGATGTTTTTTCATTACGGGCGGCGCGCCATCCAAGGACTACCAAGGGAAGCAATATCAAACTGACTTGACCCAATTGCACGTTTATAAAACTAGGAAAATAACTGAACAGCCCAATGAGTAGTAATAACCCACAAGAGGGCGAAAACGTTTTACGGTTAAGTTTTTGTTGTAATAATAAAATACCTATTGCGCCGCTTATGATTGAAATAAATGTCCATAACACGAAGGCATGGGGATAGCTCAGATAGGCGAAGGGAAACGTAATCAGCGTAAAAAAGGGAGGATTTAAATTATCACCTAATTTTATTGATTTTTGAGAAGTTAATTTAAAGTCGCTCGTAGAATGTGAAGCATGTCGTTTATGTTTTATAAAATAAACAGGTGTATAGATGTTTTTTCCGTGAATAAAACAACGTTGAGAATGATAAAACTTTCCAAAATCGCTATAGAGAAAATTTTCTCCTCCCCGTGTTAATGGATAAATTAAATAAAGGGAGAGTAGGATAATCAGCAGAACGACTCCGCACAAAAAAAGAAGACGATGAAAAGCGTTTGTTAATTGCATATCAACCATCAGCTCCGTTGAGGATATAACTTTTCATCATGATAATTTAATCCCGCTAAGGTCAGTTTTTTTTCGAGTTGTTGTGAGCGTCCATCGTTTTGTAAGGGTCCAATCACGACTTGATAATAGATCCGTTTGTGTATCAAGGTCGTTTTTACCGTGACCTTCGAGTGCGTCCATTTCTTGACGAGTAAAGCAAGTTTTTGTGCACAGGTGCGTTGCTTAAACAATCCTAATTGAATATAAGGAGTGCGATGAGGAGGTGATTTTATTTTTTGACGACGAAAGGGTTGATTATTTCGAGCTAAACGTGAAATACCAGGGGTGATAGCAACAATTGAAACGGGCGCGGTACCGGTTGCGATCATGTCAAGTTTTTTTGCAGCGACATAAGAAAGATCGATTAAACGATTTTTAACAAAAGGGCCTCTATCATTTACTTTAACGATAATTTTTTTACCATTACGTAGATTGGTGACTTGCAAGTAAGTTGGAAGTGGTAGGGTTCGATGCGCAGCAGTCATGCCTGCAACGTTATAGACGTCACCATTTGAGGTGATAAAATTGTGAAATTTCATTCCATACCAGGAAGCAATTCCTCGAGCACGGTAGCCTTTTGCACTTTTCATGACATAGTAACGTTGTCCAAAAACGACATAGGATTTAGGATTGCCACGTTTGCTGCGCGTCTCGGGTTTGGGTTTTGCATTAGGAATTCGTTTGGCATTAATTTTAAAGCCAGGTGCTTTATCCTCATGTAAATGGTAACGATAATTTTGATTCGTTGCGTTGGATGAACACGCGACGAGATTCAGTATGAACAAGATGAATAAACTCGTTTTAAAAAATAAGCCTCCGTGCATGGCATTATTTTTTATGGGCATAAGATCGATACTCGTGTTGGCGAAGATGGTGAATTAAATGACTTAATTGAAAAACGGCCATGGCATAAAGCGAACTCGCGTTATAGTGCTTAATCGTTTGAAAGTTATTGAATCCCAACCAGTACTCGTTCCCTTTTTTGAGAGGAAGTACAATCAGAAAAGCTTTCAGATGCGAATTGACCGCTTTTTTGGGGTAAATGTGATACTTTGAAAAATCCTTGACTGTCATATTGTTATTCAATGGGGGCAGATGGAATGGTGTTCTACGAGAAAATCGCGCTGGAACCGCAATCGGATTTTTTCGTATCCAACCAAAAAATTTTAAATAATTGGCAATGCTGAGTATCGCATCATCTGTATTATGGATGAGATCGCTATAGCCTTTATGCGTGGCATCCACGGAAAGATGGCGGTAATTACTGGGCATAAATTGTACCTTTCCAATAGCACCGGCATAGGAACCTTTTGTAAGCTGAGGATTGATGACCGGATTTTCTCGACTCAGTAATAAAAATTGCGTAAGTTCTTGTTTAAAAAAATGGGATCGGCGGGTCGTATTGAAACTTAAGGTACTTAATGAATCAATGACACGGTATTTCCCCGTGACCTCACCATATCGTGTTTCAACACCAAGAATAGCAACAATAATGGATGCGGGGACACCATATCGTTTTTCTGCCTCAGCTAATATTTTAGCATGTGCATTCCAAAAATTGACGCCCATTTGTGCGCGTTTGGTCGTGACAAAAATAGATTGATATTCGGACCAGGTTAAACGTTCTTTCGGTGTAATAAATGAAGTTATAATGGAGCGATGTGGTTTGATCGTATTAAAAAGCTGTTGAAGTTGTTGACGATCAAAATTATATTTTTTCACCATCGTATCAATAAACGATTGTACTTCAGGTTTGTTTGCATAAGCCGTACAGGAAGCCAGAGAAAGTGTCAATAATAACAATAACGTATTTAAATTAATGGGTGAGCTTTTGTTTTTTCTCATGCGCTTTCCTTAGTTACCGACAAGCTTTCGATGCATTTGGATAGACATTAGAATACCAAAACCTGCGATTAAAGTAATTAATGAGGTTCCGCCATAACTGATTAAAGGTAATGGGATGCCCACAACAGGGAGCAATCCTGTAACCATTCCCATATTAACAAATGCAGCAATGAAAAAACTAAGACTTAATCCACCACCGAGCAAACGTGAAAATGTATCTTGCGCTTTTGTGCTGATATAAAGCCCACGTGCTGCAATCCAAAGATAAAGACTCAAAAGAATAATGCCTCCCAATAAACCAAATTCTTCACCCACCACAGCAAAAATAAAATCAGTGGTATGCTCTGGTAAAAATTGTAAATGTGACTGTGTGCCCTGTAACCAGCCTTTTCCAAAAAGTCCGCCGGAACCAATGGCAATTTTTGATTGAATGATATGATAACCTGCACCCAGTGGATCGCGTTCTGGATTGATAAAGATAAGTACACGTAATTTTTGATAATCATGCATGAAATGCCAACCCAGCGGCGCAACGATGAATAGGAGTAAGCCTCCCAGCAGTAACCACCGACCCTTGACACCGGCGAGTAAAATGACGCTTAATCCTGAAGCAACGATTAATAATGCTGTTCCGAGATCGGGTTGTTTGACAACGAATAAGGTCGGTATAGCGATGATAAGTAATGCAATAAATAAATTGAATAATGAAGGCGGTAACGATTTATCGTGAAAGTACCAGGCTAACATCATGGGCACGGATAATTTCATCAATTCAGACGGTTGAAATTTAAAGAGGCCCACGTTCAACCAACGTTGGGCCCCTTTCCCAACAACACCTAAAATTAATACGGCCAGCAATAAACTAAAACTGAAAAAAAATAACCAGGGTGTCCATGCCCGATACGTTGAGGGTGGAATCTGGGCAAGTATTAATAGGGTAGAAAAAGCAATGAACATCCGGAGTGCTTGTTTACCAATAATGACTACGTTTTGATTGCTCGCACTATAAAGTATAATTAAGCCTAAACACACCAAACTGAGCAAACCAATGAACAAGGGTTTATCAACTCGAAAAAATGTTTTTATTCTTTGTAATGGAAATCGTGAGCGATGTTTAATGAATGCAAGCATAGTGGGAAACCGAGTCAAACTAAATAGCTCTAGTATAGGATAAATGCTTTGGACTTTTTTAGCGAATCAATAGATACGATAAAAAACGCACGCGTTCATAACAACCTTGTTTTTAATAAAGGACCGTAGTTGCGTAATCACTGATTCGATGTACAATACCCAAGCTTTTAAAAAACTGTTTTTTTATCGGTCATTATGTCAACATTTTTGCTTTCCTTGATAGCATCTCCGTGTTTTAAAAAACGCGTAATACGATGGACCATTGGGATTTTTATCGCTGTATGTCGTGTTCAGTCTATTTCTGCATTAACATTTCCGTTACCTCCACCTGGTGAGGATATCGTGGGCCAGGTGCAATGGACGCAAGCGTTACCGGGCGATACATTTAATACCATTGGCCGACGCTATGATATGGGTTATTTTGAATTAGTAGAAGCCAATCCCATGATAAATCCCGATCATCCTCCTTTAGGGAGCATCATTGTTATTCCCAGCCGTTTTATTTTACCGCCTAAACGTCAAGGTTTAATCATTAACTTAGCCGAATTACGGATTTATTACTATCCCTCTCATCGTCATATTGTCATCACTTATCCGGTTGGAATAGGTCGTGAAGGCTGGGATACGCCCTTGGGTCCTTCGTGGATCGCAGAAAAAATGCGTAATCCTATTTGGACGGTACCTGAATCGATACGTAAAGATCGCGCTAAAGAGGGGGTCTATTTGCCCATAAAAGTGGCGCCAGGTCCTGACAATCCTTTAGGGGGTTATGCGATGCGACTCAAACAAGTCACTTATTTAATTCATGGTACGAATGACTCGCAGGGTATAGGGAGACGGAGTAGTGCAGGGTGTATTCGACTTTTTCCAGAAGATATCGAAAGTTTATTTGCACAAGTAGCACGGAAGGAAAAAGTGAGCATAATCGATTTACCTTATAAATTAGGATGGGAAAAACATAAGCTTTTTTTAGAAGCACATGTACCCTTGAAAAGAAATTTTTTATTGAATCATTCAACACTGAAAAAGTGGCTTCGAGCAAATCATGTAAAAACTGCTAAAATCCAATGGGAATCCGTTGAACACGTTCGTGTTCATGAAAATGGAATACCTCAAGTCATCGGCTATAATTCAAATGAAGTCGTTCCTCATCATAAAAGCAAAAAGTCAACTTAATTTTGTGTATTATACAACCTCTATCTTTTTAATGATGTAAAACAGTTATGCGTTGTGTTTCATTTTGTACAGCAGCAAATTATAAACTGGGTCTTTTGGCGGAATTTTTTCGCGATAAGCATTATATTGCCAAATTATTTCGTAATGTCTTATATGTAACGAAACAGAATAAACCCATTGATCTTTTTTTCTTTCATCATGGTTGTTTCGTAACCTGGAATCTCAGTAAAAAACAAGAAAAAAAGATGCTGGAGGATATAAAACCCTTTTCGGTTGATCCATTAGAAAAAATTGAAATGGATCGATTTATTTATTACACGGATAGGGAAACACGTCTTTTTCCACATCAACGCTTTAATGTTGATGTGATAACGATAGAAACAACTGAATCGGATAATGTTCAAATTAAATTGGCTATTTCTTATGGTTTAGCGCAATCAATTAAACTGGAATCCTATGAAGAATCAGTCAATAAAACAGTTCTTGCAAATAGTCCTTTCCCTAAAGAACTCGCACGTTTTGGAAAAATTTCTCTTTCACGATTAGAAATTTCTAAACGTATTGGCGAAATTTTCTTGACACGAAGTTCGGTTAACTTAAGTAGTGAATATTTAGACGTTCCTGAATATTTTTGGCGTTATTCTAATCTTGAATCGTATTATGAAATGACCGAGAAATTTTTAGATATCCCCAAAAGAGTAGCGGCTTTAAATCATAAATTGGACGTCGCGCACGAAATTTTAGAAATGCTCAATAGTCAGCTGCAACACCGTTATTCCAGTATTTTAGAATTTGTAATCATTTTATTAATTTTTATCGAAATTGTAGTGCAAATTCTTCAACATGTATAAAAGAAGGGATTTTCTGTTGAAACGCATAAAATAATGAAGGACCTCTAGCAAAAAACTAAAAATATGCTATTTTATATAATCCTAACCTTCTGTTTACTCCTTATAATTTAGAGGAATATCGACCATGGCTAAAAAATTAGCTAAAAAAAAATCTTCGGCAACGAAAGCACGTAAAAAAACGAAAGTCACTTCAGGTAGTAAAAAACTAGCTGCCGTGAAAAAGTCGTTTACTAAAACGGAATTACTTCAATGTTTAGTTGAAAGCACCGAATTACCTAAGAAAAAAATTGCTGAAGTTTTAGAAACACTCCAGATGATCATGCATGCCCATGTCAAAGCAGGCTGTGCTTTTGCGCATCCGGGACTTTACAAAATTACGGTTGTAAAAAAACCAGCAACAAAAGCACGAAAAGGGATTAATCCTTTTACAGGAGAGCCCACGACGTTTAAAGCAAAACCTGCTCGAAAAGTGGTGAAAATAAAACCATTAAAGAAGCTGAAAGCCGCTGTCTAGGACTATGCTTAAAAAAGGCGCTAAAAAAGCGCCTTTTTTTATTAATAAAAAATAAATGTACAGTTATGTATACCATTGTTTTTTAAAGTGAGCTAAACGGCTTTTCGTTCGTTCAAATTCAAAACCTAATCGACCTGGGATATAAAGCGTATGGATAGGTAATGTCGATGTGAGAATGAGTGTGCGGTTCGCATCATAAAGAATATCAATAAGATGAATAAACAAACGCGCCCTATTGTCATCTTCTTTGGCGATCGGTTTAACATTGCTGATTAAGATCGTGGAAAAACGTTGAGCAATGGCTAAATAATCGAGTTGATTCCGTGGAATAGAACAAATCGATTGAAAATCAAACCATATTACTTGTTGGGTACAACCTTTATGGGAAATGAGCCGTCCATTGATGTTCAGCGCGCGATAATGAACCGCTTCTTTTTTTCTTAATTGATCAAATAATGTGTGCACGTGGGATGGATTCATGACCCATACCACGCTGTTTTCTTCCTTTGAAGGATCGTGACGATAATCTATCGTATTATCTAAATGAAAAATACGTAGATGTTGTTGAATAAGATGAATAGCGGGTAAAAAAAGTTCGCGTTGTAAACCGTTCGCATATAAATCTTCAGGAGAGACATTTGCGGTCATGACTAATCGAATATCTTCAGTCAATAAAGCCTTTAATAATTCCGCGAGTAATAGAGCATCGGCTATTTCATGAACTAAAAATTCATCTAAACAAATAATATGAACTTCTTTACGTAGACGTTTAGCGATCTGTTTTAGCGGATTCGGTATTCCTTGTCGTTGTATCAGCTCGGCATGAACATGCTGCATGAACTGATGAAAATGATAGCGAGATTTAGCAACGGGTAAATGATGGTAAAACAAATCCATTAAGTAGGTTTTCCCTCGCCCGACACGACCCCATAGATACAAACCTTTTTGCGGAGATTTTTTTTTGAAAAACCATTTTTTGGAGGTGACTAATTCATCATAGATTGCTTGAAACTCCTGCATCGCCAACGCTTGTTGTGCATCCGGTTGCAAAATACCGAGGGCGATTTGTTCTTGATAAGCAGTGAAAGGGGTCATATTATTTTTTAGTTAATGTGGTTGTTAGACGTTCACGCAATTCGATGAGTTTGCCATGAAAGAAATGGCTTGCACCTTCAATTTTAATAATTGTTGGCGAAGGGATTAAAGAATCTAACCAGGAGAATACCGCCGTGGGTGAGACCACTTCATCTTCATCGCCTTGGATAACTATCCAAGGGCAGGGGAAAGGGGGAAGCATTTTAAATGGAAAATTCTCAATAGGCGGTGCAACACTAATCAACTGTTTTGTGGGCCAACGTTTAGCAGCGCACGCAGCGATATAGGCACCAAAAGAAAAACCTGCCAGCCAAATAGCAGAGAATGGACGGATTTCTTTTAACCACGTTAAGATTGCGAATAAATCATCACTTTCGCCATGACCCTCATCGTAGTGACCGTCACTTGAGCCAACACCACGAAAGTTGAAACGTACCGTAAGAAGACCCATATCGCTGAAACAACGCGCTAAAGTATAAACCACTTTGTTGTGCAATGTACCACCGAATAACGGGTGAGGATGGCATATCACGGCAATGGTTTCGGGGGATCGTGGTATTTTAGGAAAGCTCGTTATGACTTCGAGTTGTCCGGCTGGGCCACTGAGTAACAATTTTGCGTGTTGATCACAGGGAAATGAGATTGGATTTATCATGCTATACTCACCAATGAGGTTTAAGGATTCAGTATATTAGGGAAAAAAAGTATTTCCTCTCGAAATTTTATTTATTTTAGGGTGCTATTTAACTTATGCAAGCGTTGGACATTCAGGGTCTTCGTAAAATTTATAAGAATGGCATTGTTGCGCTTGAGAATATTGATCTGACGGTTCAAGAAGGTGATTTTTTTGCATTGTTGGGCCCTAATGGCGCTGGAAAGTCTACGACGATTGGTATTATTGCATCGCTCATCAATAAAACAGCAGGCACCGTTCATGTTTTTGGTTATAGTCTTGAGAATGAATTAGAAACGGCTAAATCCTGTATTGGCATTGTACCGCAAGAACTTAATTTTAGTATCTTCGAAAAAGTGATTGACGTTATTGTTTACCAAGCGGGTTATTATGGCGTGCCTCGTCGATTAGCGATGCAACGCGCAGAATATTATTTAAAAAAACTGGATCTTTGGGATAAACGCAATCTCATTTCAATGCAACTTTCAGGCGGAATGAAACGTCGCTTGATGATAGCACGTGCTTTAGTCCATGAACCTCGATTGCTTATATTAGACGAACCCACTGCGGGGGTAGATATCGAAATACGGCGCTCAATGTGGGAATTTTTACGTCATATTAATCAACAAGGCATTACGATTATTTTAACCACCCATTATTTAGAGGAAGCGGAATATCTATGCAAAAATATAGCGATTATTAATAAAGGACGGATTATCGAAAATACAAGTATGAAGCAATTACTGACCACGTTAAATATGGAAACCTTTGTTTTCGATTTAAAAAAACCATTAGACGAATTACCTCAATCGCCGTTTACCATGCGTTTATTGGATACGATGACCTTAGAAGTGGATGTCGCGAAAGAACAATCACTCAATAATTTATTTGGTTTTTTAGAAGGACATCATATCGAGGTGACGAGTTTACGTAATAAAGCGAATCGTTTAGAAGAATTATTTTTAAACTTGATTGCAACGAATAAAAATAAATAGCCCTATAGCAACAGTGAATGACAGAAAAACCTCGCGTATTGAGCGAGATTATAAAGATGAATGATTATATGCAAGCAAAAGTCTACTGGATCGCGTTTACGAGTTTGTTTCGCAAAGAAATAAAACGTTTTTTACGTATTTGGGTGCAAACCTTATTGCCACCTTTGGTCACTATGACCCTTTATTTTTTAATTTTTGGGCGTTTAGTGGGTCAACGTTTAGGTCCTATCCAAGGCTATAACTATATTCAATATATTGCACCCGGTTTAATTATGATGTCAGTTATTACTGCAGCGTATACGAACGTTGTGACCTCTTTTTTTGGTATGCGGTTTCAACGCAGTATTGAAGAGTTGATGGTTGCTCCATTGCCGAATTATTTATTATTGTCTGGATTTGTTGCAGGCGGGGTTGCGCGAGGCTTACTGGTTGGTTTACTCGTGACGTTCTTAGCTTTATTTTTTACGCATTTGCAAATTATGCATGTGGGGGTATTGTTGGTGATTGTTCCTTTGACTACGATTTTATTTTCGCTTGCAGGTTTTACCAATGGATTATTTGCCAAAACATTTGATGATGTTTCTATTATCCCGACGTTCGTATTAACCCCGTTAACGTATTTGGGCGGTGTATTTTATTCCATCGATTTGCTACCGAGCTTTTGGCGTCATTGTTCATTGTTGAATCCGATTTTATATATTGTGAATAGTTTTCGTTACGCATTATTAGGTATTAGCGATATTTCAGTCGTTTCAGCGTTAACCATTCTATTGATTTGCTGTATAGCGTTATTCGTGACGAATCTTTATTGTTTAAATCGTGGCATCGGTATTCGATCATGAAACAAGGGGTATTGCTCGTTAATCTAGGGACACCTTCGCAACCGACCACGCAAGCAGTACGTCGTTATTTATCCGAGTTTTTGAGCGATAGACGCGTTGTCGAATACCCTCAATGGCTCTGGCAAATCGTGTTGAAATTATTTATTCTGCCAAAACGTGCGCGGTATTTGGCAAAGCTTTATCAGACTATCTGGATGGATGAAGGCTCTCCTTTAGCGGTGATTACACAGCGGTTAACAGAAAAAATGCAAACTTATTTAGGGGATAACTATCAATTAATAGGGGTTATGCGTTATGGAACGCCCACGATTGAATCAGGTTTGAAGACATTGCTTGCTCAGGGGGTGACCACGATTACGATTTTACCCCTTTATCCGCAATATTCTGCGACGACAACAGCTAGTTGTTTTGACCAAATCAGTCAATTTTTTCAAACATCACGTGTTATTCCCCATATCAAATGGATTACCTCGTATTTTGATCAACGCTGGTATATCAAAGCGATAGTGAGTCAGATTAAAAAAATGCGCGCCAAGCAATCCCAGCCCAGTTATTTATTATTTTCTTTTCATGGTCTCCCCCAGCGTTACATTGAAAACGGTGATCCTTATCAGCAGCACTGTTTTAGCACTGTCCGTTTAATCGCAGAACAATTACAATTAACAAAAGACACCTATCAAGTCGTGTTTCAATCTCGTTTTGGTAAGACAGCGTGGTTGAAACCGTATTGTGATCGTGTATTACAAACGCTTCCAGCACGTGGCATCAAAAATGTTACTATTATTTGTCCTGGATTTGCAGTCGATTGCTTAGAAACCTTAGAAGAGATTTCCAAACGTTATCGAATGCTTTTTTTAGATGCAGGTGGTGAACAATTGACTTATATTCCGGCGTTAAATGACACCGCCTGTCATGTGGAAGGATTAAGTCAATTAGTGCGACAGGCACAATGAATGAGTAGGCAGTTTCGATGAAAAATTATGAAAAGGCGTATCGCGCACGATTACGTCAGTTATCTGATCGTATTGTTCAGGCACAAGACACCATTAAAATTCTCGATAGCATTAAATGGGGGCCTGAAATTGAAGCTGATTTTTTTAAAAAAAAGTGTAAGCAATTACCGAAGGTTGATGTGGATTATTATCAAAAAAATAGTTTAGCATTTGATATCCATAAAAAACGCGAAGAATTTCAAACATTAGAGCGCGATATTAGTCGTGAAGTGGGTCCGATAAGCAGTATTGGACACATCATGTTGCGCATGTGTCGCGAATATCAAGAGGTTTTAGATTTATTAATCGCACGTGGAAAACCGGAATTTAGTGCGTTATCGCAGGAACTTTATGGCAGTGCCGATGATGCATTTTATGTCAATGCGCCACGTTTAAAGGATTTAGTGCCGATTGTTTCACATGCGTTGGCCAATATTAAAGATAAAACGAAAAATGAACTCGATGAGAAACGTTACACGAGCCAGCAAGCGGCAGCCATTTTGAATGAACGTTTATGTGCTTACTTTGAACATAAAGCGCATAAGCCTCAATTAAAAAAATGGGTCATTGTCAGCGATGGAATCGTGGCCGATGCAGCAGCCGGCGCTGAAGCGATTAAGATTCGTAAAGATGCGTTATTTAGTGAACGCGATCTACGTATTTTAGAAGTTCATGAGGGCTGGGTCCACATGGGCACGACACTCAATGGAATGGATCAACCGATTTGTACATTTCTGAGTAAAGGTCCCCCGTCTGCAATTGCAAATCAAGAAGGTTTGGCGATCATTATGGAATTGTTTCATTTCGTTTCCTCACCGATACGAATTAAAAAATTAATCGATCGGGTCAGCGGTATCGCGATGGCTGAAGAAGGCGCTGACTTTTTGCAAATCTTTAATTTTTTTCGTGAACAAGATCACACACCCGAAGACAGTTACAAAAGTAGCGTGCGAATTTTTCGCGGTAGTTTACCCACATTAGGTCCTTTTACAAAGGATTTAGTTTACACGAAAGGCTTTATTTTAATCTACAATTACCTTCGATTAGCGGTGGAACAAGGTCTCGTTGAGAGAATTGATTTATTATTTGTCGGTAAAACGAGTTTAGAAGATCAACGCTTATTAGCGCATTTATTTGAAGAAGGATTATTGGTTAAACCTCATTTTATGCCGCGTCAATTTCGGGATTTGGCTGCTTTAAGCTGCTTTATGTGTTATTCCTTATTTTTTGATCAACTTGATCTGAATAAGCTGGAGATTGATTATCGCAATATTTTACAAGGCTAAACGTTGAAAAAAGCCCGCCGAGCGGGCTTTTTTGAATCAACTAAATCGAAGGGCTTAATAAGGGTCGAACGATTTGTACCTCTTCATTATCTTTGGAACTTCCTAGCGAAACGACTGAACTTTCATCAGAGGCAGAAGAAAGTGTTTTCGCATCTGACATCATCGAATGGGAGCGATTATCAGAATAAACTCTTGTTTTTTTAGGGCGTTTAGAATTCAAATTATTTTCCGAAGACAGTTTTTCGAAAAACTGCTGATGACTCAACGCTCTTATTACACCCCGTTTTTCTGCTTGTTCCGCGGCTTGGGAGGTACTATACGTATTCAGATAAAGTTTAATCAGACTTAAAGGAAATGGAATTTTTCCGATCACGTCGTTTAAACTCTCTTGTGTGTGATCATTACCCGGAAAGCTATCACGCGCCCCGCTAATATAGCCCTCAGCCCGGCCTAAATTACTTTTCATCGTGTTAAACATCGTTTCCATTCGTTTAAATACATTTCCTAATTTTTCCATTGCCGACGTATAATGCGCTTTGATTTCTTTTTTTGCTTCTGCAGAAAGATCCGTACTAATGGTATATTTTTGATAAGCGGCGCTATGATCATCCGTTAAAAAACTAACCTCTTGACGACAAGCCTTTTCTTCCTGTTGGATCAACTGCAATACGCTCAACTGATCATCTAAAATTTTTTGATACGTATTGGCGACAGCAGGCAACGTATCCGGCTCAATTTTAGATCGTAGTTTTTTTATATTTTTATCCAAGGAATCGGATAGGGTTTCAAGTATATTCAAGATTTCTTGGGAATGATTCTTTATTTGTTCAAATTTTTCCTGGCTGATATAGAGGAAGGTTTTTTCGATGATTTCTTTTTCAATCGATACACTTCCATTCACTTGCGGAGTGATCTTTTCTGGATGAAGCGGCTTCATTTCAATCTCATTCGCTTCCATGTGGTGATGTTTTGTTTGTTTTACAGGCGCTATGCGATCCAACACACCATAAATGAGCGAACTGGTTGCGATAGACGTTCCCACGTGAGTGGCTGTAGGGAGGGGATTTTTGATTGCGCTGACAAGCGTACTTGCAAAGGGAAGAATATTTCCACCGAGTAATCGCACCCATGGGGTGTCAAATAAATAAGTAAAGTCGCGGATTAATTGCAATCCGAAATGGACACCGAGACTGCTCATAAAGATGGGAAGCGATTGTTCAAGAAGTACAGTTGACAATGATGAGTCATCTTCTTCACGCGCGACATTCAGCTGTTTTTGTATTTCATTGAGCATCAGTGGAAAGGTAGCAGCAAGGGAGGCTTGACCGACCATACTACAATAGAGAAGCGGAGTACACCGCGTCAATCGATGTTCGTTTTGATAAGTGTGTTTGACTGCAAAATAGTGGGTTATCCCGTTTAGCATCCCGGAAAATGCACCATGCGCTGCAGAGGCGCTCAATTCGACGACGGAAGGTGTTATAGCCGCGGTATCTGTTTTGTGATGAGACTCGGTCAGCGCAGTAGAATTTTGAAAAAGGGTATGATGATTCACAGGCGTCGAGATTTCAGTGGTTGATTGGGGCTCTGGCGTGATTTTCAGTGAGGGTGCACGCGAGGCAATTGTCGAAGGTGACCGATGATGACTGGCATTAACCGAAATGAGATTCTCAGATTGGCTTGGATCTCCGGTTCTTGATGGGGTTGACATCGTTTCATTCGTTACGTCATCAAACGGAGAGGATGCATTGATAAATCGAGCAGGTCGACAACCAGTTAATCCAAAAAGTTGTTGACATTGATCATTTAAAATGCGCTGTTTTATTTTGGGTTTGAAAAAGTAGGAAACAGCATCGCGTAATTGCTGTGACGTTAAATCATCTTTTAATGATTTAATCAGCAAGAGTGTTTCTTTAATTGTTTTTTGTGTCGTATTCATCCTTTGGGACGATATATTTAAACTTTTACGATAGAGTGCACCTAAACTTTTAAACGATAAAACAGCTATTTTCTTTGAATTAAAAAGATGAATCTTTGGCTTCGAAAGGTCATTCACCAATTTAATGATATGAAAAAATTGATTGTAATTGAGCGCCGCTTCATCTTCGTAATTAATCATTCGGCCCAGCATGCCAAATAAATGGCTCGATAACGTATTGGAAAGCGGTTTTGTTAAAGGTGACGTTTGTTCCACGATGAGCGGATATAAACGAACGAATTCATTTATGACGTGAAATTGGTCATGGGTATTGGGTTTTTGGGCGCGTTGAATAATATTGAAAAGAAGATAGGAGAGATTTTCCAGGTTATTAAAAAAATGATCCGGCGTTGTTTTCGTTTTACTTAATTGAGCGATATGATAAGAAGCGAATTTCAGCCATCGAGTGCGTTTGACATCACCCATCGTGTTTTCATTTTTATTTAAAAAATCTTTTAAAAATCCAAGGATATGCGTATTTTTATCCAGCGTGAACCTATCACAGTAAATACTCCAAAAAATTTCATTTTTAACCGTTTTAAAATCACCTACGGAAAAATGAGATACCTTTTCACCAGAAATGATGTCTTCAAAAAGTTGAGTTTGAGGAGGATGACAATGGTGGAGATCAAGTTCAGCACACTTCTCTTTTATTTCATGAGCATTTCCTTGGGAATATTGATTCAGATAGATCCATGCAATCGATTTACGTGATATATTTTTGCTGAATGGCTTTTTTAAAAGATCATGCAACAGTGTATCGGTTCTTCCTGCTGACGAAGGAAACATTTTGTTGGCTTTAAAACCAAATTTTCCTAGCCGCTCAACGAAAACAACGATCTCATTTGAAATAAATGACTGAGGATCACCTTTTAAAATAAGCTTATCGAGCAATACATTCGTATGGCCAATAAGTGATTCCATGTGTTGTGGTTGAGAGAAGGGTTCATCATGCGGTTTAACTATTTCTTGAATCGTTGGATGCGCTAACAATCGTTCAAAAAAATAAAGAAAATTTGAGAATGTGCGGACGTCCTCATGATTAATAAGTGATGTGTTATTCATTTTTTTTTCATAAAACGCATTAAAATGAGCGGTTAAAAAAATTAAATCGCAAATATTATCCTCAGATAAAGCGTTTTTTTTAATCGTGATATAATCGCCTAGAAAAGTGAGAAGATTAGCCCATTGATTGTGCGTTAATAAATGGAGTAAATACATATTGTTCAACTCATTTTTTTCTTCTCGAAAAGCGATGCAATGATGACTCAATAATGTTGAGTCGGTATTTTTAGCGTTGCCCGTGAGTAAGATTTTTTTCAAAAATTCTGTAAAAGAATCGGGCGTAACGGACTCCACACAATCTTTCGCGCAACGTCCATTGAAGGCGTCTGCGTTCAATTTATCGGATGTATTATTATAGGTCGGCATTATGACACCTCGAAATAAAAAAATGCACAACATCATAAATTGAAAAACTTAAGAAAGTATTAACTTATTTTAAGACTTACTCATTCCAAGTCCATATGCACCAAGAATCACAACGACCAAAATGAATGAATAATTTTTTTGAAAAACGTAAATCCAATTTAAGTCATTGTTAAGTTTTTTTAGGTATGCTTATTAAATACCAGCTCGCTATTTTATTTCTTAGAGAACCACATGCCTGCAATAAAAATAAAAAAAACACACGAAAATGTATTGGATAATAATTTACGCCATGTTTTACAAACAGAATCCAGTCAATGGGCGCATTATTTTTTCTCTACAGACACGATGAGAAACGTCTTAGATAGTTTAAATAATCAGATTCGTGATAAGAATTTTTTTACAGAAGACTATGGGATGAATACGTTTTTAGATTTTTTAAAAGCGTATATAAAGCTTAAATTAACGTCTTCTGCGACGTCTGATTCGGCTATTTTAAAAAAAATCAATATTATCCTAGAACAGTTTAAAACAAGAATTTTTTATCAAAGGGTTTTTAACAAACCACATATTAACATGATGGTTCATTTTTTAGATGTGTTGCAATTACTGTTTCATTCCAAACATCGTTATTTATTTAAAAAAACAATACCAACACTATCCTTTAACGCAACGGATTTGAAACGAATCGCGATTACGGTGGTTAAAAAAAAGAATGATACGGTCGATGAATTTATAATAAGGTATCTGGATATCTTAAAATTAAGTTTTGATGTGACTTCTTTTTTGAATGATTATCAACAGGCCAATGAAGGGATCACGTCAATCGCAAAGATTATTTTTTTAGATCAAGAAACGTCCATCCCTTTACTAGTCACAAAATTTTTTTCTGCGCTCGCGTATGAATTTACACTGCTTGATTATTATCAATTGGAGTTAAAGAATAAAAATATCTCGATGTGTCAAACGGATGTGTTAGACGCGACGATAGACATCCAATCTTATTTTTTGGATCAGAGTGACCAAAGAGACGATGTTTCTTTGCCACTATTAAAGTATTATTTTTTTAAGTATTTTATTAAAAATATAAAATTATCTCCCTTACTTAAAAACAATTACAGCCATCGTTTAAGCACGTATTCGAATGAAAATTTTAATCCCCTCCCGTATCGTGATGAATGTCCGAGTTTTTCAAACCATCGATTTATAATTAAACACAGCGGTTTAGAGAAAGCGAAATTAGAAATTGTTTGTCAGGCAAAGGCTTGTGCGGATCGAAATCATAACGAATGGTTAAAAAAAATAAAAAAAAGTCAACGCTTGCCCACGAGTGATTATACGCTTCATATTTTTTCAGATGCGCGAAGCTTTTCTAGGGATATTTATCGTTATGTTGATTTTGGTCCTTTCAGTACAGGGTTTTTTACAGGAATTTTCAGAAATAAAACACAGGCCATAGGCAATGCTTATGTGCAGTATCGATCCGATCCAACGAGTTGGTGGCAGGTTTTGGCGCATGAATATGCGCATCATCTTAATTTTAGAGCATTTGGCCATATACCACGAAATTTTGATGAAGGACTGAGCTATCGGCTTATCTTAGATCCCTGCTTTAATGAATCGTTCCAAGATTGGTTGAATAAAAATTATCGTTTTATGTCTTTGGCGTTATTATCCAATCAATCGTTTATAGGGTATAACCCCTCCTCGTTATTGATGACTTATTTTGTCGATACGCATCACCCGGGTTTTGCGAAATTATTAAATTTATATCCTAATGAGGCTGCGATGATTCAGTCTCAACTGACTCAGCTCATTCAAGAAGATACTGGATTTTTACAATGGCTAGACACCTACCGAACGCGTTGTGCTCATCATCCCTTTAAAGCCTTAGGTCAAGGGGATAACTATTGTCCTTCTTTAATCGCACCGTCATCAACGCAAAATGGGTTTATTGAAAAAACCTCCATAGCACCGCAGATGACCACGGTGCGTAATCATTCCACAGGAAATTTCATTCAGAAAAAACCCAGTCCTGAAACGATGGCCTATGATCTGATACTCGCTATTTATAACCGAGATTTATTAAAATTTCGCGCGTTGTTACCAAAAGCGGATGTTAATTATCGGGATAGATATAATGGGAATACACCGTTACATTATCTTTATTTTTATGCGAATTGCGATACGCGTTATTTAAACGCCATTCTGAAATACAATCCGGTTATGATCAACAATCATGCGGGTTTATTACCTGATGCACTGGCTGAAAGAAACTGTAATTCGACGCAATTGCAACGTATCCGGACTCTTTTTGCTCGATATACACCATCCAATAAAACAGCATTGATACCTTATCCGGAACAACCCATCGCAATAACAGTGAGTATTCCTTTATCGGCATTAATCAGTGGTGGAATAAGCGCGGGATATAAAGAAATCATTGAGCGTTATCAAGATGACTATCCTTCTTTACCGTACCTTATTTTTTATGGTTTAAAACCCGCTTCTTTAGCGTTGGGAAGCGCAGCGATGAATGTTTTCGTGGCAGGACCTGTAGAATCAATGGGTTTAGAGGAGACAGGACTGAGCTTCATTTATTATTTAAGTATGAACTACTTCGGATTAATCATTGCACAACTTGGAGAAAAGACGGCAAAAAAAATGAAAAGTCAGCTGGGGAGTTTTTTAATAACGATTTTATGTTATACCTTTTTTCTTAATCCAGGATTGCTCACAGCACTTTTTAGTGAAGGGTTAAGCAGTCAAAATTTTGCAGGGCTCGTGATGCCCCTGCTCAGTATGCTATCGAGCGGAATAGTGTTTAAAACCGGTGAATGGGGTGTACAGAAAGGAATTAAACACTGTTTTCCTCATAGTGAGAGGGGATATGAGATTCGTCATCAGGACCCGTTTTCATTATCGACATTGTTAGCGGATTACTCAAAAAATAGTTCAGATGACGAAGTTACGTTAAACCAGCTTAAAAAAGATTTGGAACAGTTAACCAATAAAATCAAAAAAAGAATCAATCATCACGTGTATCAATTGAATTTTGAGGGCGATCTTGAATCCGCAATACAGAATATTTTAGCACTGCTTGAGCGAAGTCAAACAAGAGGGGCAACAAACCAAAATGCCTATCGAAATATATTTAAAGCGCTTGAAGAGGATTTAAAAAAAATACAATCGAATCTAGCGCGACTCAGTCAGAAAAAAAGTCGAAGGAAAAAAAAGAGTCATCCGTTATGGAAAGAAGTTTCTGAGCTATTAACCCGTTTGAGAGAAATTCGCCCACTTCCATGGAATTACGCGTCTGATAGGAACGAAGCGGGCGAACCCGTTGTTCAAGAAGCCTCAATCAATAGCCCTTTCATTCCTTCTTCGAGTAACGAAAATCGTTTTACACAGCCGCCTGCGTTGTTAGGGAGAATGCACGCTTCATTGTTTATAAGGCCTAAAACGGATTCTTCTCTTTCGAATGATAAGGAACAACAGGAAAAGAAATGTTTAGTGAATGAAAAGGGTCATCGCTTCTGTTAAAACTTAGGGTTAGAATAGAACTCTTTTTATTGTTGATATTGAAGATGTCAGTGATTCAACAAAGCCTGATGGATATCTACGAAAGCTTGCGAACGATGTATGGTCGCCAATTATGGTGGCCAGCAGAAAGCCCTTTCGAGGTCATGGTGGGTGCTCTATTGACACAAAATACGAATTGGTCCAATGTTGAAAAAGCATTCATTCATTTAAAAAAACAAAGTAATTTAAGCGCTAACGCTATTCTCAGGTTACCCACTTCGGTACTGGAAAGCTGTTTAAAACCCAGTGGTTATTTTCGAATAAAGACCCGTCGTTTACAGAATTATTGTCGATGGTACTTAAAACAAGGCGGTTATAACGGCTTAGATCAACGGAGTACGTCCACGTTGCGCGAGGAACTATTGAGCGTTCAGGGGATAGGGACTGAAACAGCAGATGATATCTTACTTTATGCCTTTAACCGACCGGTCTTTGTGATCGACGCGTATACGCGTCGTTTATTACAACGTTTGAATCGTATACAAGGCCATGAAAATTATGAATATTGCCAAAAAATATTTGAAACCCAACTTCCAAAACGGGTTGATCTCTATAAACAGTATCATGCCCTTATCGTCGTGCACGCCAAACAGCATTGTCGAAAAACAAAACCGGTTTGTCTTCAGTGTTTATTGCAATCACGTTGTCATCTGTCAGATTGTGTTAAATAAGCTAAATGATAAATGAAACGGTTTATTTAATACTCCGTTAATTTTTTTTATTTAATCTATTAAATTCATTATTTATGGGGATAGTGAATATGAAAAATAAATCTTTTTTTAGCAAATTGTCTTTTAAATCAAAAAAATTAATGAGTCGTGATAATGATCCAAAAATCAATGAAGATACTGCTTATCAGAAATCGATGACTGACTTTCAATCTAATTTAACAGAAAATAAAGCCGACGTTAAATGCCCAGTTGCTTCACCCATGGACATCAATAAAATCCCCATGAAGCCTAAAATTCTTACTGAAGATGAAGAAGATTGTTTAATCAATGTATTGAAAAAAAATGAAGAAAAAAATGAGAAACTAGAGCGTTTATTTTTACTTCCAGCGGAAGAGAGTATAAAAATTTTTCTTAATCATGAACGATTGCTCTCAATGATAAAGAAGGTTAATTATTTTTTTAAATCCAAACAGATTGAAGGCAACGACGATATTTTTCAATTAATAATCGATATCAATCTCATTTTAAAAGAAATTATCGAACCCATGATTCAGCTTACCGAAGAGAATAAAAAAATTGTACAAAACACGTTATTCTATATTCTGAACTGTTTCCAAAATGATCTTGATGACCGGGAAAGTCAATCCATTCAAAAGCGAAATGATAAAGATGAAAGTCATTATGTGGAAATGAAAGGTTCAATTAATCCCAATGAACTTTTTTCTTTTCGAGCGAAAGGATCTTCACACGGTTTTCCTCCACCTTTACCACATCGTAACATTCCATAAAAGGGCTATTTGATAACAAGTAGCAATACCATGGTTGCCGAATAAACGGTAACCATGAGGGATTGAAATTTTTAGAAGAGAACTACGATGTCTCTTCGGATTCAGAATAGAATGGATGTATTTTTAAACGATTTTCACCGGCAAATTTCATAATACAGTCGAAAATATCAGGATTGGTTTTTTTGAGCTTGGGATCAAGAACTAAGCATTTATTACGACTTTCCTGATCGATCATGGGTCGAAGTTGAGGCGAATAGGTCATACGCCGGTTCGTGAAACTTGCTAAACAACCACACATCCGCTCAGCCCAATCACTGGGTCTAAATTTCTCACCGGTTTCAGTAACACCTTCGATTAAAATAAATTTTTTTCGTTGGTTTTTATAGGCGACAGTGTTTTTTAACATAAATGACAAAGCTCTTATTAAGTTTCCAAGATATTACCGGAATTATTGGGAATTAACTAGAGACAATTGGATGACATTTTATTGTCATTATAGAGCAGATAACCGCGCATTGCTTTACTGCGAGTTTCTACGGTAAGCGGGATCGTTGATTTCAGTTGTTCCGCTATTTTATAGAGTTGTTGGCTATCGCCTTGCTTTAATTCAAGCTCAATTTCATGTAACGCGGTTTGATGTGTGGCTGTTTTGACATGGCCTTGATCGAGTACACATTCGACGTGCGTTTCATTTTCGGTGAATAAATTCCACGAGCGGCGTTCAAAATCAGTATGAAATAATTCGAATAGCGGCTTATGACCCAGAATGCTTTTTAATTTTGTTTTTAAATGAACGTCGGTAAATTGCTCTATATTTGGCTTATTGTGTGTGACGAGTTGATCCCATTCATGCCGGTGTTGTAGATCCCCTATTTGTTTTCCCGCAGTTTTTAAGGTTTGAATAGTGCGGCCACCGGCCTCTCGGATCCGCATCGATAGTCCATGTTGCCATAAATCAAGATCAGCTGAGTCGAAATATCGGCTAATAAGTCGTTCTACTAAAATGGGTTGTGTAGGATTAGGTTTCAATAGAGGGTGTTCTAATAACAAATGAACCTGTTCAGGAGCAATATGAAGTTTAAGTTCAATTTCTAAAAACATAAATTTAAGCAGGTGTTTGCGTTTTTATATCACGCTGAGCCATCAATCGTTGATAGTATTCTATTTCTTCTATTTGTGAAGCCGATTTATCAGGATGGTGTTTATCAAATTTCGCCAGAAATTGATCGCTATCACTGACAAAGTCGCGATTTAAATGAAGGGTTTTTTTTATTGATTTCATGTTGTTTGCTGCAAGAGGGTATGACGTAGTGCTTTCATTGCTTTTTGTTCTAATTGACGTATACGTTCTGCGGATACGTGATAACGCTGAGCTAATTCTTGCAAGGTCATTTTAGGCTCCATTAACCAACGATCACGAATAATATTTTGTTCTCGTTCGTCCAATTGAGTTAACGCTTTATAGAGGTTGTCATGATTAGATTCAGTGCTGTTACTGGCTTCCAGTAAACGTGCGGGGTCATAACGATTATCTTCAAAATGTATATCCAATAAGGGATAGCGCGTGGATTTCGCCTCGTTAGGGTCATCATGACTGATGTCTAAGCTCATATCGTTGGAGGCTAAACGAAATTCCATTTCACGTACCGTTTCAGGTTTAACGCCGAGATCATGCGCAACGGCTTCAATTTCGTTTTGGTTAAACCAACCTAAACGTTTTTTCATTTTACGTAAATTAAAGAACAATTTACGTTGTGCTTTCGTCGTGGCTATTTTAACAATACGCCAGTTACGTAAGATAAATTCCTGAATTTCAGCTTTGATCCAATGAACCGCAAATGAAATAAGACGCACACCGACTTTGGGATCAAAGCGCTTAACCGCTTTCATTAAGCCAATATTTCCCTCTTGAATGAGGTCAGCCAGTGCTAAGCCATACCCCATATAGGTTTGTGCAATATGGACGACGAAGCGTAGGTTCGTAATAATAAGTTTTTTAGCGGCGTCCAGATCGTGGTGTTGATAATAACGTTCGGCAAGTTCGATTTCTTCTTCAGCGCTTAATACGGGGATTTGTTTCAGCCGGGTAATATAGGCGTCCGTACTATTGATAGGAAGCGTCTGATAAAGTGCTTGTAAGTGCGTGTTCATGACCTTCTCCGTTGTCTTTAGACTTGTTTTAATAGGTACACTTGACTTCATAATGTGCTAAAGTATACCGCAAAAGATTCTTATTTTCATCCGCCTTTTTAAAAATAAAGGAAATTTATGACTGAATCCGAGCCTGCAACCTCGATTATACGGCGTATGAGCACGCCTGTTCAAGTGGGGTCGGTGAGATTGGGGGGAGGGGCTGCTGTCGTTATTCAATCGATGACCAATACCGATACAGAGGATGCTGAAGCGACAGCCCAACAAATTATAGCGTTAGCCGAAGCCGGTTCGGAATTAGTTCGAATAACAGTCAATACCGCACACGCTGCAAAACAAGTTCCTTTTATTCGTGATAAAGTCCGTGAATCAGGCTACTTTGTGCCGATAATTGGGGATTTTCATTACAATGGTCACCGTCTTTTGCAGAATGATCCAGCCTGTGCAGAAGCGCTCGATAAATACCGTATTAATCCAGGAAATGTCGGTTACGGTGAAAAACGCGATGTGCAATTTAAACGGATGATAGATATTGCATTGACCTACAATAAGCCCGTGCGAATAGGCGTGAATTGGGGGAGTTTAGATCAGGATCTCAGCGCGCGTCAGATGGATAAAAATGCTCAATTGAAACATCCACGTCCTGTTGCAGAAGTCTTGCGAGAAACTTTAATACTGTCTGCCTTGTCCAGTGCTCAATGCGCGGAAAAAATGGGGTTGCCTGCTCATCGAATCGTCTTATCCTGTAAAGTCAGCCGCGTACCCGATTTAATAACCATTCATCGTGATCTCGCTACACGTTGTCCCTATGCTCTCCATTTAGGTTTAACAGAAGCAGGAATGGGATCGAACGGAATAATAGCAACGACAGCCGCTTTTGCCGTTTTATTACAAGAAGGGATAGGGGATACGATTCGTGCGTCATTAACTCCAGAGCCTGGTGGTGATAGACGACGTGAAGTGCGGGTCTGCCAACAGATTTTACAATCGTTGGGTTTACGTGCGTTTAAACCGTCTGTGTCTGCCTGTCCGGGCTGTGGGCGTACGACAAGTCGTTACTTTCAGGAATTGGCTCATCACGTTGAATCGTATGTTGAAACGCGTATGCCAACATGGTCAAAAAAATATAAAGGGGTTGAGAAGCTTTCTTTGGCGGTGATGGGGTGTATTGTGAACGGACCGGGTGAAAGCAAGCATGCTAACATTGGCATTAGTTTACCGGGTACTGGCGAGCGTCCGATTGCTCCCGTTTTTGCCGATGGACGTAAAGTAGCGACATTAAGAGGAGATGATATGCTCCAACAATTCCAGCATATTGTAGAGGAATACGTGCACACGCACTATACCGAAAAATAAAAACAATAAAAACACAGTGGCGTGAAAAAAATTTAAATTAAATTGACTTTTTCGTTTATCCTTTTTAATGAATGGTCCATCAAAATGCCCTACAAGCTCCTTGGCTGTGTGTTTTAAGGTCGATTCTCTGCCGGATTCATTGCGTGCATTTCAGCGTCTGCGTCTTTTGTTGGCGTGTTTTTTTCAGTTTTGAGCGTGAAAAAAGAAATCCACGCCGTCCGTGAGAGGGCTTTCGTGAATTTTGAAAATGTCACTGTATTCCATGCCTGATTCATTGCGGTTATGACCGAAGTTGTTGATTTTAGGGCTTTCGTGCAGCGCGGTTTTATTTCTTGTTCTCTCTGAATGGATGGGGTTCCCTCTGTCTGATGGGGGCCTCCCCGATGAGAGCAGCAAAGTGATACGTAAGGTTCTAATTTTTTAAAAAAGAGCAAACAGGTTGCGGTTAAGCAGTAACCTAAGCGTGTCCCTCCGAGGTATAAACTAATGCCAATAACTAATTCAAGATGACTATAGGTGTTCGCATGATTGATAAGGCAAGCCGCGAGAAGCGATAAACTTTGTGTAAAGCCCCATTGAGTCATCGGGTGTTGGTGGATAGGCTTCACGTGCGCCGAGAGGAGTAGGATGGTTGTATTGATTCCGTACGGAAGCAGTAAGGTTAAACACGATTCATGATTATTCAGCCTGTCCATCAGATCGGCCGTTTGGAATAACTGTCTGTTTTCATTCAGGAAAGGAATTAATAATTGTCGTGCATTTTCTTCAATAATATGCTGATACAAGGCGTAGCTGGATAGACCGACGTGCATAAAAGAAATGGCCCATTGAGCTAAATGCTTAAGATGACGCCTGGTTTTAGAAAAGGTTTCCTTGTCATTGAAAAAAATAATCCATTCGGCATGACGCGTGATCCCAGTGATAAAACCGAATATAAAAAAAGGAATTGCATTGAAACCGAGTCGAAAGAAATATTTATTTCTTTCATAAAAATTTAAATAAGAACCCGACACCGTTTCTGAATGAAGGAAAGGCATTGTTGTTTTATTGAATACGGTCTGAAAAAAATGATTTGGAATAGAAATACACTGTGCGGCGGATGCATCATGTGCCGTTCGATTGGTTAACAGAGGCTTCCATTGCAACGTACGGGATACATTCGCCTTGTTTAAATAAAAGATAATGTGGCTTTGAATCGAGGATGAAGCCCAGGGATTAATCCCCTCTTTTTCTATCTTTAAAATGCAGCTGTTGTTTGTTTTTCTAAGAAAATTTAACGGTGAAAACGTTGCAATCGATTGCTTGAGGAGTGGTGTTATCACGTCACAATGGATACCCGTTTTAGGATAAACCTGAAAAAAATGGATAAGATGGATGATGTAGCATTGGTTCGATTGGATTTCCACTGTTTTATGTGCTGCGCCAACAATAAGTTTTTCGTTTTGATAATGAGAATGAACAAAAATTTTCGTTAATTTTAATAAATAATGATAGCTGATCTTCGGTTGACTCGTGAATGCAAAAAGAGGAATAGGGCTTTCAAAATCGCACCATGTCTCGTCAATAATACATGCTGTTTTACGGAGCGTTGTGAAATCTCGTCGCGTTAACAAACCAAAACCAAGATTAAAGGCATCCCAATTACAATGGTTCTCATTAAGTCCTCGTAAAGCATCATAATAATCCAAGGCTAATTTTTTGGGATAACCCTGATCCATTAAGCTTTTTATAACCGTCGTTTGGGGTCTTATTTCGCTTTTCCCGATGACCGCGTTGATTAAACTTGATGAGTAGTGCATGAGGCTAAAGGGATCATAGAACTCTAAAAAATTTTCAGAAGATAATTGGTGTTTAGAAAAATTTTGTATAAGAATGGGGGAATCGGCTTGCCGGTGCTCATGGAATCGTCCAAGCGTATGAAAAAGCTCATGAATAATGGAATCGACATTATGTGTTTTCCAATAGCCTCGCCATCCACCACCAATAAAGCAGGAAAGATATCCATATTTATTTCCATGATGCTGCTGAGCACCTAAGCGAGCATTACATCCTTCATCATGAACGCGAATATGACGTGTTTTTTGAATAGAAGCCGTTTTTAGGCTTACTTTGAATTGAAAGTGTGGAAAAAGAATTTGATTTAAACGATTCGCCGCTTGACGCACTGCATGTTCAAGAGAGGGGTTTTTTTTAGCACGCTCTGTGAAATCGATATAGAAATCAATCGGCACGCGTGAAGTGGTTTCACTCGCAAAAGACCAGCTTCGAATAGTCGCATAATGCATTTTTATTATTTTTTGTTAAAATAAATACTATAAAAAATAAAACTTAACGCAATATGAACAAAGGACGTAGGTTCGGTTTTGAAAAAGTATAAAAAAATAAAAACAATCGAATCGGTTTGTGTTATTATCTTCGAGATGAAATTTTCAACCTGTAGATGTTATGTTGCCTTCCTTGAAACGACAAAAGAAAATTGATCGTGACAGAAAATTGGTTCAAAGGATTAAAGAACTAGACGTTCAATTAAAAACTTCATCGGTTTATGCACAAAAAGAAAAAACCGAAAAAAATAAAGCGCTTTTTTATGCCCTTTCAACACTTCTTTCGCTCAGTGGAATTATTATTTTTTCAAGTGGATGGTGTGCTGTTGCGTTACTTGGAACAGCGTTATCGATTATTATTGTTGAGGCTGGATTGCTCTCATCATTGAGTCTTCCCTTTATTGTGCTACCTTTGTATAACGTTTATTTAGGCATACGGAATGTATTTAATTCTGAAAAAATAAAAAATCAAAATAAAGCCTATGATCAATGCCAACGTGTATTAATGACTTTAAAAAAATTAGCGTTTAAAAATGAGGTTTTATCGGCAAAAAGAGATATTCAATTAGCGAGTGCTATTAGCTCTTTTTTACCTACACTGTCGTTTCAGGAAAAAGCGACATTTTCTGAATTAAGCTTAAAGGATCAAATAAAACGGTTTAAACAGCAAATAAACAGCCATCCAGCGCATGTGAGACAACAAAAGGAAAAACAGATTTGGGATAAAATTTTTCGTTATTCCGCAATCTTTTCGTGTATAGGAATTACTTTATCTGCAATGACTTTATTGATGATACAGATGCTGTCCTATTCTATCTTTTTAGCGCCTATTTTGTCAGTGGGGGCTATTGGAGTGAGTATTGGCTTGAGCTTGATTGTTTTGGGACTTGTTCTGCTAAATACGCTGGGATATCCTATTTATTGGAGGATGCGTCATAGTTTTAGCGAGGTAAAGGCAAAAGCAGAGGATAGACATTATTCCACGCTTAAAAAAAACATTACAGAATTGGAGAAATTAGAAAAACAATTGAATCAGCTGGATACAAAAATTGATGATGCACTTCAATTATCTGTCGAGAGTTTAACTCAAGTAAACCATGCATTGAAACAGGAAAAAGATAATGTTGATGTTTTAAAAAATGATCCGTTGCACGTCGTGAAGTTTGATAACGGTATGAATCATTATGGCCCCCTGTTTTCATTATCGACCTTAGCGCACCTAACAAAGCAGGTCGATTATACAACGGCCATGCCAAGACCATCATGATGGGTGGATTGATCGCATGGAGACAATTGAGTAGGTCTTTCTCGTTTTAAAATTTAAAAATTCATTCAGTAAGCAATAAAACAGCGACGACATGACGTTCTTCTGACATCAGAACGGTGTAAGTTCGGCATGCGGCAGCAAAGGTCATGACCTCTAAGCCTATGTTGTGGCGATAAAATAGATTGACTAAATGGGGATCAGGAAATAAGTTTTCATCACTACCGAATACGACAATACTGGGGTTTAATTCAATAATGGTGTGTAGATGTGCTGAGTTGCAATCAGCACGCCGTTGAGGTGGAAAAGGGTAGATTAACCGATGCGGCGTGACGACAAGACTCTGTGAAAATTTTTGTTCGTTAATCTGAATGAAATTGTTGCCATAAGCACGAATGTGATAGTGGCCTTTGCCGGTATCGAGGGTTAATTCCATAATGGGACTATCTCGTTAAAATGATTGACGTTAGATTATAATGCTCAAAAAGTCTTATTGATACCGCAATATCATCATTTATTCAAGATTTTCACCTTTTGATAGGCTGTTCCTTCGGGAGGGTTCGCTGAAGTGGGGATGAATCTCAAATCATGAACAAAGCTGTTTTACGTCGTGAATTTAATGGGGTTGAAAACTTAAGTGGTTTACATCCTGTTTTGCAACGGATCTATGCGGCACGAGGTATAAAATCCAAAGCGGAATTAGATTACCAATTGCAACATTTACTCCATTATCAGTCATTGACCGGTATTGAAGAAGCGGCAAAGTGTTTGGGTGAGGCCTTAATGCAGCAGCAACGTCTGCTTGTTGTTGGCGATTTTGATAGTGATGGCGCAACGAGCAGTGCATTAGCCGTCAATGCGCTACGCCAGTTTGGCGCGCAGCACGTCGATTTTTTAGTGCCTAATCGTTTTGAATATGGTTATGGTTTGACACCGGAAATCGTTGAGCTCGCTTTACAGACTAAAAAACCAGACCTGATTATTACTGTCGATAATGGTATTTCAAGTCATGATGGCGTTATCGCTGCAAAAGCGGCTGGATTAAAAGTGGTAATTACTGATCATCATTTGCCAGCAGAGAGTCTACCGTGCGCGGATGCAATAGTGAATCCGCAACAGCAGGGTGATCAATTTCCAAGTAAGCATTTAGCTGGCGTTGGCGTTATTTTTTATGTGATGTTAGCCTTGAGACAGTATTTACGCTGCCACGCGTGGTTTGAAAAAATGAAATGTGCATTACCGAACATGGGGCAATTTCTGGATTTGGTTGCTTTGGGGACGGTAGCGGATTTAGTCAGTTTTGATCGAAATAATCGTATACTGGTGAGTCAAGGTTTACAATGGATTAAAAAAGGTAAAGCACGACCGGGTATTTATGCGTTGCTCACGTTGGCCAAATGTGAGAAGGAATATCTGGTTGCCAGTGATTTATCATTTACGATTGCACCCCGTTTAAATGCAGCAGGACGATTAGCCGATATGTCTCTGGGTATCGCGTGTTTGCTTGAAACGGATTTTAATCGCGCGTATGACTATGCGTTGCAACTTAGCCAATTGAATGAAGAGCGTCGTAAAATAGAAAACACCATGAAGCACGAGGCGTTTATTATTTTGGAAAAAATAATTAAAAAAAAATCGTTAAAAAAAGGAATTTGCTTATACGATAGTCGCTGGCATCAAGGTGTTATTGGTTTGCTCGCCTCCCGATTATCCGAACGTTTGCATCGACCCACGATCATTTTTGCAGATGGCCATCAAACCAATGAGTTAAAAGGCTCAGCGCGATCCATTCGCGGCGTGCATATTCGTGATTTACTAGCAAATCTTGCATTGCGTTATCCTCACTTAATGACTAAGTTTGGTGGACATGCGATGGCAGCGGGGTTGAGTTTAAAAAAAGAGTCCTTTGATGCGTTTTCTCAGCTTTTCCAACAGGAATGTGAGCAACAGTGCCAGACGGATTGTCTTCCCGCCATTTACACCGATGGTGAATTAACACAGGAAGCGCTTCATATAGAATTTGCTGAATTAATACGTTATCAGTCCGGTCCTTGGGGTCAAGATTTTCCAGAGCCCGTGTTTGAAGGTTGTTTTCGGGTATTAACTCAACGTTTAGTGGGCGATAAACATTTAAAAATGGTATTAACCACGCAGAAAGGAAATAACAAGCCCATTGAAGCTATTGCATTTAATGTCAACCCGCATTGGCCTAATCATCGTGCTGAATATATTACGGCGTGCTACCGCTTGGATATTAATTACTACCAAGGTCGAAAAACTCTGCAATTAATTATTGAGAACTTGAAGATTGTATAAAAACGACTGCTAAAAAGACCGAGATTCGGCCTTTTTAGCAACAACATAATAAGTTGGATGATAAATTAAAGTTCAATTGATCCTTTTTCTGTTGGTCCGTTCTCCATGGTTTGAGAAGCTGCGTTGAGCTCACCTCGTTTACCTTTTTCTTTTGGCTGTTTCGATTCAATCATTTTCGCGAAGAAATTTCTTTTGTGTGTTTTTTTAAGCGGAGTGGCTTCTTTCTGAGATGGAGTTGCTGTAGAAGATAAGCCCTTGGCTTGATTGAGGTCCATTCTTGATTCTGCGGCGATAACAGGGAGCGCAAAAACCACACTCATTAGACCGATGGTGAATGTTTGTCTTAATTTCATGATGAAACTCCAATTGTTATTGTTGTAAAATAGGCTTATATCATATAAAAAATGAAGAGGAAAGTCCCTTTTTAGAATAAAAGCATGCTAAAACCGCAGAAAAAACACGCACATTCATTGATGGTTGCGCCCATGTTGGGGTGGACTACACGTCATTATCATTATTTTTTCCGTCTCATTTGTAAAAAAGCACAGCTCTATACTGAAATGTTCACTGCACAGGCTATTTTAAAAAGTCCCGCGCGAGAACGGCTATTAACGGTTGATGCAAATGAAAAAGCGTTAGCTATCCAATTAGGAGGAGGTATTGCTTCCGATCTTTCCAAAGCCGCTAAAATTGTCGAATCCTATGGTTATTCAGAGATTAATCTTAATGTCGGTTGTCCCAGTGAAAAAGTTCAATCCGGTGGTTTCGGTGTTGTATTACTGAAAGAACCAAACCGAGTTGCTGACGCAATTGCAGCAATGAAAGCAGTTGTTCGATTACCAGTTACGGTCAAAACGCGAATAGGCGTTGATAATGACGAAAGTTATGATTATTTAGCCTCATTTATTCGACAGGTTAGTTTGGCAGGGTGTGACACCTTTATCATTCACGCCCGAAAAGCATGGTTACACGGCGTAAGCCCTAAAGAAAATCGTGAAATTCCGCCGCTCAATTATCCGTGGGTTTACCAGATTAAGCGTGATTTTCCACACTTAACGATTGTTTTAAACGGCGGAATAACCTGTTTAAAGAGGGCATATCAACAGTTGCAACACGTTGATGCGGTAATGATAGGTCGTGCTGCTTGGTATAATCCCTATTTGTTTGCTCAACTCGATGCGCTTATCAGCCCACAAGATAGGTTTATTGTTCCTCACCGTTTTTCAATTATTTTACAGTACTTACCCTATCTTGAAAAAGCACTAAAGTCCGGTGAAAATTTGGCGCATTTAATTCAACCCTTATTGGGTTTATTTCATGGTGTAGTGGGTACAAAACAATGGCGGCAAACATTAAGTGAACTGTTACAACGGCGTTATTCATTCGTGAAGATAAAAGAAACGCTACAGGAATTTATTTCGCGTAGGTAACGAGGATATATTTCGAGTTAATCGGGTTCTACAACGTGGTATAACGCAGAGGATTCGGGCGCACAATGAAAACATGTCTTTGCACAATTCGGATGTTTTATATTTTGTTTGATATAACCTTTACGAATAAGCACATTGAGAATGGCTAGCGTTTCTTTTTTTTGAGTTCCAAACGTCTCGAGAATAAGCGATAGATTCACTGTTTTTTTTTCAGCAATAAATTTTTTTACAGCAAGTAAGCTCATCATGCGCATTTTCTCGGTGAAATGGGTTTAATGGAGGGGGTTTTTGATAAGAAAATATAGGTGGCTATGAGCAGAATAGACAGACTGAGATACCATAAAAGTGTGGTGAGAGGATGTTGATTAAACGTCGCTGTTTGATAAAATAAAGTCGCAATCGCATAAGCGATTCCGGTGCACCATGCCATCGAAAAATAGGCCCACGCGTTTCCGATTTCGCGTTTGATGACAGCCATGGTTGAAATACAGGGAAAATAGAGCAAAATAAACAGTAAATAAGAAAATGCACTGATCTTGTTCGCAAAATAATGTGACATCACACCATAAACGCCTCGCGTAACGCGAGGCGTTTGCGCTTTAAGTGACAGGGGATTGGTTAATGTTTTGCTTAAATTCTGTAGATTTTTAGGAATGGAGCGCACTGCCGTTTTTAGTTCCTCCTTTAATGAGTGTGATTCGGCTTGTTCTGTGAGTTGAGTTGCTTGGGAATAGAGCGTATTTAAGGTTCCAACAACAACTTCTTTCGCGAGTAAACCGGTGACTAAGCCAACGGTCGCAGGCCAATTATTTTTTTGTATGCCCATCGGTGCAAAAAGCGGTGTAAACGTTTTTCCAATAGTGGATAGCAAAGAAGAGGAACGGGTATCATTACGAATGAGTTTTCCATGGGTATTAATAGTATTGAAAAAACCGACCAACATACAAATAGGTATAATAAAACGACCGGCTTTCAATAAAAAAAGTTTTAAACGATGCCAGGTGGTTTGAAAGATGCTACGCCAGTGCGGCCAATGATAAGTCGGTAATTCGAATACGATCGGTGTATTTTGTGTTTTTAAGCAGGTTGAACGTAATAATAAACCGGTGAAAATGGCTGCAAGTAGTCCGATTCCATAGAGTGAAAAAATAATGAATGCACCGCCATGTGGAAAAAAAGCAGCAACAAATAAAGTATAGACAGTGAGTCGAGCACCGCAGGACATGAAGGGTGCCATCATCACCGTTAAGATACGATCGCGTTGCGAGGTCAAGGTGCGTGTGGCCATGATGGTCGGTACATTACAGCCAAATCCAATCATTAACGGAACAAAGGCTTTCCCAGGTAAACCAATAGTGGCCATTAATTTATCAATGACAAAGGCCGCGCGTGCCATATAACCTGAATCTTCTAATAAGGATAAAAATAAAAACATTGCTCCGATGACAGGAGTAAAACTCAACGTTGTATTAATACCTTTTCCTAAACCATTCGCAATGAATGCAATGAACCAAGCGGGTAAATGCAATGAAGTGAGGAGAGAAAAGCTGCCGTGTACAAACAATGCTGTACTACTGATATCAAAAAAATCCTGAAAAGCGCCACCGATATTAATCGAAAATAAAAACAGCGTGTACATCATGAGCAGAAAGATAGGAATGCCTAACCATCGGTTCAAAATAATTTTATCAATGCGTGATGTGAGTGTTTCTCCAGATTGTTGGCCTATGCTTTTTTTGAGTATTGATTGTATCCAGGTGTAACGCGCATCGGCTATCAGCAAATCCACTTCTTCGCCACATTCTGCTTTGATTTGTTGTATCAAAGATTGTGCAAAAATATGTTCTTCTTTTGTAACGTAAAGACAAGCGATTGCATCACCTTCTAATAACCGACACGCCAACCACTGAGGTGGTACTTTGTGGGGGGGTAATGTTTTCTTCAGTGTTTCCAAAGCATTTTGCAGTAAAGGATCAAAAGGATAAGGTAACGTGGACTGTATTGAAAGGGGTATAGTCAACGCTTGACGCAATTCAGTCATTCCGATGTCACGAATGGCAATTAAAGGGATAATAGGACACGTTAATAATCGACTCAGATATTGAATATTGATGTGTATACCCCGTCGTTTAGCAATATCTGTCATATTGAGTGCGATAATAAGCGGTATTTGCATTTCAAGTAATTGCGCTGTTAAATACAGATGACGTTCCAGATTGCTCGCGTCTACGACATTAATGATAAGGTCAGGATGGTGATAAAGAAGATAATGACACGCAATACGCTCATCTATTGCACAATCTTCAACAACACTTAAAGAATAAGTGCCCGGAAGATCAACCATTTCATAGGTTTGTGATCCCACTGTAAAAAAACCAATTTTTTGTTCGATAGTCACGCCTGCCCAATTTCCAACCTGTTGTCGGGAACCAGTTAGTGCGTTAAAAATAACCGTTTTACCACAATTGGGATTGCCTGCTAATGCAATGATCTTATTTTTAGCCATAAGTATTTAAATTAGTTTGAATATTCGACATAAATATGACAGGCTTCAGTAGCCCTTAAACTAAATTGGCTTCCTAAGAGTTGAAGTTGTAGAGGATCTCCCAGTGGAGCACGCCGTATTAAAGTAATGGTCACTCGGGGTGTTATGCCTAAATGTTGTAATAATTTTCGATAAGAAGGTGAGATATCAGCACTGTATTTGACTATCTTAGCGGATTGTCCTGGATGCAGCTTGGTGAGCGGTATTAAAGAGTGGGCCATCACGATTTTAAATGAGAATCATTATTATTTATAATAAAGGGTTTTTAACGATGAGGCAAGCGAACGTGTTATAAACTACTCTTGTTTTGATGCGGATTGAATTAATCCATGATCCGATGAGTCCGTTTTATGCATTTGAGCCAATTATTACGCGGAATGAATATTTCAATAGCAACTGATCCTATTATTAAAGGACTCTGTCAAGATAGTCGGCAGATAAAGCCCGGTGATCTATTCTTTGCTTATAAAGGTTTAAAAAGTGATGGACGCTATTTTATTAAGGATGCCATTAAAAAAGGTGCAGCAGCTATTTTAGTGGAACCCGACGAAAATTATACGATACATTTAAAATCATCCTCTATTCCTATAATAGCGTTGCACCATTTAACATCACAGTTAGGATCACTTGCTGCACGATTTTATGGTTATCCGAGTCGCTATCTACCCGTTATCGGAATAACTGGTACGAATGGTAAAACATCGTGTACCCATTTTTTGGCAGATAGCTTGCAAAAGTTACAACGATCGTGTGGTGTTATCGGCACCTTAGGCAACGGTTTTTATGGTCATTTAAAACGCGCTCAATTAACGACACCGGATGCCATCGAACTACAACAATTACTCGCAGCTTTTCGCGCTCAACACGCACAAACGGTTGTTATGGAAGTTTCCTCGCACAGATTGGCTCAAAAGCGTTTAAATGGAACTGAATTTTCGGTCGCCGCATTGACTAATTTGACGCGTGATCACTTAGACTATCATAAAACAATGGATGCTTATGCAAAGGCCAAGCGCTCTTTTTTTGAATTACCCGGTGTCCAACACATTGTTTTAAATGCCGATGATCCTTACGCACAATTATGGTTAACTGAGTTTGAGAAACAACTCCCTATCTCTACTTATTCGTTAAAACGTCCTCAAGCGCGTTGGTCACATATTCCACAGGTCACGGTAAAAAAATTTGATTTTAATCAACAGGGACTACAGGCAGAAATTGATACGCCCTGGGGAGACGTATTTATTGAAAATCAGTTTTTAATGGGCGCGTTTAATTTAAGTAATTTGTTGTTAGTATTAACAGTGCTGAAAAGCTTACATTTTTCTTTGGCCGAAATTTCGCAAGTTTTATCGCGATTAAAAAGCGCTAAAGGACGCATGCAAACTTTTCGAGTGAAAGGAAAAGCAATCGTTGTTGTGGATTACGCGCATACACCCGATGCGCTACAGCAGGTTTTGCAGGCGTTAAGGTCGCATTGTCGAGGGCAACTCTATTGTTTATTTGGTTGTGGCGGCGATCGCGATAAAGGAAAACGACCCCTGATGGCAGCTATCGCGGAAGAAGGGGCGGATCATATTATTGTAACAAATGATAATCCTCGTTATGAAGATCCGTTTCAAATTTTTCAAGATATTCGACAAGGTTTTAAGGGAAACAAAGCGATTTATTATGAACCTGAACGGAAAAAAGCGATAGCCTATGCACTGAAAGCCGCTCAACCTTCGGATATTGTTTTAATCGCAGGAAAAGGACACGAGTCCTATCAGTCGATTCATGGAATCAACTATCCTTTTGATGATGCCGTTGAAGTTCAACATTTTTTAAATCAGTAATTTTTTATTTCCAAAATAAGATTTCGTGTTACCCGTGCAATATCGATAACTATCGATTACTATACTTACCTTTTTAGGGTTAACGAAGTGAAATTATCAACGCTTGCAAGCAGGCTGAAAGGAACACTGCTCGGTGCAGACGCTCATTACAAGGGGATAAGCGTGGATTCGCGTTCTATAAAACCGCATGAACTTTTTATAGCGCTTCGTGGTAAACAGTATGATGGCCATCACTATGTTGGTGAGGCTCAGCAGCATGGTGCAGCGGCGGCTGTTGTGGAAGAGGTGATAGAAACGGATTTACCTTTAGTTCTCGTGGAGGATACGCGGAAAGCGCTCGGTGAACTTGCGAAGCACCATCGGCGTCAGTTTTCTATTCCTATTATTGGCTTAACCGGAAGTTGCGGGAAAACCACAACGCGAGAAATGATTCGTTCTATTTTGGCGGAAATGGGGCCGGTACTGGCTAATTTTAAAAATTTTAATAATGCGATTGGATTACCGTTAACGTTACTTCATTTAACGGCGGAGCATCGTTATGCGGTTATTGAAATGGGTGCCAATCACGCCGGAGAAATTGACTATTTAACGCATATTACACAACCTGATATTGCGTTAATCACGAATATAGGTCCTGCTCATTTACAAGGATTTGGGTCCATTTTGCGCGTTGCCGAGGCTAAAGCAGAGATTTTTTCAGGGTTAGCTCAAAAGGGCGTGGCTATCCTTAACGCTGCGGATAATCATAGGGATATATTGGAAAAAGCCAGCGCTCAGTATCGGCGTGTGAATTTTGGTTTAACTCAAAACTGTGATTTTTATGCGCGTCAGATCCAGCTGGATAAAACGGGAAGACCTACTTTTTTATTGGTTTCTTCCGGAGAGGAAATCATCATTCGCTTAAATTTATCGGGACAACATCACGTCATGAATGCATTAGCGGCCGCGGCGGTCGCGCGTCAAGTGGGTGTGGAATTCTCTGTTATTCAATCCGGCTTAGAAAAAATGCAACCCTTATCCGGGAGAGTGATCAATCGCACAACAAAAACAGGCGCGACATTGATTGATGACAGCTATAATGCGAATCCGAGTTCAGTGGCGGCGGCCTTAAAATTGTTAGCACATTACAAAGGCCTGCGAATTTTGGTTCTGGGTGATATGAGTGAGTTGGGTAAAAGTGCGGGTGCCTATCATCGTCAAATGGGAGAATTAGCAAAAGCGTTAACGATCGATAAAGTCTATACTTGTGGTGATTTAAGTGAAGAAACAGCCAAAGCGTTTGGTGCCCATGGCAAACACTATTCAAATCATCAAAAATTGATTTTAGCGTTAAAACCCGATGTACAAAAAAACGTGACTATTTTAATTAAAGGTTCACGCAATGCACAAATGGAGAAAGTAGCGGCTGCTTTAATGGATTAATAATATGTGGATGATAACGTTAGAGACGATTATTTTTTATTTTTTTTAAGAGAACGAAACACATGTTGTTATGGTTAACTGTTTTTCTATCAAATTATTATCGTGCTTTTCATGTTTTTCAATATTTAACATTAAGAGCTATTTTAGCAACGTTAACAGCGTTTCTTATTTCACTGTTGTTGGCGCCCAGAATGATCCGCACATTAAGTCACCGGCAGATTGGTCAATCCATTCGTGAGGATGGTCCACAAACCCATTTCAGTAAAGCGGGTACACCAACCATGGGGGGGGCTTTAATTTTAATTGCGATTGTGATGACAACCTTACTATGGGCGAATCTGAATAATCATATGATTTGGCTCGTGTTATTAGGCATTGTAGGGTTTGGTTTCATTGGATTTGCAGACGATTATTTAAAATTAACGTTAAAAAATAGTAAAGGATTAATTCCTCGTTGGAAATATTTTTGGCAATCTGTCGTGGGTTTGACAATCGTTACATTACTTTATATCAATGCGAAATTACCCATAGAAACCCAACTCGTGGTTCCTTTTTTTAAAAACTTACTGATTCCCTTGGGAATATTTTATATTCCTTGGGCCTATATTGTTATTGTGGGCAGCAGTAACGCCGTTAACTTAACCGATGGCTTGGATGGTTTAGCGATTATGCCGACGGTATTAGTCGGAAGTGGGTTAGGTATTTTTGCCTATCTCACCGGAAACATAGCCTATGCTAAATATTTAGCGATCCCTTTTGTTCCGGGTGCGGGTGAAATGGTGGTTATTTGTGGTGCAATTGTCGGTGCAGGATTGGGTTTTTTATGGTTTAACACCTATCCCGCGCAAGTATTTATGGGTGATGTGGGTGCTTTAGGTTTAGGTGCTGCTTTAGGCTGTATTGCCGTTGTGGTGAGAGAAGAATTTGTACTACTGATTATGGGCGGTGTTTTTGTGTTAGAAACGGTTTCGGTGATGTTGCAAGTGGCTTCTTTTAAGTTAACGGGTAAACGGATTTTCCGTATGGCGCCTATTCATCATCATTTTGAATTAAAGGGTTGGCCAGAACCCAGAATTATTGTAAGGTTTTGGATTATTACATTTATCTTGGTACTCTTTGGGTTAGCGACCTTGAAACTACGTTAAGCTTATCTTTTTACTTATTAACGCGTCATGCACATCAACGAAAAAAAAAATATTGAACGAAGCTTAGCATTGGCTGGTATTTTTCAGTCGGCCGCATTAGTTCGCGATTTAGCAAGAACGGGAAAGGTTGAAAAGCTTGCCTTTGATACCAGTATTCAAAGTATCTATACCATTGATGTGAAATCGGTGGAACACGTCTATGGAGGAACGATTCAAGGGTTACGTTTAGGTTTGCAAGCATTGGTCGATTTGCTGACCGCTACTAAAATCAAACAGGATCGCGAATTAATGCATTATTTAATTGGTTTAATGCATCTTGAACGCAAACTCTTTCGATCACCAGAAATTAAAAAAAATTTAGGTCGACGGATTAAGCATGCTATTTCTCAGGCTAATTATTTTTCAGCTTCGCCTCAACTTATCATCAATGGCTTAGCCGATATCTATGTGACGACATTGGGAACACTTTCGTTTCGGTTGCATATTATTGGACAAGGAAAATACTTAACACACGCTGAAACGATTAACAGGATCCGTGCTGCATTACTGGCAGGTGTTCGATCAGCGGCGTTATGGCGCCAATTACAAGGGACACGCTGGCAGCTTTTTCTGATGCGCCATACCTTTATACGTATCGGAAAAAAATTATTGACCGGTCTTAACACAACGTAGATTATCATATTAAATTAAAAAATAAAGCTTAAAAAATAATTTATTTTTGAAATCATTTAATAATTTATTTTTTTGCTGTTTCTGGCTTATCAATGATTGATCAAATCTCATCATGAAAAATTTAAAAAACATGTTACAATTTTAGTGGCTTATCAACGATAAAGAACTCTAAAAATGGAAAGTTTTTTTTCAAAAAGGAGGAAAAGATTTAGATTAAAAAAATTTTAAGTTTTTTCAAAAAATAGAGATATAATAAAATCTTAATGACTGTTTTGAATTTAAAAATAAGAGGGATATTAACGCATGCAGCCGGATGAAGAGTGTAAAGTTTTAATTTTAGGAGCGACAGGAACGCTGGGTAAAAAAATAGCAAAAGGTTTAGTGGAAAAAAATATTGCTATCATTATTACAGGGCGTAATGAAGAAAAATTATTAATTTTAAAAAAACAACTTTCTAAAGTAGCCGCTCATTTCTCTATTGATGTTGCTTGTTTTGATTTTAAATCGAAATTATCACAAGAATTACTCAGATGGAGACCCTTATTAGTGATTAATGCCACTGGACCTTATCAAACCGCTGATTTTGCAGCGGCCGTCAATTGTGTTCTTTTGGGGATAAATTACATCGATTTAGCCAATGCCCGAGAGTATGTGAATGAATTTTCGGCTTTAGAAGAAGAAGCCGTCAAAAAACATTGTGTGGCGATCACCGGTGCGAGTACATTGCCGTGTTTATCATCAGCCGTTTTGAATTATTATAAAGATGAATTTAAAACGATAGATTCCTTAATTTATGGGATTTCACTGGGCCAAAAAACGGAAAGAGGACTGGCTACCTTAAAATCTATTTTAAGCCAGGTAGGACGTCGATTAGAAGATTTTTGTGGAGCCACTAAAAAAGTTTATGGATGGCAAGATTTATATCGTCAAAACTATCCACTCCTCGGAAAACGTTGGATGGCAAACTGCGATGTGACTGATCTCGATTTATTGCCGGCTTTTTTTCCGATTAAATCAATTCGGTTTTCTACGGGTGTCGAAAGTCGTATTGAACACTTTGGTTTATGGGCTTTATCGTGGTTAATTCGTTTAAAATTTCCAATGAAATTAGAAAAACATGCAAAACGATTATTAAAGTGGAGTGGTTATTTTAAGTCTTTGGGTAGTGACGATGGTGGCATGCATATGCTGATCTCCGGTAAAGATTATGAAGGTTATTATAAAAGCATTAAATGGTTTATGATTGCTAAAAATGGTGACGGTCTTTATGTTCCAACGATTCCAGCGGTACTTTTAGCAAAAAAAATAATACAAGATGAAATGGTTGAAACTGGAGCATTATCCTGCACCCAATTCATTTCACTCGAAAGTTATTTACGAGAATTAAAAAAATTTGATATCCATGTCTTTTCAGAAGTGAGTAAAAAATTGTAATGAGAGGGAGATTCGACGTTATTTTTTACGGATAAATTTTTGATGTGCGTAACCGTAGGGAATTTCCGACAACTGAAAGCGAGCTTAAACTCATGGCGAGCGCACTGAACATGGGATCAAGCAAATGACCATTCCAGGGGTAAAAAATGCCTGCGGCGATAGGGATACAAAGACTATTGTAAATAAATGCTAAGAATAAATTTTCACGGATGTTTTTCATCACATGGCTGCTGAGTTGTTTTGCGCGGGCGATTCCTATTAAATTACCTTTGACCAAAGTAACATCTGCATTTTGGATGGCTACATCCGTGCCAGTGCCCATGGCGATACCAATGTCTGCTTGAGCGAGGGCAGGTGCATCATTGATGCCATCGCCTGCCATGGCAACGATATTCCCTTTTTTTTGTAATTGTTTCACAATTTTGCCTTTTTCAGAAGGCAATACCTCCGCTTTTAGGTCTTGGATAGCTAATTTTTTAGCAACCGCCTGAGCGGTTGTTTGATTATCACCGGTTACCATAACAATCTTTAAACCCAGATTTTTTAAATTTTTTAATGCGGATGCAGTTGAGTTTTTAATGGGATCAACAACACTGATAAGTCCTGCGAGCTGATTTTCAACGATGAAATACATGACCGTTTCACCTTTTTTAGCGAATTGCAACGCTTTTTCTTTTAAAGGTGCTATTGAGACGTTCAGTGTATTACAAAGTGTAGCATTACCTAAAGCAAGTTGTTTACCTTTCCAAATCCCTCGAATACCTTGACCGATTTCAGCGGAAAAATGTTCAATTTCTTCTAAATCAAGCTGATTTTTTTGGGCAGCGTCAATGAACGCATTGGCAAGCGGATGTTCACTGGCCACTTCTAAGCTGGCAGCGAGTCGTAGTATTTCATTGTGAGTAAAATTTTTATGTGGAATAATATGATTCACCGCGGGTTTTCCACGGGTTAATGTGCCTGTTTTATCAACGACCAGCACATTAACTTTTTCAAAACGTTCGAGACTGTCCGCATTTTTAATCAAAATTCCTGCTTTTGCGCCTCGTCCCATTCCAACCGTAATAGACATCGGTGTTGCTAAACCTAAGGCGCACGGACAAGCGATAATTAATACCGAAATGGAAGCGATTAAACCATCGGTCATGCTGGGACCCCAAATTGACCATATCATAAAAGTAAGTGCTGCAATGACTAAGACACCAGGTACAAAATAACTGGAAATTCGATCAACAAGCTTTGAAATGGGTGCTTTTGATCGTTGTGCTTCAGAAACTAATTGGACAATTTGAGCGAGCAGTGTTTCTTTTCCCACCTGTTTAGCGCGCATAATAAGACTTCCAGACAAATTTAAAGTGCCACCGATGACGGATGCACCCGCTTGCTTTTCAATCGGGATGGATTCACCCGTAATCATCGATTCGTTAACTGAACTATGACCTTGAATCACTTCACCATCGGTAGGGATTTTTTCACCGGGCCGTACACGGAGTGTGTCATTGATGTGAATTTCATCGAAAGGAATTTCAGTTTCGGTTTGACCCTGTATTCGTCGAGCGGTTTTTGGGGATAAATCAAGCAAAGACCGCAACGCACTGCCGGTTTGTTCACGTCCTTTTGTTTCTAAAACCTGTCCCATGAGGACAAGCGTTATGATCACACTGGCTGTTTCAAAATAGAAATGAATGGAGCCATTTTCCAAAAAAGTAGTCGGAAAAAGATTGGGGAAAAACAAAGCAATGACGCTATATCCATAAGCAATGCTGACACTTAAACCAATCAAGGTAAACATATTCAAATGACGCTGAGTGATAGAAAGCCATGCTTTTTTTAGCAGTGGATAACCGCACCAGGCGATGACTATCGTGGTTAAAACAAATTGGAGTCCCGCAGAAAACGGCACTGGAATAGCGGCGATAACGTCTTTGATTCCAGGGATATGCGAACCCATTGTTAAAAATAAAATGGGCAGTGTGAAAAGGACGCTCCACCAAAATCGTTGTGTTAAATCGTTTAATTCGGTTTGAATGGGTTTGGCTATTTGGGGAGAGGGTGACCGAAGCTCTAAAGACATACCACAAATGGGACAGCTCCCCGGTTGATGACGAATAATTTCTGGATGCATAGGGCATGTATACTCAAATGCATCACTTGTGTGCGTATTTTTTGCGTTTAAAGGGTTCGACATAGGATTAAATACCTTTGAGAGTCTGAATCATTTCTATTCTACAGGATATGCAGTGTCGTCGATATAATACTGCATTTCTTGATCTATTTTACAGTTTGTTTATTGAGAAACTTTAATTTAAAATGTCTGTTTTAATTCGATCGACTGCATTAAAAAAATAAAAATTTAATGTTTGATTTAATGGTTTATAAATTAAGATGATTATCCAGGGAGAAGGCAATGCTGCTAAAAAATAAATTTTTCATTCGATCAAACCAAACTCATTTCATTTATTTTCGTAGGAAATCGAGACTATGTCATTCTCAGTTGGTTAATAGAAATTTAATGATCAATAATATTTTTAGAGCCATAAGACACGGCTGTTTAGACGCAGTAAAATTTTTTGTAGAAGCGGGTGTTTCGGTAAATGTTAGAAATTTTCGGGGAATGACTCCCTTATACCTTGCCGTTTATTATGGTTATTCCCCTATCGTAAAATTTTTAATAACAAAAGGCTCCTATTTGGAAATTAAAGAAAGAATGATGGGTAATACCCCTTTACATATCGCTGTTCAATACGGTCACGTTGACATTGTTGATATGCTATTTGAAAGAGGTGTTGATTTAAACATATTCAATAGCCAAGGCGATACCCCCTTAAATTATGCGGTCAAATATGGACATTTAAAGTTAGTAAAATATTTAGTAAAAAATGGAGCTTATTTAGATGAATTCTATACGGGCCTTACGCCATTACATTATGCGGCTCAGAAAAATAATTTGGCGGTAGCGGAATATCTCATTAATAAAGGGATGGATGTGAATAAGATGACCGTTACAGGGGAAACAGCCTTGTATTATGCGATTCAATATGGTCATTTAAATATGGTTCGTTATTTAGTAGAAAAAGGCGCTTACTTAGATAGCCTCGATAAGCAACACAATACACCTCTTTTTTACGCGACTTTATTCGGTTATACGGATATTGTCAGTTTTTTACTGAGTAAAAAAGTTAAGCTCGATTTGAAAATGCCAAGTCATCTCTCTCCTTTGCAAATAGCGACATTAAAAGGAGATTTAGTACTGGTAAAGTGCTTAGTCGAAAACGGCGCTAATCTAGCAATAAAAGATGCGAATAACAGTACATTACTCCATAATGCAATTCACGATGGTTATTCCGATTTAGTAAACTTTTTTTTAGAAAAGAAAATAGATTTGGAAACGAAAGATAATGACGGTAATACTGCTTTACATTACGCAGTACTGATGGACGATTTAGAATCTGTAAAATCTCTCATTAATGCAGGAGCTGACTTAACGGCAGTGAATATAAAATCTTACACTCCCTTACAAATCAGTATTGTGGACAATAATATAAATTTAATGGAATTTTTGGTAAAGGAAACAGCGATTAAATTCACATTAAAATGTGAAGCGCTCTATGAACAAATACTCCATTTTTCAGCCGCCCATGGTGAAATAGGGATAATCGATCATCTTGCAAAAAAAGGAATCCGTTTAGAACTGAGTGATCAATTCGGCAGAACACCTTTACATTGGGCTTCTCAAAATGGCTATTTTGATATGGTTAATTATCTTACGAAGAAGAATGTCAATTTAGAAATAAAAGACAACTACGGCGATACTCCGCTTCATTTAGCCACTAGAAATAATTTCTTACGGATTGTTGTATTTCTGATCGATCATGGCGTTCATGTAGAGACGAAAAATAAAATGGGTGTGACCCCCCTTTATGTCGCTTCTCGCAATGGCCATTTAGACATGGTCAAGTATCTAATAGGAAAAAATGCAACGATTGAAGCAAACAATGATTCAGGAAGTACACCGTTACATGAGGCGGCTCGCAATGGCCATTTAGACATTGTCAAGTATCTAATAGGAAAAAATGCAACGATTGAAGCAAACAATGATTCAGGGAGTACACCGTTACATGAGGCGGCTCGCAATGGCCATTTAGACATTGTGAAATATCTGATAAAAAAAAATGCCACGAGCGAAATAAGCGATAATTTAGGGAACACACCGTTACATTTATCGGTGTCAAGGAATAATGAGGACGTTGTTCGTTATCTGATAGAACAAGACGCGGATATCAATGCGCAGGATAACCATGGAAATACCGCATTACATGTCGCGGCTTTTAATGACTATATTGAATTGATAAATTATTTAATGGAACAGGGGGCTGATACAGGCATTGAAAATAATGTCGGAAAGACTTTTTTAAACAGTATTTTAGATAATGGAAGCGTTGCCACTATTCGTTATTTTTTTAAAGGAAAAAAATTAAATCTCAGCCTATTAGAGGCAATCAAAAACTATCACTTAAATGTGATTACTTTTTTGGTTGAAGAAGAAAATAGGGATTTAAAATGTAAAGATCGCTATGGTCGTACGCCTCTCCATGTTGCTATTTGGTTTGGTTATACAGAACTTGTCATTTATTTAGTGGAAAGAGGTGCCGATGTAAATAGTACTGATCAGCTCGGCAATACACCATTACACACGGCGGGGATTACCAATTATGTAAATTCGATACAAATTTTACTGACGCATGGCGCAGATATCGAGGCAAAAAATAATGAAGGCAATACCCCTTTACAGGTGGCTATTCTAAGTCACGCGATGGATGTGGTGCATTATCTTGTTGAACATAGCATGGTCAATTTAAATACACAGGGTAGTGAAGGAAATACGGCGTTACACTTTGCGATGATTATCAGCGATGAAAATTTATCGTTAAAAATGGTCACCTATCTTTTAGAACAGCATGCAAATAGTCATATAAAAAATAATAAGGGAAATACACCATTGGATCAGCTCTCTCCGACACATCGTCATTATGAAAAAATAAAGCATCTCATAACCGAAAAGAAACAAAAGGATAACGTAGCTTTCTCAATGAGTGCTCACAATACGCGTTTTGAAAAACATTTAAAACCAAGAATAAAAAAAAACCAACCTATTCGAATGAATTTAGGCTTAGAAACACAATTCATTTCAAATACTTTTCAAGAAAAAGCAAATCTATCTGAATGTTCAAATTTAATTGGATTTTTAAATCCGGCTACGTGTGAGCATGGTTATTTTAATACGACACGAGAATTTATTCCTCATAATTTGATAAGTATTCCTAGCGTGCTTCCTCTGATTGATTTACTGATAAGAAAAAAAAAGGGTACAACGTTAAATTTTTTTCAAAAAGACGATTCTATTTCTGATTTAGATGCGCAAGCTTATGCGTTGAATATCGTCACTGAATTTGAAGCGCATTTAAAAAAAATAGAAGTTAAGGTAGATTTTGATAGCATTGCGCTGCAGACTGAGTTGCTGAAAAAGATAAAAAGCGGTCAATTCTGTGATATTTCTAAAGTTTTATCCTCAACGCTAGAGAACATTAAACGCACCGCACTGCAACCTAATTAAACGCGTTATTCTTAATTATTTTTAACAGAACGAAAGTAGAGCGATACTTTTTACTGTTTAAGGTTATTGTGTTTAAAAACATCCGTGTTGATCTTATCTTTTTGCCTTTGTATTTTTTGAATCGTTTTATTGAATTTCTTATCCGAAGAAAACTGAGGCATAGGATTTTTTAGAAATTTTCTCGTCATAAAATCTAAAAATACAAGTTTTTTTGTTTTTATTCGATAGGTTGTACGTTTCTGGTTGCGTTAAAGTGGATGTGTGTAGAGAATTTCTCTTTTTAGGGGAAGTGGAATCATTAAACTGATTTTTTGTAACGTGAATCGTTTTGGATTGAGAAAACAGGGATGTTTTCGAGGGTTCTAGCGGTTGATGTTTTATGAATGATGGTTTCTGGCGGCGAACAAATCCGTTCGGATTGATAGGTTAGTTATATCACGCACAGGTTTTCTAAGGATCGCACTATAACGCAACGGATAGGACCGTGTTCGTCTAGAAACGCGGTTGTGTTGCATCCCCCGTTAACACGGTATACCCTAACTCGTGAATGAGCAAGGATAGATGAAAAAATAGAATCTTTAAAACATTCCATGTAATCATTTAAAATTTAACAGGAAATAGTCATTATGCATAAAGAAATGGATGAAAAAAATGAAATCATAAGGCGATCGCTGGCGCTCCTTTTAAATCATTTAATAGACATTAAAACGAAAAGAGAATTATCTCCATTTAAAATTTTTTATGAAGTAACTCACAGTATAGACGATCTGACAGAAGGGATTAAACAATTAGAAGCGATTCAGTTTCAGTCAATCGCTGATTTTAATTCAGTTATAAAATTACGAGAAATAGAATTTTTTTTTTCAAAAAGTAAAACATTAAAAGATTTCACCTACTCCAATTATCGAACCCAGGTGAGTGATTCTTTTTTAACGTATGTGGATATTGAATTTCAATTAGATCATTTATTTTATAAAGTCGATGATTTAGTAAATCGTGGATTTTTCTTGGCTGCAAAGAGTGCCAATACACTGGTTTCAGATTTAAAAAAATTAGATCTTTTGTATTTTGAAGAAAAAAAAATAACGTATTTGGATTATCAATTCCAAGCCTTGGCGGCCATTGATAAAGCCAGATTTCTATTGGAGGAGCACCGAGGGTATAAAGAATTATTAGGCAATCTTGTTGTGTTGATATTAACCTTAGGAACCGCTTTTTTTGTCAATAAAGTGGTGAATGGTCGTTTTTTATTTTTTCAAGAAACAGAAACCTCAAAACAACTTCATGCGCTCAAGCAAAAGATATCCACGTTGACTATCCCGTTCCCGATTTGAAAAAAATGATAAATCGACTACGCTACAGGGTAAGTAAGGATTAAACGCCATGACGTCTTTAAAAACGAAAGGATAGCTCGATGTTGCTTAAAGACAAAAAACGGTTAGGAATAGGGATGATGTTCCTGTTTTCTGCGATTGGATTGATTGTATCGTTATTTAATTTTTTTCTTCCGGCAAGTCCAATTCGTTATACTGGCGGGGCTGAATTAGTCAGCTTAACGACGTTGACAATGACTTTATTAAGCGGGCTTATTTACTTTTTCCGACACGATCATTATCGATGGATACACGTGGGCGTCAATATGCTGATGATGGTGTTGTTATTTGGTACATTATGCGCCGCTTATTTCTTAGAAAGCAGGTTGCTGTTTATTTTCATACTGTTAGCGGGTTGTGGATGGTTTATTTACGTCGCTACATGGATTAAAGAATGAGCAACCTTATTCAATGGATCGCATTTTTTTTTATGTGTTTTCACATGGTCAGCCTTTCTGCAGAAAACACGACCTGGCCAACATTCAATGGTGATTTAAACGCACAGAAATATTCTTCATTAACTCAAATTACTCCCCATAATGTTCGCGATTTGTCCGTTGCGTGGGAAATCCATACGGGCGATTTTTCTACGGGAAAAGGTCAATTACCGCCTACGGTGTGGTCAGCAACACCGCTTTTTGTTAATAATACCGTTTATGTGAGCACGCCTTTTTATCGCGTTTTTGCCCTTAATCCTGCGACCGGTCAAATTAAATGGGTTTTTGATCCACGTGCGAGCTTAAAAACATTGGTGCAACCGGCTTTAAAAACGCGAGGTGTCGCTTATTGGCAGGCGAAAACGATGATTCCCGGAAGGAGTTGTCAGAAACGGATTTATAGCGGCACTATGGATGGGAAACTATACGCCATCGATGCAGATACAGGAAAACGTTGTACCGATTTCGGTGTGCAGGGCCAGTTAGATATTAATCAATGGAATACCCATCCCGATCTTTGGCCGTTAGCCATTTTACAGCCACCCACCGTCTATAAAGATTTGCTCATTTTAGGTTGGGCCGGTAAAGATTGGGAATATTCTATTGATCCCGTCGGTAATGTTTTGGGTTTAGATGCACGAACGGGTCGGTTGGTGTGGACTTTCCAGACAATACCCGCTCATATCGCCCCGAAAACCGGTACATCCAATGTGTGGGCCAGTATGTCGGTAGATAAAGACAAAGGAATTGTCTATTTACCAATCAGTTCACCGAGCCCCAATTTTTGGGGAGGGAATCGTTTAACACCGATTCCTTTTGGAACGTCGATGACTGCTTTAAATGCGCATAACGGGCATGTCATCTGGAGTAAACAGTTCGTTCATCATGATCTGTGGGATCTGGATACAAACGCCGCGCCCTCACTGGTAGACATTAAGAAAGACGGTAAAACGATTCCTGCTTTAATCCAAACGTCGAAACAAGGTTATTTATTTATTTTGAATCGTTACACAGGAGAAGCGATTTACCCAATTATTGAAAAGCCAGTGCCTGCTTCAGATGCAAAAGGCGAGGTTGCCGCGAGTACGCAACCCACGGTTCCCTATCCCATTCCCGTTGTTTCGGATAAATGGCCCGGTATTTTTAAACTTTCCGATTGGCTTAGTTTTGGCTACTGCTCACGAAAATTAGCCACACTAAAATATCAAGGTCGTTTTACGCCGCCGAGCGAACAAGGAAGTCTTATTTTCCCCGCAACCGTAGGGGGTGTGGAATGGGGTGGTGGTGCGATCGATCCGAATAAACAAATTTTTGTGGTGAATAGTTCGATGGCGGTACAAATTTATAAATTAATACCACGCGAGGTTTATAATGATTTTCTTAAACATCATCACACTGCCAATGTAGGCGAAGCGTTTGGCATGTATGACATGGCAGGTGCGCCTTATGGATTTAAATTAGAGACCTTTTTAAACCCTTTCGGTATGCCTTGCTGGAAACCACCGTATGGTGAAATTTCTGCTTATGCGTTGAATACAGGACAACGATTATGGAAAAAGCCTTTTGGTGAAGTGCAAAAATGGGGTTTTTATATGCCAAAATCCTGGGGAAGTATTACCATTGGTGCGCCTGTTATTACAGGAAGCGGGTTAATTTTTATCGGCGCTTCTATGGATTCGCGAGTACGTGCATTGGATCTGACGACAGGTGATGTACTGTGGAGTGCTCAGGTCGCTGCACCGGCAGTTTCGATTCCCGCTATTTATGAATATCAAGGCAGAGAATATGTGGTGTTTGTTGCCGGCGGTAATACTATTTTAACACCGAACGTGAGTGACGAAGTCATTGCCTTCGCTTTACCGAATCAGAGGAAATCCGGATGAACCTTAAAACGATAGCAAAAATTATCATACTGATCGGAGGGCTTTTAGGACTAATCGGATCATTGAGTTATTTCTTTGCAGAGAAATTTATCTATGACTACAACCAAAGCATTCCGCAATCAGAGGAGCTTTTCATCGGCGCTTTTATTTTTCTTATTTCCTTTGCAAGCGTGTTCTTAGCACTCTTGGCCTTTAAGCCTTCTTATGTTCATTCTAAATTTTTATTTATTATGGTAATTATTTTAGGAGTCATTTTATTGGCTTTATTATCTTTTACCGCGGTGATTTCTTCGGCCGTCTCACCGTTTACAGCAGCACTTCTTATTATTGCAGGGGGAATTACTGGTGATATTGGTGTTGCAAGAGACAGTTCGTTGAATACCCCCTAAACGTTTCATTACTTTAAAAAGGATTTTGAAGTCCGTGTATTTCGATAGATCAACGGAATTTCTTTGCAGGTATTCTCCATCGCGCGGTCAATCGCTTCTTGAATGACCCCGTGCTTCGGTGACAAATCACAGACCGGGTCTGTCGCATACGCATCGTTAAGGAGTAAATACGCTTGACAACGGCAACCGCCAAAATCTTTAAATCGCAACGAACAAGAGCGACACGGTTCTTTCATCCATTGATGGCCTCGAAACGTATTAAATAACGGGGATTCATACCATATCCAATGTAAGCTATGTTCATGAATGGTCGGAAAAATCAAATTCGGTATTATTCTCGCGGAATGGCAGGGCAACGCATAACCGTCTGGTGTAATGGTTAAGAAAATTTTACCCCAACCATTCATACACGGTTTGGGTCGATTACGATAATAATCGGGAATAACGTAATAAATTTTGGCTTTATCGCGATAGCGTTTCTGATAGTCTCCTACAAGAGCTTCCGTTTTTTTTATTTGTTCAAAGGTGGGCAACAAGCGATCGCGATTCACGAAAGCAAAACCATAATATTGCGTATTCGCTAATTCAATATAATCGGCTTTTAAATCTAACGCTAAATCTAATAGTTCGCCAACAGAATCAATATTTAATCGATGAATAACGATATTTAAAGTAAGCTTAAAACGTTTTTCTTTGGCCTTTTTTGCCATGAATAGTTTATGCTCAAATAATTTTGTTCTGGCAATGTGATGATTTAATCGTTCAGTAGGGGCTTGAAGACTAATTTGTATACTATCTAAACCCGCATTTTTTAATTCTATTAAACGATTTTCATTAAGTCCAACTGCAGAGGTAATAAGATTCGTATAATAATTTAATGCATGTGCTTCGCTCACGATAAGGGTTAGATCCTTTCTTAACAGCGGTTCCCCCCCCGATAAACCTAATTGAACAGCACCTAATTCTCGCGCGTTACGCAATAGTTGTATCCAGCATTTTGTATCTAATTCTTTTTTACGTTGACTAAAGTCTAATGGATTCGAACAATAAATACATTGTAGGGGGCAAGCATAGGTGAGTTCCGCCAATAACCAATGGGGTGGTGATGGTGTGTCCTGTGCTTTTTGATGTTTTCCTAACATTTAAAAAACGGTTAACCACCCTTTTTGTAGTGCGGTGATTAAAAAATGATGCGTATCTTCGGTTAAATGAAGGATTGCACCGTGCTTATATTGAGTGTGTAACGCACTAATTATTGTTGTAATAGAGCGGTAACCGTCACATAATTTTAAAATTTCAGCCGCAGTGGTATTGAGTGTTATCATTCCCTCGGGATAAAGCAGTACATAGCGCGCTTGGCTTTTTTCCCATTGCAAGCGAAACCCTGAAGCAAGACCAATCGGTGCATCCAGATTGAATTGATTTTCCTGTATCATGTATCATCCTTTGAAAATGTGATGGGAGGGTGACCTAATACATAGGCTAAGTAAAGGCTGTCTGAAATTGACCAAAGAATTTCTAATTTAAATTTTAAAATAGCCAATGCTTGTGTTTGCTGTTCGTGTGTTTGAAAATTTTCGAGTGTCCATTGTAAGCCTTTTTTGACATGATGATTGATTTGATTTAATCGACAACGAAAATAAGCTAATGCGTTTAAATCCATCCATGGATAATGGATGGGCCAATTCGTTAAACGTTGGCGATGGATTTCGGGTGCAAAAAGCTCCGTTAACGATGAACAAACCGCAGCTTGCCATGGATGCGTTCGTGTAAACTGAATGTAAGCGTCTACTGCAAAGCGCACGCCCGGCAGGACATATTTCATAGACCACAATAAGTTACGCGTCAGTCCGCACGCTTCTCCCAATGTCAGCCAGGCTTCAATTCCACCGGGATTAATGACATCGCCATCGTGTTCAATGATCCGTTTCACCCATTCTCTTCGTATCTCCCGTAGAGGACAATTGGATAAAATAGCAGCATCTTTTACAGGGATATTGACTTGATAATAGAAGCGATTAATCACCCACTGTTGAATTTGTTGCCGAGTCAATTGGCCATCGTTCATTAATTGATTGAAAGGATGATGGATATGATAATATTTTTCAAGGTTTAAAATTTTTTTTTCAAATACACTCTGAGACAATGATACTTCGCAGCGTTTAGTCGGCATAAAACAGCGCTCCTAAAGTAAGATATCCATTCCATCATAGGCGATTTCAACGTTTGCATGATTGAGTTGCGCGTATTCGGAAGAGGTTGTATTGAGTATCGGATTCGTATTATTCACATGAATAACTATCTTTCTCGGCTTTTGCAGTGCATTCAAATGAGAAAGCAACCCTTCCTCGCCAGCGAGCGCACAATGTCCCATCTCGGCGGCTAATTTGTTATTTATTCCGGTGCGCGACATTTCGTCGTCGTGCCAAAATGTACCATCAACCAGCACACAATCCGCATTATTCATCCGTTGAAATAACGGTTCATCCCATTGCGCAATGGCGGGTGCATAAAAAATAGTCTTCTGGGTGAGCGTGTCTAAAATCATCAAAGCCGTATTCGCACCACGTTTAGGGGTGTGTCTATAAGGAGAATACGGCGGAGACTTTCCCGGTAAATCGATAGGTGTTAATCGTAAGTTTTCGAATCCTTGAACCGTAAAAACATGCGAATCATGAATACGATTACATTCAATCACACAGTAGTTTTTTAAAATTTCAAACAGTGGCAAATGGTATGTGAGTTCTTCTCGAACTACTTCGGTGCAATAGATGATTAATTTTTCAGCTTCCCGTAGTGAAAGTAATCCTGCGACATGGTCAATTTGGCTGTCTGTCAAAATGATGGCCCAAATTCCTGAATCGCGTAACCGGTTCGTTTGTTGTGCTTCGTGAAAGTCTTCCAGTTGTTTGCGTATGTCAGGAGATGCATTGACAAGAATCCATTTTTTACTATTTTCACTGATGGCAATCGAGGATTGTGTACGCGAAAGCGTGGTTATCGATTTTACACGTACGTTTTGGCAATTGCTGCAGTGACAATTCCATTGCGGAAACCCTCCGCCTGCGGCTGATCCGAGAATTTTGAGTCGCATTTTTATCCATTCCGGATGCAATTAGGAGTAATAGATGTACATATTTATTTCAAAACCAAAACGCATCTCCGTATAGACCGGTTTAATCCATTTCATCTTTCAGTCGTTCCTTTTCGCATTTAAAGAACTTAGATTATAGTCGGTGTAGAAGTATCCTGCAAAAAACAGAAAAGGCCAAAGATATTCGAAATTGAGTTGCCATACCTATTTATTTCCACGAAAGAGGGCGAAACACGTTATATAAACTTCTTGCAATACCCATAAACCTTGAAGCGAGATTCATTCACTCAAAAGAAGCATTGAATGATAAGGCTTGATTATAACGTATCTCTAAAGGCTTAAGCAGTGTAAGCACCCAGTCTATAAACGTGAAAGCACAATGATCCTGTCACGACTCAAATCGTGTTCATAAAGACGTCGGGCTAAACTAAATTTTTGAAAGCGTGCATCATTATCTTGTTTTGTTTCTACCGCGGCGAGCTGCGCTAAAACAACCCAGGCAAATGGATTATCCTGATTTTCCAAAATGCGTTCTTGACCGCGATAGTCCAATAGCTTAAAAAAATATTTTATTTGCTAGGGCTTAGCAGCACGAATAGTATACAAAGCGGGTTTTACCTCATCAGACCATTTTTTCACGGCGTCAGGTAGAACTGAAATATCATTGGAACTAATTTTATAGTGAAAACTATACTTATTTAGCAAATAACTAATTCGATTTAGATCGTTTATTTCTTCCATACCCTTCGCTTTGTGATGTTCAATTGCGAGTGCTTTTATATGATACAATTTATCTCCTAATTCGGTTAAAACTAATTCTTCAGCACCTTCAATATCTAATTTCAAGAAATCTACAGTACATTGAATATAGGAAGAGAGCTTTACTGAATTGACAGATATTTCATCATAAATATCTCTTTGTGCCCCCCACGTTTTTATAATAGAATTTCCCTAGTATCTGGTTTATTTTGATAAATTTGACCATAAAAATTGGCTTTTCCCTTTTTGTTAGAAAGCGCTGCATTAACTAATGTGATGTCTTTAAGTTGATTCGCTTTTATATTAAGCTCAAGAAGCTTAAAAACATTCGGATCAGGCTCAAAACAAAGAATTTTAGCTTTAGGGTAATAGTATTTAAAAAATAAAGTGGCAATGCCTATATTGCTGCCAGCGTCAATAATAACAGGATATTCCTTGTTAGATTTAAACTGATAGGAGGCATCTACAAAAATTTCTTTTATAGTTTGTTGTGTAGCTTCTTCATTATTATGGAAAATTGTAAAATTTTTAAAAATTAATTTTTGATGTGTGTGAAATTCCACTTTATGTAAAGGAAAATAAAAAACGAGTTCTTTATTTTTTTTAATACTCTGTTTTTGCCTAAATAGAGAAAACACTTGAGCGCGTAAAATACGTGTAGAAAACATAAACTATAGCCTTATTTTATAATAATTATTATCGTATTTGATCCATTCTTAATGATGCAACAGATTGATTTTTTAATTTTTCTTCTAAGCTGAATGGATTGGCTTCAATAACATAATAATCTATAAGGCCTGTCTTATAAGCTTGTAGCCAAAGGCGCGACCAAGATTGTTTTAATTCATCACGTTTTAACCACTCATCCAAGCCCTCCCAAACATTATCTCCGATAGAGATGATTTTTATATTTTGAAATTTTGTAGCACATTCTTGAACTTTATCTATAGTAAAATCATTCATATAAATATGATATTTGGGTAGCAAACTTTTTAATTCTTTTAACGTTTTTGCATTTTTAGGAAAAAAGTGGCGACTAACAATTTTCCATCCGGTTTAAGTACTCTACTTGCTTCGTGAAAAAAATCTGTCATGGATGAAAAATGTAAGGCTGCTTCAATTGAAATAAGATGGCTGAATGAATTATTTTGAAATGGAATTTTTTCTGCTAATCCAGTAAAAAACTTAATTTCTGGATGCAATTTGAGAAAATCAGCATGCCGATGTTTAGCTCGTTCGGTTTGTTGATAAACAGCATCTAACCCAACGATTCGTTTAGGACAAAATTGTTGGATAATATTACGCAACCATTTCCCTGCCCGCTTCCTATTTCAATAACCTCACTGTTTTGATTTAAATTTAATTGCTTAAATACATATTGATATAAATTTATCGCACTTTGTGTTCTTATTTCTTCAGTAAGGGGATTATTTTTGTAATTTATTCCCTTCCAGAAACCAAAATTAATATATCCTCCTGAAAACATAGGAAACTTGGCTAAATCATTTTCACCATACATATCTTGAGTGCTATGGGGATTATAATGAATATAGTCAAAATACTCTTTTTTATTAGATAGATCTTTTAGTTTCGAGGGAATATCTTTTGGAATGATAATATCCGATGAGAATGGTCTATTGCTTGTTTCAATAAGCCCTTATAATGACAAAGTTTAGCGTTTTGCAAATTAACTGACGTAAATAATAGTTTAGAGTGTCTATTCTTATGATTTTTAAATAAAAGTGCACGCATATATACCTTAATAGATTAATTACAAATAACTATTTTTTTAGCCATGCAATCTAACATAAATATGAAAAATATTCCTCCTTTTGTTCAGACAATATTAGATGCTGTACCTGCTTGTATTTATTGGAAAGATACAGAGGGTAGATACCTTGGTTACCAATGCTTTTACTGTAGAAAAAATGGAAAAGGCAGGGTTAAGTGCCAATCTAAAGGGTAAAACGGATTTTGATATTTTTACTCAAGAAGTAGCACGTAATTATAGAGAGATTGATCGCAAAGTTATCGATGAAAGAACTACATTGAAATTTTCACTTTTAATAGTCAACAATATCTGACGTAGCCTCGCAAGTAATTTAAGAAAGTATGGAATTCGCGAGAAAGTCGCCCAAGGATTTTATATAATATAAATTAAAAGTAGTGTAAGTATTTGATTATACCAGCGGATCCACTGTGCAGACTAATTTCGTGAATGAATTAACTCAACGATTGTTTGTACTGCATGCTAATAAAGAAAAAAACAAAAATACCTCAATTTGGGGGACTAATGTTTTTTACAAACCAATTATTCTCAAAAAATTAACTAAAAAATTAAAACATATAGTTTTAATTTATTAAAAGGAAGCTGTTGTTTGCATATAAATTCAAAACTGTTTTATTATGGTTTTTGTGCTAAAGTTTCCTTTTTTAATTTTGACTAAAATAATAATTATGTCTTATGATGATGCTACGCCTACCGTATCAAAAGAAAAACTATTTATTTCTCGTATTGCCATTATTGGAGGAGGTCCTGCTGGAGTTTCTTTATGCTTACAGTTATTTAATCAACTAAAGTTTCGCGCTATAAAGTATCCATTAGAGATCATGGTATTTGAGAAAACTAATACCATTGGCGCTGGCTTGCCCTATGCCGAAAAAGAATCTTCATATATCCTGAATTTACCTAAAGATAAAATGGAAGTTATTCCTGAAGATAAGAGAAGATTTTCTACTTGGTTAATAACAAAATATCCTAATAATGCTTCTTTTTTTTCTCCGCGTTATTTTTTTGGTCAGTATTTGCAACATCGTGCTGAAAAACTTCAAGAGGAGTCTGAAAAATATAATATTAAAGTAAATTACTTAACGCAAAATAGCGTGTTAAATATTAGTAAATTAGGCACTGATCATTTTTCAGTTGAAACCAATAGAGGAACGTGGCAAGCAAACTATGTCATATTATGTACAGGACATATGCCTTCAGAAAATTATAGTCAACATATCGGCCAGCCTGGTTATTGGCATAATCCATGGGATAATTTAGCATTTTCTACGCTAAAAAATAATGAATCTGTGGGTATTATAGGCACACGGTTAACTGCTATTGATATTGTTATTAGACTTTTAAATCAAAAGCATCGTGGTCCAATTATAATGACATCACGAAATGGCTTACTACCTGCCGTACTAGCCAAAAGCATTCCTTCCTATCCACTGCAATATTTAAAACCTACCGCTATTTCAAAAACAATGACACTCAATACATTAATTAAATTATTTTTTAAAGAAGTGAGTACTGCACAAGGTAAACAATGTAGCTTTAATTCTATCGTAAAATCCTATCAGGATATGACTGCATTGGCTTGGTTGAATAAAGAAATTAATGAAGCTGAAAAAGGAGAGAAACCATGGCAACAAGTTTTTTTTTCAATATACCCAAGTTTCTCTTTAATATGGTCCAAGCTAAGCTTGGAGGATAAAAAAGAATTTCTGCTAAAGTATTATAGTACATTGATGACTTATTTAGCTGCTTTTCCGCTTGATAATGCGTATAAAATTCAGCAGCTATTGGAATCGGGACAATTAAAAGTATTAGGGGGATGTCAATCTATCAAACGACAACAGGAAAAGTATATTTTACAAGGAAAAAATGCAAGTTTTGAGGTAAAACATCTTTTTAATGCAACGGGCCCAGGACACAATATCCTTTGTCAATCACTCTATAGTAAAATGCAGAACCGAGGATTAATACGTCAACATTTATTAGGTGGGCTGGAAGTTGATCAACAGACTTTGCGAGTTCTTAATTCGCGTGGACAGCCACATCCAAGATTATTTGCTATAGGTGAGTTAACACGAGGAAATTACTTAATAACGGCGGATATGGGGTGTGTTGTTAAACAAGCTGCTCAGATTTCTAAATGTATTAGTCAAGAGCTAACTTCTCATTTAAGGCCTAAACCAAGTCTAGGGAGTAGTAAATCTACCTTTCAGTTTTTTTCTATACACTATAAGAAATTAATTGAGTCCCCAGTTATTAGCAAATGTTGTTTAAGCTTGTTAATAATGAGAAGAGGAAAATAAAAGTATGCAAATAAATAGCCGATTGTTAGTGCGTATTATTAAGAATTTACCAAATTATATTTTTGTAAAAGATAGTAATTTGGTATATCAACTATGTAATCATAATTTTGTTACTGCTATTGGTGGGAGTAATCCGATAGGGAAAAATGACTATGAATTACCTTGGGATAAGAATTCAGTCATGCAGTATCAACAAGAAGATAAATATATTCTCAGCACAGGAAAATCTATTTTAAACAAAGAAGTTCCAATGTATTTAGCAGAGAAAAAAAAGATACTGTCTGTTAGTAAAGTACCGATTTATGATATAGAACACCAACATATTATAGGTATTTTAGGCGTTTACGTTGATATCACTGAAAAGAAAAAAGCAGAAAAAGCCATTATCCAAGCTAAAGAAGCGGCAGAAGTGGCCAACCAAGCTAAAACTGAATTTCTAGAAAACATGCGTCACGATATACGAACACCATTGTCTGGCATTATAGGGTGTGCTGAGTTGCTGCAATCAAAAACTAACGATCTGACTATTTCTGAGTATGCGAACGATCTTGTTAAATCCAGCCATGCCTTACTGGATTTCCATAATAATGTCTTAGAAGGGATTCAAGTCGCTACGGGTGAAATTCCATTCGTTAAAAAGAAATTTGATTTACGTCAACCATTGGAAGAAATCATCAACCTTAATAAATCCTTGGCCGCAGAAAAGCAACTCATTTTACAGTTTCACTATGATGAGCGCATTCCTCAATACGTAATGGGTGACCCCGTACGCGTACAGCGTATTCTATTAGAGCTGCTCTCCAATGCATTAACCTTTACTAAAAAAGGACAGGTTACTGTCAATATTGCACTCAAGAAAAAAGAATCAAGAGAAGTCATCGTCGAACTGAGTGTAAGTGATACCGGTATGGGTATACCTAAAGATAAGCAAGAGGAGATCTTTATTCGGTTCAAGCGTTTAACGCCTTCCTACAAAGGGATTTACAAAGGCTTAGGTCTAGGATTAACCACTGTCAAACAATTCGTTGATGACCTGGATGGTGAGATTTACGTTGAAAGTGAATTGGATCACGGTGCTACGTTTACGTGTTTCATTCCTTTTCAAGAACCTTTAGTGATGGATGAAACCACGGTAGAAGAAATACCGTTGCCGGATTATGGAAAATCGAATAAAGCGGTTACAACGCGTGTCACACCGATTTCATCTGAAGAAATAGGTAACAGTAAAATTTTGCTAGTAGAAGATAACGTTTTAGCAGCGAAAGCCGCTGCCGGCGTTCTGTCAGAATTTAACTATACCATTGATATCGCGCCGGATGGCAAAACAGCCATGGAACGGTTACAAAAAAATGTGTATCAATTGATCCTCATGGATATTGGATTGCCTGATACAGATGGAATTGCCTTAGCCCACTGCATACGTCTTAACCAATGGAAAAAAAATCATGCGACGATTCCTATCGTTGGTCTAACGGCGCATATTGGGGAAAGAAAACAGGAATGTCTTGATGCGGGTATGAATGCCGTTATTCATAAACCCTTAAAAAAAGAAACGGTTCAAGAATTATTAACCACATTTATGCAGAATGAATCCTCCGACGAGCCCACCGCATCAACACGCTTTATGATCAAAGGCGCAGTAATAGATTTTGATGAAATCAAAAAGATCTTACGGGATGAGAAAGTCATTGAAGAATGTCAACAATTGATGATAACAGGCTTAAGTGAAGATTTAGTAAAACTCGCAGCCGGGTATCAATCAGAAGATTGGGAAAGCATTCAAGCGACTGCACACAAATGGCAAGGCGGTGCTGTTTATTATGGTGCTAAGCGATTGGAACAAGCGTGTAAAAATTTTAATGAGTATTGGTCAACGAGTAAGAAAGAATACCTGAAGACCTTGTATCACCAGTTAGTGCAAGAAATGGAAGCAGTGGTAGAAGTGTGTTGTTATAAACGAAGTGTTGTAACCTTTTAAACGATTTGAACGCGCAAGCTTATGTGCTCGCGCGGCTTAATCGATATAAAACATGCCGACAAAGAGAGCTGCTTTTTGGTAGCTTTGGGTGATCAAAGTCGTCGTGTGGATGATGATGCATACCGATCTTTTCCATTACTCGACGCGATCGACTATTATTTTCTACGGTAAATGAAACAACTTCTTCTAACTTCAGTGTAGTAAACGCAAGATCGACTACGGCTTTTGCAGCCTCGGTAGCATAACCTTTCCCCCAATGTTGAGAAGCTAATCGCCAACCCATTTCAATAGCAGGCGTGAAATGCGCCTCAAAAGAAGTAACTAACAACCCTACAAAACCAATGAATTCACCATTTTTTTTCAATTCTACGACGTATGCTGTAAAACCATATTTTTTATAATGGTTCATAAAACGTTGAATTAAGGTTTTTGTTGTCGCTCGATCTCCAATTTTAGGCAGAAATTCACAGACTAAAGGATCTTGATTAATTGCTGACAGGGGATCAAGATCCTGTTCTTTCCACGTTCTCAGTATTAGACGTTTTGTTTCTAAGATAATCATAACGTTTTCAATGGGATCTAATTCATTAGAGTAAGATTGTAAAATAAAGTTATTCTTTTAAATGAGGATAACAAAACGCCAAAGTGTGCCAATACCATTCGCGGTGCAACGGTTGCTGCTGATCAGCCAGTTATCCTCTTTTTGCGAAGTAGGAGATAAATACTCTAATTTTTCAATATTTAAATGCTTATAAAATTGAGCAGTAGGAATTAGTTGAAGGTGTATTTACCCAATCTAAATCGACTTCGCCTTGGATTCCTTGTACATGGCCTTTTGAGCTATGTTGCCACCAAAACCATGTGGTTCCTGGTTTGTCCCAAGTTTTGGGGAGGCGAGGTTTTTCTACGTTCCAATGAGCTACCCAAAGACGATGTACGCTAAAATCATATTTTTTCCAATTCACTCCACTATCCCAATAACCTGACGAGCAATAGATTATTACATCAAAATTTGGCAAAACATCCCGTTTTATTCGAGTCAATAAATTCTGTAAATTATCTGCCATAGCATCTGGGGTTACCGACTCATTCCCTCTTTTTTCAACGTCAATAGCCAGCCAATCTTTTGTAGTATCAAACGCAATGGAAGTCAGGTTTTTTCTTATGTTTTCTGTCTGTTCTTCGGGTGTACTACTTGCACCTCTGAAATAATGATAAGCACCTACGCTAATACCTGTTTTTTTAGCGGCATTCCAATTAGCAACAAATTGGGGATCGGTATAAGTACCTCCTTCTGTCATTTTAATAAAAGCATGCTTTATTCCATCATTTATTACTTCATTCCATTTAATATTCCCTTGCCATTTAGATACATCCACCCCTTTCTCGTAATTATTTTTTTCTAGAGTTTTCATTGTTTTTCCTTTTATAAAAATTGAACCCATAAAGAATAATAACATTTAGTATAAAATTTTCAATTTATCTAAAAATAGTTAATTAAAAATATCGCAATAGGTAGTTATTTTATTTTAATTGTTAAATCAATTGCTTTAGACAAATCGAACGCAATTAAAATTTTTTTTTATAAAAAATTTAGGACAATAAATAGAAGTACAATGTAAACCTCCCAAACTTCCCCCTGCTGCTTTAACCAAACGAGGAGATTCAATACTTACTGTTCCATTGGCTTGCGGTGGGCATCCAAGCAGTAGTGGTTGCAGAAGAGAAATACTAATTCTTTCACCCTTTAATAGGTAACCCTGGAATAATCGGATGTGGTATGGTGGCTGATTATCATATCAGTAACTTTTTAAAAATAAATAATGTTGAGATAAAGTGGATCTGTGATACCTCTAGAGAGGCCTTAACAAGAACTGCGGAAAAATATAAACTTCAAGGAATTTGCACCGATTACAAAAAAATTCTAAATGATAAATTTATTAATGCAGTTATTATTTGTACCTCGCCTCATAATCATTACCAAATTGGTATGGAGTCTATACAAGCTAAAAAACACGTTTTGCTTGAAAAACCTATTGCGGTAACTCGAGAAGAGACATATAGGCTTTATGATGAAGCCAGTAAAAATCCAGAAATTGTAATCTTCGAATGCTCTTCACGGCACTCTCGGTTACAGCCTAAATTCTTTGCTATAAAAAAAATTATCTAATCGGGTCAATGCGGACAAATTTATTATATTCACCATAGTGCTATCTATAGAAACTTAAGACCTGGTATTGAATATCATCCTAATGCTAAATGGTTTTATAAAAAAGAATTATGTGGTGGTGGCCCTTTATTAGATTGGGGTGTATACGATTTATCTTTTCATTTAGGCATTCTCAATGATAATCCTAAATTAAAATTCATTAAATCATTTACCCTCAATGGATTAGATTCAAAAAGCCGAAATAATAAAGAGTTCAATGTAGAAGAACATGGCCTAGTTTCTATGGAATTTGATACAGGTTTAAACTATTTTTGGGAAAGATCAAGTCACGCTAATAATGAAACACCTAATCAGACTAAAATTTATGGCACTCATGGCGGATTAAAATTTAGCTATTTATCATGGGAGGCTAATGAGGTGACGTACTACTCAGAGAAAAATGATACACCAACGGAAGAAAAATTTTTGATCGCAATGGGAAATCATACCAGTCATGAACATGATTTCTATGAGCTTGATAATCACTTTGTTCAGTGTGTTTTAAAAAAAGAAAAGCCTATATTACCTTTAAGTTTAGCGGTTAAACATCTAGATATTATCTTTAAAGCGTTAAACAACTAGACATGATTTGCCCTTTGCTTGCTTTTGTCTTAAATACACGTTTTGAATTAGAAATATGATTGCCTATCTACCAATTAAATAACTCTAGTGAGAAACTGGAAATGGATCCGATGAACATTAGTTTCGACCTTTTTTATCTTTTGGCATTGTGCCGTATGAACGGCTCCCTAATTTTTAAAGAAACTAGAGATTGGTATTTAGTAGGTTTGCGATAGGCATTTCCCCAAGTCTCATTTTTTTCTCCAGGCACGAATTTTCTCAATGTTAAATGCAGCGATAAAAACACCTTCCTTTTCGTCGGCTATGGTAATACATGTATTACGAGACGCCATCATGGTTAAATGCAATACCATCAAATGCACAGGAATGACCGTTATTTTGAGGAGCCGCGTAATTAGTGAGCGCTACACCCACCATATTGTCAAATGCTCTGGTTTTAAATTGACACAATCTATTTTCTTCCATTTCACAAGCGTTGGGTGTTAGTATAATTTCGGCGCCTCCCAGCATTAACACACCTGCACTTTCAGGAAACTCACGGTCGTAGCAAATCATGGCACCTATATCTACATCTCCTTTGCATAAAGCATTTGGTTTTAAACAGCTTAAACATTATATCGAAAAACATAATATTGATGAAGAATTAATACGAAAAATTCGGCAATGGTATGTGCATGCTTTAAATTTTTTTGGTCCGCCTAATGTTAAATCTCAAGAGCTGCTTAATTTTTATGGGATTAAGCGACAATCTAATGATGAGCTACGCTGTGCTTTTATTAAGGAGGTTTTGTGTGTCATGGATGAACTTGGTTTACGTAAGATTATTGATTATGAATTAGCTAATAAATACCCTTTTCAACTGTCTGTACTTACATAAAGCTATATTTGTGATAAAGCTTACAGTTCTCTTTGAATCCCCTTTTTGGGTGGGAATATTTGAGAAAGAACAGGATGGGAAATACTCCGTAGCAAGAATTGTATTTGGTGCTGAACCACGTGATTTTGAGGTATTTGAATTTGTTATAAATAAAATGGATCAGCTTAAATTTTCAAATCCTCAAGAAGATGAAATTGTTAAAAGGAAAATTAATCCAAAGCGCTTACAACGTGAAGTGAAAAAGGAAATTTCTAAAAAAAATATTGTTTCAAAAGCACAGGATGCACTACGTTTGGAAATAGAAAAAAACAAAAAAGAAAGACGATCTTTTAACAGTAAATTAAAAGAAGCGATTAAGCAGGAACGTTTTGAACTTAAACAGCAAAAGAAAAAGGAGAAAAAGCGTGGACATTAACTTTTGGGTAGCAAGAAATATGCTATGAAAAGACGTGTTGTTATCACAGGGATTGGGATAATTGCTCCTAATGGTCAAGGAAAAGAAGAATTTTGGGATAACTGATTATCACCCGCTTCGATCCCAAGCACTTGCCAATATTTCTGAAGGTGCTGCCGTTGTTGTGCTCGAAGAATCTAAACGAGTTACATCATGGTCGGGAGGCGCCTGCTGTTGTTGTAGAGACTCACGTTGCTCTTTAGCAAGCCATGCATTGATGTGACGCAAGATCTGTGATCGGGTTTTTCGTGCATTTGGATTAGCTTCATTCCAAGCTTGTATTTGGCGCAACTCTTGCAAAACATCAATATTTGAATAGATTTTCTTCCAGGTGTTGATATCCATTTTCCCAGAATAAATACATCGTTATTTTGAAGTGGAATATCGATGATTTCTTCGTTGGAAATGGTATTTACTACACTTTTTTTATTAATTAATAAGGGAATTTTTGAGTTGCTGCTGGGTAAGCCGCCGATAAACGACGGCTTACAAACAACATCCTGTTCCTGATCCTTCTCCTGATTCTGATCCTGTTCCTGATTCTGTTCCTGGTTTTGAAAGGGTTGCGATAGAGTTGCTAAATGGTTTTTAAACCCTTCATCTAAGTGTTTATTTTGAGCTAATAAGCTTACTATTAAAGGTCTAAAAACCATTGATTGTGTTGGAACTCGTTTAAAAAGTTTACTCAGACTTTTGCCTTGATTTGGATTTTCAATCGGGTTCCAATCTAGAAAGTGAGTGATCAGAATCCAATTAGATTCAGTGTCTCGAATTAAAAATTTAACTTGAGATAGTTCTGAAAATACTTGATAAACTGTTTCTCCATTCCATTTTAAATCCTCTGCTACATACCCTATGGGTAATCGAAAACAACCCAACATATTAGTATGCGGTCCTGTCAATAAATAAACGGCTAATAATTTGGCGTGTGTAGATAAATTTTGTAATGCTAAATCAGACCAAAATTGGGTTTGTACCGAACCGTATTCTCTCATTTTTATTTCCTTTTTTTAGATTGATAAATAAAAGAAGAAATTTCTTTTTTATCATGTGTTAATATTTTTTGCTGCTTTCTGTGAGTGAAGCGAGTTAGAAGTGCAGCTGCGGAAGTTTTTAGCTTTCCTTCATCAACGGCTTTTACCAGTTCAGAACTGCCGAGTAATTGAATTTTCTCAGCGTAGCGATAACTGTCTTTGCAACCAAAGCCAAGTAAAGCAGCTATCAATTCATCTGTTCTTCCTTTTATTTCGTCGAAATTTCGACGAAATGGTTTGTGAAAACGAGGCCCTTGGCGGTTTCCTAAATATTTTTTCGTCGCAATTCCAATAGCAGCTCGTTCGCAGATTAAAAAGGTTTGCACTAATACAGCCAACTCATATTTTTTTGTTAGCAGATCAGATAAAGAAAAGTGCCAAGCAGGAACCATTTTTTTGTTCTGTTGCTGATAAACTAAATAAGTGCTTGGGTTGGCTATGAGTTGTTGATTTTCATCGATGATAACTGGTCTAAACTGGTTTAAAGGACGTTGCTCTCGGTCGGTAAAACTAGGAACTGAAAAATTACATTTCACATGAGCTATCGAAACATTCATGAGTTTAATAGGATGATGCATAAAGGTAGAGATAACGACTTTAGTTCCATCCGATCCAATGGTGAAATCAAATCTAAAGGATCTATTTTATATTTCAGTTTTTCCCATAGGTATTTTTCAATTTTTTTCGCAAACTTCAATTTTGCCCAGGTATGGCCATTTCGCATAGAACATAAATTTTGATGTGATGTGCCCAAAATTTTGGCCGCCTTTTCTACCGTTCCACATTCTCGAATAAATATCTCAAAAGGGCTGTTTTCCATACTTATCCACTCCATTTATTTTTTTATGAATATGAATGAACAAAATAAGTCTATACAAGATTCTTGAAATATTCTTTGCAAATAATTCTAGTAATCTGATTAGCGGATAGTTCAAAAATAAGGATAAGAATATGCAGCCAAGACTCATACGTTTACGTGACGCACCGAATTATTTAGGAATGGATCGGCATCGATTTAATGAAGAAGTGAGACCTTACTTAACAGTAATTCCAATTGGGGAAATAGGAATTGCATTTGACCGACTTGATTTAGATGTTTGGGTGGACGATTATAAGCGGTGTAAGGGTCGTCCTCCAGTTAAAAGGGGACAACCATGGGAAGAAAAAAAATGCCAGGACTCGTTAAACGCGGGAACATTTGGCACATTAACAAAAAAGTCAACGGGCGTCGCATTTCAGAAAGCACTGGATCAGGCTTGCTCGAAGAAGCCGAACGTTACTTAATTCGACGTCTCGAACAGATTCGTCAAGCCAGTCTCTATGGAATAAGACCAAAGCGGACTTTTCAGGAAGCAGCGACTAAATATTTGATGGAACATCAACATAAAGCAAGTATTCACGTTGATGCGGGTAACATTAGGGTACTTGATAAGTTCATAGGAGGCTTACCTTTAGACGGAATTCATATGGGGACTTTGGTCTTATATAGGTGCTCGTCGAAAAGAAGGTGTAAAGACGAGAACGATTAATCATGGGTTACAGATTGTTCGTCGTATTTTAAATTTGGCGGCTAGTGAGTGGTTAGATGAGTATGGTTTAACTTGGATAGCTGTTGCTCCTAAAATCCGGTTATTTTCCGAATTGGATAGACAGCAACCTTATCCGTTAGATCGACAGGAGCAAGCACGTTTATTTAACGAGTTGCTTGCACACTTGAAGCGAATGGCATTGTTTGCTGTCAATACAGGATGCCGTGATCAAGAAGTATGTAAGTTGCAGTGGGAATGGGAAGTTCGCTTAAATGGGAGCTCAGTATTTATGATTCCTGGAAAGTTTGTGAAAAATCGTCAAGATCGTTTAGTTGTTTTAAATGATATTGCACATTCTGTAATTAATCAGGTTCGTAGTATCCATCCTAAATATGTTTTTACTTACTTAGGGAAATCCACTACGCGTATGCTTAATTCGGCATGGTTAAAGACACGTGCGCGTCCAGGATTACCAAAGGTGCGAGTGCATGATCTTAAACAGACTTTTGGGCGGCGGTTACATGCAGCAGGTGTAAGCTTCGAAGATCGCCAAGATTTATTAGGACATAAAAGTAGTCGTATGACTACTCATTACTCACAAGCGGAATTAAGTAATTTAATTCATGCTGCAAATAAAGTTTGTGGGGTAGGTCAAGGTATCCCGTTACTCACGGTGCTTAAAAGAGCCATGTAAAACTGGGAGTCGCGCAAAAGTCGCGCAGATAAATTTTTTGGATATTTTAAAAGTGATGTAAGTGTTTGATTTATCTGGTGGCCGAAGGTGGAATCGAACCACCGACACAAAGATTTTCAGTCTTCTGCTCTACCGACTGAGCTATTCGGCCTGTTGCGTTTTTGTGTAGATTATATTTTTTCAATTAAACATATTGAACAACATAGGTTCCGTGTAAAATTTTATGCTAATCGTCTTTTTTAAACGGGAACCGGTTGCGTATTAAAGCGTTTAGTTAAAGTTGAGTCAAGTGAATCCTAAATTTTGATTGACTCAATGGGGACATCATTTAATTTCCCATAAAAAATAGTCCTTAAAGCCTAAACAAGGAAGCGTTTATTGCAATGATTATCTTAAGTTCTTAACTTTAAATTTGAAGTCAGTTGCTGTATGATTCTCGCCATAATTGATAGAATATTAACCAAAGCGAGGTCATGGTTTATGTCACGGGTTCCTACTGCGGCACATTGGCGTGATTCAGCACGTATACCACGATTTTTTTTGATCGATGCGCGGGCAGCTTTTCCATTGCTTTTATTTTTATTGCATATTCGCGTTTGGAGCTTTTTATTGGCGATAGCAGCGATGGCATTTTTTGGCCTATTGGAGCATTATGGTTTTTCAGTTACGGTATTTTTGCGTTGGTTACGCACAGTATTGGCAGGACCACGTAAAATGGCTATCCCCTGGTGGAAGGAGTAGTAGTGTAAACCGATGGAGTTAAAAAAAGCATTGCATTCCATTGCGAATGCGTTAAATGCCAATTTTACATTAAAAGGTCGATCAGTCACCTATGATGAAGTTTTTTCTGATATAGGCTTATTACCTGCGATCGCGCGCCGTGCCGATCAATTATGCTCGCTTTGTTTGGGGTATGGGATTGGTGTGAGCTTTGACGAGGTGGAACATGCTTTACTCGGTGTAAAAGCCAATTTTGATGAAGTCACCCCTAATATTTTACGCTATCTTTGTATTACGGATGTACTCTGTGAGTTGATGCAGAATGGAGGCGCGTTACAAACCCCACTTGATGAACTGATGTACGATTAGTCATTAATAGTTCATAATTAAAGGCAATCTAGACAATTATTCACTTTAAACGATCAGCACTAAAATAATAATATAAAAAACTTTCCTAAATTATAGAGGCTCAAATGTCGATTCCCTTAATATCAGTTAAGAAAAATCCATTTAGACACGCGATTGAAAACGCTTATTATGCGGATGAAACAACGTGTGTTAAACAATTAATGCAAGAGGCCTTTTTACCCGCTCAAACGCTAGAAAAAATTGAACAATGTGCCACTCAACTCATTGAAAAAATTCGTGCTGAGCGCTTATCAAAAGGGGGATTAGACGCCTTTTTATATGAATATGATCTATCGAGTGAAGAAGGAATTGCATTGATGTGTCTTGCGGAAGCGTTGCTTCGCATCCCTGATGCGAAAACGGTCGATGCCTTATTAGAAGATAAAATTACGCATGCAGATTGGGCTTCACATTTAGGTCAAAGTCCGTCTTTGTTTGTTAATGCGAGCACATGGGGGCTTGTTTTAACGGGGAAATTATTTCAGTCTGAAAAATCAGAAGGTTTGGGCCAGGTATTAGGCCGCTTTATTCGTCGAACGAGTGCACCCGTTATTCGGAAAGCGATTAAACAAGCGATGCAACAGTTGGGTCGGCAGTTTGTCATGGGCGAAACGATTGACGAGGCCTTGAAACGTGCTAAAACCTATGAGGCCAAGGGCTATTGCTTTTCTTACGATATGCTGGGTGAGGCCGCACGAACTGAAAAAGATGCGGAACGTTATTTTAAAGCATATCAAACAGCCATTGCAGTGATCGGAAAAAATGCGCCTACTCAATCGCTGTATCAGGCACCGGGTATTTCCGTTAAATTATCAGCGCTGCACCCTCGCTATGAATTTGCTAAAAAAGAGGAAGTGGTACCTTTTTTAACGAAGCGATTAAAACAATTAACGTTAGCTGCAAAAGACAATAACATGACGTTGACTGTCGATGCCGAAGAAGCCGATCGTTTAGATATGTCGCTTGATATTATTGAAGCGGTGTTTTGTGATCAGGATTTAGCGCATTGGGAAGGATTGGGTTTGGCCGTACAGGCCTATCAAAAACGCGCGCCTTACGTTATCGATTGGCTGATTGATTTAGCGAAAAAACAACATAAACGGTGGATGGTTCGTTTAATTAAAGGGGCTTATTGGGATACGGAAATCAAGAATGCGCAAATAAAAGGCGTGCTGACTTATCCCGTTTTTACACGTAAAGCAGCAACGGATGTTTGCTTTGTCGCGTGTGCGAAAAAATTGTTGGCACACACTGCAGAAGTCTATCCTCAGTTTGCAACCCATAATGCCTATACCTTTGCGACGTTACTCGAATTGGCTGGAAAAAATCGAGATTTTGAAATGCAATGTTTACATGGTATGGGTTATACCTTGTATGATTCGATTGTTGGATCGCAACAATTTAATATTCCGTGTCGTGTTTATGCGCCGGTAGGGGAACACGAGGACTTATTGGCTTATTTGGTGAGACGTTTATTAGAAAATGGCGCAAATACGTCATTTGTAAATCGTATTGTGGATGAAAGCATTCCTATTGAAACGATGTTAGAAGATCCGGTGCGGAAATTAGCGTCCTTAAATGAAATTCCGCATCCTAAAATCCCTTTACCTCCGGCTATTTATGCGCCGGATCGCAAAAATTCTCGAGGTATTGATTTTTCAGATAGTGAAACGTGGGAGCCGCTGGCTCATCAAATAGAAATAGCCTTTAAAAAATCGTATCGTGCGGGGCCTATCCTTAAAGGCGGATTAGTTGAAGGCGAAAAAAGGCAGGCTGTTCGTAATCCGTCCAATCCAGAGGAAATTGTCGGGCATGTAAGCTTGGCGAGTGAGAAACAATTGGATCAGGCGTTAAGCAATGCTTATGCGATGAATTTTACCTGGACAAACACACCGTTAGAAACGCGCGCCGCGTCTTTAGAGCGCGCTGCTGACCGTTTCGAACAACGCTTTGGTGAATTTATGGCGTTAGTCATCAAGGAAGGTGGAAAAACACTGCCTGATGCCGTCGCTGAAGTCAGAGAAGCAATTGATTTTTGTCGTTATTATGCACTGCGTGCACGGAAAGATTTAATACCGCAGCATTTACCTGGACCGACGGGTGAAGAAAATTGGCTTCGTTTTCCGGGGCGCGGTGTGATTGCTTGTATCAGCCCTTGGAATTTTCCGTTAGCTATTTTTATCGGTCAAGTCACCGCCGCTTTAGTCGCAGGTAATACCGTTATTGCAAAACCTGCAAGTCAAACCCCATGCGTTGCGACAGAGGCTGTGAAATTATTACATGAAGTCGGTATTCCAGTGGATGCATTACAGCTTTTACCGGCCCGTGGTTCAGTCATTGGACCTAAAATAACGGATGATCCACGTATTAAAGGCATAATATTTACCGGATCGACTGAAACAGCCCGTGAAATTAATCAACGTTTAGCGCATCGTGAAGGAGGAATTTTGCCTTTCATTGCTGAAACGGGTGGGCAGAATGCGATGATCGTCGATACGTCTGCATTAAAGGAACAAGTGGTTGTTGATGTGTTAATTTCAGCGTTTGGTAGCGCAGGTCAACGCTGTTCTGCATTGCGTGTCCTGTACCTTCAAGAAGAAATGGCAGAATCGTTTATTGAAATGTTAATAGGTGCAATGGCGACACTTAAAGTGGGCGATCCCAGTCTGTTGTTTACGGATGTTGGTCCTGTGATTGATAGTGCAGCCAAAAAAACCTTACAGGAACATTTTGATAGGATGTGCAAAGAAGCGAAGTTGCTTTATCAATGCACGATACCACGTGAACTCGATCAAACCCATTTTTTTGCACCGTGCCTATTTGAATTAAAACGTTTGGATAGTTTAACACGTGAAGTTTTTGGTCCTATTTTACACGTCATTCGCTACTCGATGAACGATCGCGAAAAAGTAATTAATGAAATTAATAATACTGGGTATGGTTTAACGCTAGGTATACAAAGTCGAATTCAGCACACTGTGGAGAGCATTTCACGCAGCGTTCATGCCGGAAATCAATACGTTAACCGTTCCATGGTAGGTGCTGTGGTGGGTGTTCAACCCTTTGGCGGTGAGGGTCTTTCTGGAACAGGGCCTAAAGCCGGTGGTCCCCATTATTTACCCCGCCTTTGTTTAGAACGTTCTTTATCGATCAATACAACAGCGGCTGGAGGTAATGCTTCATTGCTTTGCCTGGAGGACTAATGGATCATAGTTTTGTTTTTTCTATTTTTGTTATTTTTACGGGCGCGGCGGTTTTAGCAACCATCGCACTTTATACGCATCAGTCATTATTAGTAGCCTATATTTTATTAGGTTTAATATTAGGTCCCAGTTGTTTGAAATTAGTGCCGAACTTAAGTTTGGCACGGGGTATCGGTGATGTAGGCATCATCTTTTTGTTATTTTTAGTCGGTCTCGATTTAACCCCTCAAGAATTTTATCGAAGTTTACGTAAAACAGCGATCGTGACGTTAGTATTTAGTGCGTTATTTACAACCATTGGATTTGCTGTCGGCTACTTATTTAGTTTTACGCTCTTAGAAAGTCTGTTAATCGGTGCAAGTTTAATTTTTTCAAGTACGATTATCGGTCTCAAACTATTACCTACATTAGCGTTACATCATAAACCTATTGGTGAAACAATGATTAGTGTGTTATTACTACAGGATTTGTTGGCCATTGGTATGCTCTTGTTTGTGCATGGTGCAAACATGACCGGTTCGAAAATAGCCGATTTGGGCTTAACGTTAATTACGTTCCCTTCATTGCTCGCATTTGCTTTTGTCGTGCAACGTTATTTTATCAGCAAATTGTTTATTCGTTTTGATAGGGTGCAAGAATATCTTTTTTTAGTGGCACTGGGGTGGTGTTTAGGATTAGCTGAATTGTCGCGTGCCTTAGGTCTATCTGCAGAAATAGGCGCTTTTTTGGCCGGCGTGTCGATAGCCGAAGGACCAATTGCCGTTTTCATTGCGGATAATTTAAAACCATTACGTGATTTTTGTTTAATTATGTTTTTCTTTGCCATTGGTGCGAGCTTTGATTTACGTTATTTACCCGAGGTGTTTATACCGGCGCTCTTATTAGCCGGATTGGTGTTGTTAATTAAACCGTGGTTGTTCCAAGTTTTATTACAAATGTCAGGTGAAAAGAAGTATATCGCGCGTGAAGTGGGTGTTCGTTTAGGACAAGCGAGTGAGTTTTCTTTATTGATCGCTTATTTAGCAGCTGAAACAACACCTGCTTTAATTGGTGGAAAAGCGAACTATTTAATCCAAGCGGTCACTATTTTAACCTTCGTGGGCTCATCTTATTGGGTTGTTTTACGTTATCCTACACCGTTAGCCTTGAATGAGAAGATGCGAGTAGACTAAACTATGTTTTTTAAAAAGCGTCATTATAAATTTTTGGAGCGCTTGGAAAAGTCAACATCGATAAAAATTTAAGTGATCCTATTAAACCGAATAATAATTTTTAAACAGAAGGTTGGATGCCGGAGGAAGATTATGACATTTATTACCTTGTTACTATGCCTTGGATTGGAACGTTTTCTACATCGAGGCAATTTTTTAGCCCGTTTTAATTGGTTTGAACAGTATGCCAGCAAGATTGATGATCTCACTAAAAATTACGCGTGGACGCAACATTATTTTATACCGTTGTTATTGGTCGTATTACCCATCGTTGTTCCAATAGCGGTCATTTATAGTTTAAGTGCCGCATTTATCCAAGGGTTATTAGCCTTTTTAATAGGCGCAGCGGTACTTTTTTATTGTTTAGGACCTATCAATCTTTTTGATAGCAAAGAAATCCATCAGCGCATCTTTTGGCAAGCGAATGAATCACTTTTTGCAGTGATATTTTGGATGGCGTTGTTGGGTCCGATTGCGGCATTGATTTATCGTCTTGTTGAACGTTCTGCACATATCCACGCCAGTTATCCTGCGTTAGGGAAATCCGCTCAACAGGTTCGCGCTTTATTGGATTGGTTACCTATTCGTGTATTTTCAATGTTGTTTGCTTTGGCGGGTGATTTTGTAAAAACAAGTCAATATTGTTTAGATTATTTGTTTAGAGAGGTTTCTTTTAATCGGGAATTGATTGAAAAAAGTGGACGTATTGCATTGGGCCTTACCGAAACGGCAGAGCTTACCAATGAAAATTATAGTACGGCATTAAAGCTGATTGATCGTAGTTTAATCTTATTTTTAATAATTGTGTTCGCGGTTACACTAGGCGTGCTGTTATAGTGAATGAGGTCCGTTTTTTATAAGAATAAATAATGTAATTTTTCCAAGGTAAATCCTATGACACAGCAAACGCCTTATAGAGATAAGGATCCCATTGAGACCCAAGAATGGATAGCTGCGCTTTTATCGGTTTTAAAGTGTGAAGGTGCGGATAGAGCGCAATTTCTTATCCAACAATTGGTTAATAAGGCCCGTCAGCGGGGTTGCGAATTGACCATTGGAATGAACACTCCTTATGTCAATACGATTCCCCCTGAACGGGAACCTGTTTTTCCTGGAAATGAAAAATTAGAACGACGGATTGCCGCGTTAATTCGGTGGAACGCAGTCATGATGGTGTTACAAGCCGGTAAAGTTTCTTCTGAGTTAGGAGGGCACATCGCCACCTATGCATCAGCGGCGACGTTGTATGAAGTGGGTTTTAACCATTTTTTTCATGCGGAGAATGCCCATCATGGCGGTGATTTAGTCTATATTCAAGGGCATTCTTCGCCCGGTATTTATGCACGTGCCTTTTTAGAAGGACGTCTTTCTAAAAAACAATTAACCTATTTTCGACAAGAAATAGGAGGGCAAGGATTATCTTCTTATCCACATCCCTGGCTTATGCCTGAATTTTGGCAATTTCCTACCGTTTCGATGGGCTTGGGTCCGATGCAAGCGATTTATCAAGCGCGTTTTTTGAAGTATCTGCAAAATCGTGGCCTGTTAGATACACAAAATAGAAAAGTGTGGATGTTTTGCGGTGATGGTGAAATGGATGAACCTGAATCACTCGGTGCGCTTTGTATTGCTGCGCGGGAGAAATTGGATAATCTTATTTTTGTGATTAATTGTAATTTGCAACGATTAGATGGGCCTGTACGCGGTAACGGCAAAATAGTTCAAGAGTTAGAAGGTGTATTTCGGGGTTCGGGGTGGAATGTGATTAAAGTGCTTTGGGGGAGCGCTTGGGATCCGTTATTCAAAAAAGATAAACAGGGTTTACTCTCTCAATTAATGATGGAAACCTTAGATGGCGAATATCAAAACTATCGTGCTAAAGATGGTGCTTACATCCGCGAACATTTTTTTGCAAAATATCCTGAATTAAAAACGCTGGTTGCTGAGATGAGTGATGAGGAACTTTGGCTTTTAAAGCGAGGTGGACACGATATTAAAAAAGTCTATGCAGCGTATAAATCGGCGGTTCAGCATAAAGATCAACCGACCGTTATCTTGGCGAAGACCATTAAAGGCTATGGTATGGGTACGGCGGGTGAAGGTCAAAATATTACGCATCAACAAAAGAAGATGACGTATGATCAATTACGTGCATTTCGTGATCGTTTTCAGCTCTCGTTGAGTGATAGGGATATTGAAAATTTAAGTTTTTACTGTCCCGATGAAAAAAGTCCAGAAATCAGCTATTTAAAAGAGCAGCGTAAAAAATTGGGTGGTTATTTACCCGCGCGGCGTACACAGGCTGAAGAATCGTTAAATATTCCACCATTAAATGATTTCAAGAAAATTTTGGACGGATCGAATGGACGAGAAATTTCAACAACGATGGTCTTTGTTGAACTATTACGTCATCTCTTAAAAGAAAAAACCTTAGGACCTCGAATCGTACCCATTGTGCCAGATGAATCACGAACCTTTGGTATGGAAGGTTTATTTCGACAGATTGGCATTTATTCTCCTGTAGGCCAGCTTTATGATCCGGTTGATGCAGGTCAATTAATGTATTATCGAGAAGATAAAAAAGGACAATTACTGGAAGAAGGGATAAATGAAGGCGGTGCGTTTTGTTCGTGGATGGCCGCTGCGACGTCCTATAGTACGAATAACTTAATGATGGTGCCTTTTTATATTTATTATTCCATGTTTGGTTATCAGCGTGTCGGTGATTTTGTCTGGGCCGCGGGCGATATGCAAGCACGGGGATTTATTTTAGGGGCGACGGCGGGAAGAACGACGCTAGTCGGTGAGGGATTGCAACATCAAGATGGCCATAATTTGTTGTTTTTTTCGGTTGTTCCCAATTGTGTGGCCTATGATCCTTGTTTTGGCTATGAATTAGCGGTCATCATCCAAGATGGTTTGCATCGTATGATGAACAACCAAGAAAATGTATTTTATTATTTGACAGTAATGAATGAAAATTATGTGCATCCACCCTTTAACGAGAAGCATAAAAAAGGAATCATCAAAGGAATGTATTTATTGTCAGAAACGAAACCCAGCAAGCGACATGTCCAATTATTAGGTTCGGGTACTCTTTTAAATGAAGTGATTGCCGCCAAAGAATTATTAAAAACTGATTTTGATGTAACGGCAGATGTGTGGAGTGTGACGAGTTTTTCTGAATTGCGTAAAGAAGCATTACATGCAGAACGTTATAATATGTTACACCCGAATGAACCCGAAAAGAAAAGTTATGTTGCACACTGTTTACAGGACCGAATAGGACCTGTGATTGCAGCAAGCGATTATATACGCTTAAATGCTGATCAAATTCGTGAATTTATTAAAGCGCCCTATCGTGTGTTAGGAACAGACGGTTATGGGCGAAGTGATACGCGTGAACAATTACGTCAATTTTTTGAAGTCAATCGTTACTATATTGTTATTGCGTGTTTATACAGTTTATTGACAGAAAATTTAGTGACTAAAATCGAAATTGAACACGCCTTTAAGAAATATCATATTGATTCTACAAAGCCCAATCCTTTTACGGTTTAACAGTGAGTTTTTCCTATGAACCGATTTGACTAAAAATTTAAATGCGAAAATTCTCGAGGAGAAAACGTTTGTCTAGTTTAAAAGAAATCCATGTTCCTGATTTAGGTAACATAAGCACTGCAGCAATCATTGATATCCCCGTGAAAGAAGGTCAACGGATTGCAGTCGAGGAGGCATTAATTACATTAGAAAGTGATAAGGCGTCTGTGGATATTCCTTCGCCTTTTGCGGGAACATTAAAAGAATTAAAAGTGAACGTCGGTGATAACGTTTCTCAAGGGGATTTGATTGCGATTTTAGAAACGGAAGAATCGAGTGATGCAGAAGAACCAAAGATCAAGTCTATACCAACTGGGAATGAAGAAAAAAAATCGCTCTCTGAGACAGGGGTTGAAAAAGCATCGATTCTTTTGAATAAAAATGAAGAAATATCAGAAACCGTCAACGTGTCAGACGAAGAAATGGAAGATGATGATCCAGGAACGATTCATGCCGGTCCCGGTGTTCGACGTTTAGCGCGCGAGCTGGGTATCGATTTGAATAACATTCAGGGTACGGGTCCAAAAGGTCGTATTCTTAAGGAAGATTTACAAAAATTTGTTAAAACAAAACTTCAATTCGCCTCGAATGACAAGATGGGCTTACCTCCAGTACCGGAAATTGATTTTAATCAATTCGGTGAAACAGAAAAACAACCTTTATCACGGATTAAAAAATTAAGTGCACAGTATTTACACCGAAATTGGTTACAGGTCCCTCATGTCACGCAGTTTAATGACGCCGACATTACTGAACTTGAAGTTTTTCGTAAAGCACAAGCCGGGTTTGCCGCTAAACAACAGATTAAACTGACACCGCTTGTGTTTATTATGAAAGCGGTAGTGACGAGTTTAAAAGCGTTTCCATCATTTAACGCTTCTTTATCCGCTAATGATCAGGAACTGACGCTTAAAAAATATTATCATATCGGTATTGCAGTCGATACATCGGAAGGTTTAGTCGTACCGGTCATACGGGATGTGGATAAAAAAAGTCTTTTAACGTTAGCGGAAGAATTAGGCCACGTGAGCCAAAAAGCGCGCGCAAAACAACTGTCGAGTGGAGATTTGCAAGGTCATTCGTTTACCATTTCCAGTTTAGGAGGCATTGGAGGTACAGCGTTTACACCCATCGTTAATGTCCCGGATGTTGCTATTTTAGGTGTTTCAAGAGCACAATTTAAACCCTGCTATCGGGAAGGTGAGTTTATCCCGCGGTTCATGTTACCGTTGTCGTTATCGTATGACCATCGTGTCATTGATGGTGCAGAAGGCGCACGGTTTATTATGCATTTAACAGAATGTCTCTCCGATATACGCCGTTGGTTGTTATAACTTTTTTGTACATTTTTTGATAACTCCTTTTTCATTTTATCAAGTAATTAAAATTATTTTTAGAGGAATTTATGGCTGAATTAGAAATTAAAAAAACCGAACTTCTCGTACTCGGTAGTGGCCCCGGGGGATATAGTGCTGCGTTTCGTGCCGCAGACTTAGATAAAAAAGTTATTCTTGTTGAAAGAGAATCGACACTCGGTGGCGTTTGTTTAAATATTGGATGTATTCCTTCTAAAGCGTTATTACATGCCGCTAAAGTCATTGACGATGCAAAAGCGATGGCAAAGTGGGGTCTGGATTTTGGAAAACCAACGATTGATCTTAAAAAATTACGTGATTTTAAATCAAACGTGGTAAAAAAATTAACACAGGGTTTGTCATTGCTTGCCAAGCAACGAAACGTTGAATGGATCAAAGGCGAAGGAAAATTTATCGGAAAAAACAAATTGATCGTTGGGAAACAAAAAATTGTTTTTGATGCGGCTATTATTGCCGCAGGTTCACAACCGATACGATTGCCTTTTTTACCCGACGATCCGCGTATTATGGACTCAACAGGTGCACTTGAGTTGAAAGAAATTCCAGATAAACTCCTCATTTTAGGGGGAGGGATTATCGGTATGGAAATGGCAACCGTTTATCGTGCGTTGGGTAGCGAGATTACTGTGGTAGAAACGGGCGATATGATTATCAATGGTCCCGATAAAGAAATTGTGACGCCTTTATATAAGCGTTTGCAAAAAGAATATACCTTTTTGTTAAAAACGAAAGTGACTCAAGTGGATGCAAAAAAAGATGGGCTTTGGGTTACATTTGAAGGTGAGGGTATTTCAAAACCGCAACGGTTTGATCAAATCTTATCAGCTGTGGGTCGTAAACCCAACGGTAAAAACATCGGTGCTGAAGCTTTAGGGCTCTCTATTACTGAGCAAGGCTTTATTCCAGTGGATAAGCAATTGAGAACAAATATTCCACATATTTATGCGATAGGCGATATTGTTGGTCATCCTATGTTAGCCCATAAAGCATCGGCAGAAGGGCGGGTTGCTGCTGAAGTAATTGCGGGAAAAAAACATTTTTTTGAACCGCAATGTATTCCTGCAGTCGCGTATACGGATCCTGAAATTGCGTGGGTGGGTTTAACAGTAAATGCAGCGAAAGAAAAAAATGTGGCTTACGAAAAAGCTGTTTTTCCGTGGTTAGCGAGTGGTCGTTCTTTAGGGCAAGGACGTGATGAAGGATTGACTCAGTTGTTATTTGATCCGAAAACGCACCGTATTCTAGGAGGAGGAATTGTGGGGCCTAATGCCGGTGAATTGATTGCTGAGATTACATTGGCGATCGAAATGGGTTGTACAGCTGAAGACATCGCATTAACCATTCATCCGCATCCCACACTGTCTGAAACAGTCATGTTAGCCAGTGAAATTTTTGAGGGGACGATTACTGATCTCTATATGCCCAAGAAAAAATAAATAACACATAAAAAATGAATATATCATTTCAGGTTATAAGGGGATAGTTCTATTTTGGCCGACTGATTATCAGACGGTTCGATATAATGATTCCCGTATTACGCGGGGCATCAATGCATGAAGCGATGACATTGACAATTTCTTCCCAATGTGTGGTATAGCGTGGTGAACGTTGTGTTGAGCATTCGGTATAATACCCATTAATATTATTCCGGCCTTTTTATAATTGAATTCAAGGGATGACGGGAAGCCTATTGAGTGAGTAATTCTGTATTAGGGAGTATTTAACGAAGTGTGTCAACGCTAAACTAAATGAATAAATTTTAGAAGAAGAAAAAAATGGCTACTCTTCTAGAATCAGTAAATCCTCATCCGATAGACCCGTTATTTCCTTGATAAGTGGAAGATTAATTCGTTTAGTTAACATTTTTTTTAGCAATATTAATCGCTTTTACGGTACTCCTTCGTACCGACCTTGCTGTAGATCTTCTTGCCGACCTTGCTGTTTTTAATTGTTGTGCTGCATTCATAATATCTTCCTCATAGTCTTCGATGGTTTTAAGCTTCTCAATCACCTGGTTCACATTGGCAGTCTCACCTTTGACTAACATATAATATATCAATTGATTGAACAAATCATGATCAGGCTTCACCCGTTTAATTAGCTTTATAATATGATCGGCGATATCCTCTAGATCTCGGGTAAAAATATGTTTTTGAACAATTTCTAAGAAAGCAAGCGTTTTGTGTCGATAGATCTCCTCATCCGGCAGTACATTGAGATCGACAAGCAGGGTCATCGAAGAAATGTGCTTTTGCAAAGGGCGTGTCCTCAACGCAATCGATGAGCTTTAAGCAAAGGGTACTGACCTTTCCCATGGTAGAACAGCATCGAAATAACAACCGGTAATTTTTTGTATCCAAGGTTTAGATGCTGCTGCATAATGGCCACTTTATAGCGGTGCATGCGAAAAGGCATCAGTTCCTCTGCGGTGCTTTGATGTTCGAGATTGAGATAAATTCCACCGTCATTTCAATGATTCGCGCATAGAAAAAAGCTACTTATCAATTTTATTAATAACATATTTTATTTATATTCATTATTCAATGATTAAATACCTGAACTCAAAAATAGGATTAAATCTTAAACTTTACTATAAGTGTCATCGCTACTTTGAGCCCAACGTTTTATAATCGGTTGAATCAAATAGGGGTATTTGGTTTGTAGTAATGTACTCAGATGAAGAACCTGTGGAATGAGATCGTGATCGCGTTTTAGACACGCGATGCGCAACTGTTTCCAACCCGTTTGCCGTAATCCCCAAATTTCGCCCGGACCACGGAGCTCTAAATCTTTTTGCGCGATCGTAAAACCATCGTTGCTGAGCCGCATAATGCTTAAACGTTCTTTAGCCAGTAGCGACAACGATTGATAGAGCAAAATGCAACAGCTTTTGCTGCTACTTCGACCGACACGACCACGCAATTGATGAAGCTGTGCTAAACCTAAACGTTCAGCATTTTCTATGACCATTAAATTAGCGTTGCTGACGTCAACACCGACTTCGATAATGGACGTGGAAACGAGTAAATCAATGACGCCCTTTTTGAAATCACGCATAATGCTTTCTTTTTCAGTACTGTGAAGTCTTCCATGGATCAAACCTAAACGTAAGTCGGTTAAATCAGCTTTTAAGGTTTTAAAGAGGGTTTCAGCGGCCTGATAATGTTGTAAGCCTGATTCTTCGATCAGTGGACAGACCCAATAGACTTGTTTTTTCTCGCCACAGGTTATGCGCACTTTTTCAATGACTTTAGAACGACGACGTTCGGGGATAACCAGTGTTTTTACAGGAAGTCGACCCGGAGGTAATTCATCAAGAAAAGAAATATCGAGATCGGTAAAACTGGTCATGGCTAAGGTTCTGGGAATGGGCGTTGCCGTCATGAAAAGTTGATGGGCCTGTAAATTTTTTTGTTGGCTTTTTTTCCATAAATCGAGACGTTGTTTGACGCCAAATCGATGTTGTTCATCGATAATAATAAAACCTAAATTCGAAAAATACACCTCGTTTTGAAAAAGCGCGTGCGTTCCAATAGCAATATGCGCTTTTCCGGTTTTAATTTCATCGAGAATTTGTTTTTTAGCCGTAGTTTGTAAGCGTGCGTTTAAACAGACGACATGAAACCCTAAAGGAGTTAACCAGCGATGGAAATGTTGATAATGTTGTTCACTTAATAATTCAGTGGGTGCCATGAGCGCAACCTGATAGTGATTCGCAATAGCCAATAATGCGGCGAAAGCCGCGACGATTGTTTTTCCTGATCCAACATCACCTTGCAATAAACGTTGCATAGGGGTTGCACGTTGCATATCCTGATTAATTTCTTTAATAATACGTTGTTGTGACGATGTTAATTGAAAGGGTAAAGCAGTTTGGAATCGTTTCATTAACGCTGAATTGAGTTTAAATCGGGGTGCTATTCCTGCAGCGCGTTTTTTTTTCATTTGTTGCACACTCAATGAATGGGCTAATAATTCTTCTAAAGCTAAGCGCTGTTGAGCGATATGTTTTCTACGCGCTAATAGATCTAAAGGTGCATTAGCGGGTGGGCGATGAATATAATATAAGGCGTCTAATAAAGAGGGAAGCGCGATGCGTTTTAATAAATGTTCAGGGAGATAGTCAGGAAAATAATGTTGTTGTTTGTGAACGAATGGTTTTTCAGTCGTCATTTCGAATAATAAATGGAACACTTGTGTAATCAATTTATGCCATAGACGTTGAGTCATTCCCGGTGTGCTGGGGTAAATACTGGTTAAATAAGGGGGTAAAAGAGGTGATTGATGAGGACGCAAAAATTCATAATCAGGATGAATCATTTCACGTTCAAAGAATCTATTTTTTTGGGCATGTATTGGGCCAAAACACAGTAAACGCAGTCCTTTTTTAAACTGCTGAATTTGTTTGGCTTTTAAATGGAAAAATCGTAGTGTAACAGAGCCTGTTTCATCACTGAGTTTACAGGAATAGCTTTTTTTATTTTTAATACGGAGTGGATGGTCTTGAATAATACCGGTAATCAACGCATGCTGACCTTCACGAACCGATCGAATAGGGGTCAGTTGTGTTCTATTTTCATAACGCAAGGGGAGATGCAGAAGCAAATCTTGTAAATGGTGAATACCACATTTGTGCAAATAATGGCTTATCTTTGGTCCAACGCCCGTCAATTGGGTGCAGCTTATTTCAGCCAATGTTTGTTTAGTTCCGTGATTTGGATTTTTTAAACCAAGGTTTTGCATCATGCTTTCTCGACGTGCGTGATGGTTTACACCATAATAAAAGTAAAAAGTATAAGCGTAAGCTTAGCAACTTAGGTTGATAAAGACTAGCAAAGTCCGCGAGGATATGCTCCAATAAGGCGCATATTCTTGTTGTAAAGAGGCCATAATGATGGATCCGGAAAAAATTAATCAGCTTGTTAAACTTTTAGATGAGCATGGTTTAAATGAAATTGAATTTTCTGAAGGTTCCCAAACGATACGTATAAAACGCGATACACCACTTTCTGCACAGAGTGTGCCGATGCAATCACAGCCATCTCGTCTCAATCTTTCAATGACGCCAACAGCATTGCCGGCATCTGAAAAAGCGGAAACCGAAGATAATATTTTAGTCGCACCCGTGTTGGGGACCGTTTATTTAGCCCCTTCACCGGGTGCTGAACCTTTTGTTCATTTAGGTCAATCGGTTAAAAAAGGAGATACCGTCTGTATCATTGAAGCGATGAAAATGATGAATCATATCGAAGCGCATAAAGACGGTATTATTAAAAAAAGATTTGTCGAAAACGGGATGCCCGTTCAATATAATGATTCTTTATTTATCATTGAATAATTGCGTGGGTTAAAATGAGTAGGTAAAAATAATGCTAAATAAAGTGGTTATTGCAAATCGTGGTGAAATTGCTTTACGTATTTTACGGGCGTGTAAAGAACTCGGTATTCAAACGGTCGCTTTGCATTCAACCGCGGATGATAATTTAAAACATGTGAAACTCGCTGACGAGACAGTCTGTATTGGTCCTCCTTCTGCAAGTCAAAGTTATTTAAACATCCCTGCCATTATTAGCGCGGCTGAAATTACAGATGCGATGGGGATACATCCGGGTTATGGCTTCCTTTCTGAAAATGCAGATTTTGCAGAACGGGTCCAACAAAGTGGTTTTGTTTTTATTGGACCTGAACCGGAAACTATCCGGAGAATGGGGGATAAAGTATCGGCGATTGCCGCGATGCGAAAAGCAAAGATCCCGTGTGTACCGGGCTCGGAAGGTGAATTAGAGAATGATGATAAAAAAAATTTGAAAATCGCACAAAAAATTGGTTATCCGGTATTGATTAAAGCCGCCGGTGGAGGAGGGGGGCGAGGGATCCGTGTGGTGCATAGTGAGGCAGCGTTGTTAAGTGCAATTTCACTGACGCGATCGGAAGCAGAAGCTAACTTTAAAAATGCCAGTGTTTATTTGGAAAAATTTTTAATTAATCCAAGACATATTGAAATCCAAGTATTAGGTGATGGTCAAGGTCATGCGGTCCATCTCGGTGAGCGAGATTGTTCTATGCAACGCCGCCATCAAAAAGTCATTGAAGAAGCGCCGGCTGTCGGAATTACTGAAAAACAACGTCAACAGATGGGTGAACTCTGTGTCAAAGCGTGTCGTGATATGAATTATCGAGGTGCAGGGACGTTTGAATTTCTCTACGAAAACGGTCATTTTTATTTCATTGAAATGAATACAAGGATTCAAGTGGAACATCCGATTACTGAAATGGTTACCGGTATTGACTTAGTGGTTGAACAATTACGCATTGCATCCGGTGAAAAATTGAATTATAAACAAAAACAAATTAGTTTACGTGGCCATTCCATTGAATGTCGTATTAATGCAGAAGATCCAAAAACATTTATGCCCTCTCCGGGCGTCATCAGCTTATATCATCCTCCGGGGGGACCAGGCATTCGTGTGGATACACCCATTTATACGGGATATCGAGTTCCACCCTATTATGATTCATTAATAGGTAAGTTAATTGCCTATGGTGAAACGCGGGAAATTGCATTAGCGCGTTTACGCAATGCCTTAGATGAAATAGTGATAGAAGGCATTCACACCAATATTCCAATGCATCAAGCATTAGTGCGTGATGCCAATTTTATAAAAGGCGGAACAAACATCCACTATCTTGAAAAACATTTATCACAATAACGCGATGGCTTGTTTACAACTCTATCTGAATACACTCAGCGAACATGTCGACCGTGTGAGTCATGTGTTAGAAAATAGAGGGGCTATCGCCATTACATGGCAACCTCTCGTTGAAGAAAACATTTATGAACCCCCATTAAATACGACACCACTGTGGCAACAGGTTAAAGTGAGTGCTATTTTCGCAGAAGAAACGTCCTTGTCTGAAGTTTTGGAGCACTTACATCAAACATTTGATGAAGACGTTATTTTAGAAAGTCGTTATGAACGATTAAACGATAAAGCGTGGGAACAGTGTTGGATAAACGATTTTAAGCCGATGCGTTTTGGAAAAAAACTCTGGATTTGTCCGAGTACGTCTGATCCCCCTTTGAAAAATGCGGTGAATGTTCGTTTAGATCCGGGTTTAGCGTTCGGCACTGGTACGCATCCCAGTACGGCCTTATGCTTGGAATGGTTAGCGTGTGAAATACTTGAAGATAAAACAATGATTGATTATGGTTGTGGTTCTGGTATTTTAGCGGTCGCCGCGATTAAACTGGGTGCTAAGCAGGTGAGTGCAATTGATCATGATCCACAAGCGGTAACAGCCTGTGCAATGAACGCCGAACGTAATGAAATTACGGACGAAAAATTGAAAGTTTATTTCCCCGCAAATTTTCGCTACCAAGAACCCGTCGATATTGTGATAGCGAATATCTTAGCACAACCGCTGGTTGATTTAGCTCCTTATTTTCGATCGTTACTAAAGCCCAATGCTGATTGTGTTTTAGCAGGGATTTTAAATGAGCAAATGGATAGCGTGCGCAAAGCGTATTGTGCGAACGGATTCGAAATAATAAAGATAAATTCTCAACAAGAATGGGTCAGTTTAGTAGGGAGAGCCCTCTAAAATTGTTATGAAAATGCTTGCCTTGGGAATCAATCATCAAACAGTCGATTTTGCGCTCAGAGAGAAACTGAGTTTTAGTAAGGATTATCTAGCCCATTCCTTACGTGCAATGTTAAGAGACACGTTAACAGAAGAAGCCATTATTTTATCCACCTGTCATCGCACTGAATTTTATTGTATTAATGGCGATGTCCAAAAAACAATGAATTGGCTGTATCGCTATAAAAAGCTTTCGCATGATCATTTAAAGTCTCATTGGTATGTTTATCAGCAAGAAAACGTATTACGTCATTTGTTGCGTTTAGCCACAGGTTTAGATTCTAAAATCTTAGGCGAACCACAAATTTTAGGTCAAATAAAAACAGCTTATGCATTTGCTCATTCATTAGGCAGTGTGGGGGTACATTTTAATCGGTTATTTCAATATGTTTTTTCTGCGAGTAAATACGTACGTGGAGTGACCGATATTACGGCCCATCCTGTATCGCTTGCTTTTGCAGTGGTGACGTGTGCCAAACGAATTTTTGCATGCTTGGCAGATAAAAAGATTTTATTGATAGGTGCCGGTGATACCATTTCCTTAGTAGGAAAGTATTTATTCTCGCAAAACGTTCGTCAGTTTTGGATTGCGAATCGGACATTACAACAAGCCGAAAAATTAGGTAAAACGATTGGTGGTCAAGCGATTTGTTTAAATGCAATCCCTTATTTCTTAGCGAAAGCCGATATCATTATTGCTGCAACAGCAAGTGATGTACCCCATATTAAAAGATATAACCTAAAACAAGCCCTGAAGACGCGTAAACGACGACCTTTATTTATTGCTGATCTCGGTATGCCCAGAGATGTGGAGTCTGCTGTTCAAGAATTGGAGGACGTTTACCTTTATACATTAGCGGATTTGCATACATTGATCCAAAAAAATCAACAAGGTCGAAAAGCTGCAGCAGTCAAAGCAGAAAGTTTGATAGAAGAAAAAGTGCAACGCTATTTGGAACAGTTAAAAATAAAAGCAGCGGCTCCACTGATTTGTTCTTACCGAAAACATGCTGAACAGCTTCGTGATGCTGAAGTTGAAAAAGCGTTAAGTTTATTAAAAAAAGGTCGTCGTCAAGAAGCCGTGATCAAACAATTAGCCTATCGGTTGACGAATAAATTGATTCATGCGCCGAGTATTGCTTTAACTCAAACAGAAAAATATAACGAAGACGTTCTTTTTAAAACATTTATCGATAAATAACACCATCCATTATGAAAAATAAATAAAATTTCCGCGGGGTTAAATCGAATTTCGATAGGTAATAGGACAAACCTCATCAATGCTTTTATCATCGTTTGTCGTGACATCCGACGAATGATCAACAGTAAAAATATTGGAGTTTCTCTTTGGGACAGCAAAAAGGATTGGACTTATTGGTTTTATGAAGTCTATTGATGAAGAAGGATGGGAAATAGATCCATTTTCGAGTGGAGCCATCAAGCTTTCCGTATTTTGTAAGGCGTCTACTAATTGCTGGGTTATCCCTTGATGATGTGCCAATGTCCGTTGCAGTTTTTTCAGTCGAGATAAATTAAAAAGCTTCGCTATACCAAGACCTAAAGTGGGTAATAAGTCTGCAACAAGTAAAATCCCATAGACTCCTTTCCCGAGAAGGAGCGAAAGGGGCTGGATAAATGCAGCAGCCGGTGGAAAAAATAAAAAACATAAAATAGTGCTTACTGAGAGTAGAATAGCGAAGAGGCTAACACCGATACCCCATTTATTTATCTTTTTGAGATGAGTCTGAGCCTGCGTGAGGAGGTGACGACATTTAATTTTAAAATCATTCTCCATATTAATTAATCGATTTAAAATAGTTGAAATCGCTTCGGGATCCTTCCCCTGAATCCTCAACGAATCAAAGGTTATTTTTTCGGGCAAAATAGCAAAAGGGAGTGAATAAATTTCCCTTAAATAATTCTGGCTATCCGAGGATAATAAATGAGTTTTAATGGAGAATTCAGACATATTTTTATTATACTAATTATTTTAAAACGGCGATTGCCAACAATGGCTGACGACCGATTCATTCTACTTCAATGAATGAGTAAAAAACAATTCATAAATAATAGCTTAATAGCCATTTTTGGTAAATGACTCATTTAAATGCAAAAAAAATATTTTAAGCTGAGCCAGCGCAATAAGCCAGCAAAACAACTGAGTACAACCATAAGGCTTGTAAACCAGAATAAATGCCCGGTATAAGTGAAACTAAATAAAAGACTGGATATTGTACAAAACAAACTAATTAACGTGAAATAAACAGCCATGCGTTCATCCATCGGTTCAGGGCTTGCTTCAATGCAAAGTCGTTGTAAAGGAGTAGCGAGTGCTGTGCCGAAAGAAAAAATCATCAAGCTAATGATGAGCCCAATAAAGTCATGAGGGAAAATAAGACTTAAACTGAATGCAAGCACACTTGAGAATAAGGAAATTTTTAATCCGTGATTAATAAGGCGATTTATTTCAACATGATGCATTCGCTCCCTAAAATGTACTCCCAAGAGCTGACTCGCCAATAATAACAGTTGTATGAGGCCAAAAAAAAGTGTATTGAGTTTAAAATGATGAACAATTAAAAAAGGTCCACTGACAAGCCATGCCACTTTAACTAAATTATTAAAATTAATGATGACAAGATTTAACATAAATGCTTTATTTTTTAGAATGAGCTGATAATTGGTAAATATTTGTGACCATTCAAACATCAATCGTTGCGTTGTCGTTTGTGTTTCTTTCATGATAAAACATAAACCGAACCATAAAATACTTGCGCTTAAGGCTAAAAAAATAAATATCCAGCGCCAAGGTAACCATTGTAAAAAAAGTCCACCCAGTAAAGGTCCTATCGCTGGTGCTAATAGGACAACACTGTTAACGAGCGCAATCATTTGAACGGCTTGTTTTCGTGGATAAGTTTCCTGCAAAGCAGCATAACCTGCTGTATTAAACGTTGTTATAGCCGCTCCTTGCATAAACCTGGCAATTAGTAAAATACGAATCGTTTCAGCAAATGCACACATCCACGTTGCTGTAATAAATAGAACACCGCCGATGAGTAACGTTGATCTTCTGCCAAATCTATCCGAGATAGGATCGAGCAATAAATAGAAAGTACTTGCACCCAAAAACCACGCCGTTAAGGTTTGTTGGGCTAATGTAATCGTGATATCCAAATCGCGGACGACACTCGGCATAGCGGGCAAATACATATCGACAGCTAAATAACAAATTATTCCATAACAAATGAGTAATAATGAGAAAATAGGAATCATCAAAGGTTTTATTTCAGTAAAATTTTAATTTTTAAATTTTCTATTTTGAGTATATCAAAAATTATAATTCTTTTTTTAATATTTTAAATTTATTTCATTGAAGTAAAACAAAAAAATAGTTGTTTTTATAAATTATTAAATAATACTATTTAATATAAACTTAATATAATGCGTTTATACTTATTAGCCTATTTTTATAGCGAATAAAAATAGGCTAAAGCGTTTACCTATGAATTGAGGATTATGACTACTATGCTATCGATACGAATCAAAAAAACGAATCGTTATTATTCACTCAGAAAAAAAATAAGTCGATTGAAAAAAGCAAGCATCGATAAAAAAATGAATACTTTACTTGAGGATGTTCAACAAAAAACAAAATCATTTCGTGACCATTACTTTCCTGATGAACTAAAGCGTAATAATAGGACATTCAATGAAATATAATTTAGTTTTTGACGTATAAATTTTTTAAACAAAAACAATTAATTTCATTCAGTATTTTTTGTATGGCGGAATTCGCAGCCAGTGTACCACCGTAGGGATCATCGTGAGGTGCAATTTCTACGGCGACGAAATCTTGCGTAGCGAGGATATGTCTGGAACGCGCATCGATAAGTTGTGCGCGTATTGCAATACGAAAACGACTGGGGAAATAGATAAATTCTTGTTGAAAGCTCAGTAATTGGGTATTGAGCACCCAATCATAATCGGTCGTAGAGGGCGTGTTTATAATCGCTTGAAAATAACCCGTATGTTGTAACGCGTTGATCAATAAAGGGTGTAACATTTCTGCCGGCGTGCCGACCCATCGATTTTGTGAAAAATATTGGATTTGATAACAGGCGGGGATATAGATCATACGTGACGTGTTATAGACTGCATTGACACGAGGTTGATTCACTAAAATAGTACGGCATCCCCGCTGTATAGGACAATCCCCGTTGGGGTCCGGTATTGCCAGCGTAAAATAATGGGTTGGGGGTATTTTAATAGGTTCAAATAAAGAACAGGCTGATAACAATAAGAAAGCGAGAAAGCAAACGATGATTGCGATTATAAAATTATTTTTTTTATTGAAACAGGGAGAGAGAAAGTGAACCATTTTATTATTCTCCTGGACCTAAAGGAGGAGGTTTTTGTCCGCGAATTAATAGACTAGGATTTTGTCTGAGATGATCAGATAATTCTAATAAGTTGTCAGTGATAAGACTTAAATTATTCAAAACTTGATTGGTTGATGGAAGTGTTTGTTGACTGAGTGTATTCATTAACGCGGGAAACGACCGTGATGAACGCGCGGTATTAATTAAAATAGTATCGAAGCATTTACTTTGCGCCGCTAAATGCTGACTGGTTATGGATAAATTATTTAAAATCTTTTTCAATAAAATCGGATTTTCTCCCCCTAATATGCCATTAATATCCTCTGTAATTTGATTCATATTATGATTTAAATCACGTAATGTGTGATCTAAGCGGAAAAAAAACGACGGCGTACTTTTAATAATGGGGTATTTTTCGCCGTGAAGACGAGGAATAGGATTTAAATGCGTGTCACTTCCTTTTAAGGCGACGTAGACAATACCCGTTAAACCTTGACTATTTAGAGTAGCGGTTGTTCCTTCGGTGACTGGGGTATGCTCTTCGATTTGCAAGAGCAAACGAACTTGTTCTGGATTGTTTTGGGTTAAATAAATTTTTTTAACTGAACCGACGACGACACCATTATATTTTACAGGAGAGTTCACGGCCAAGCCTGAAACAGATTCATGCATAATAACAAGAAAATGTTTATAACGCTTTGTCGATATTCCAGTGGATAACCAAACAATAAAAATAACGAGCGTCATCGTTAAAATGAGAACGAAAGCACCCACTAAGGTATAATTGACTTTAGTGTCCATAATTTCCCTCATAAAGATGTTGTGCAGTGCGCCCTCGCGGTCCCTGAAAATAAGTGCGGATAGCCGTTTGTTTTGATTGTACAAGTTGCGCCATGGGTGCAAATTCTAAAATACGCCCCGCACTTAAGAAAGCAACTTTGTCGGTAATTTGCCATAAAGTATCCAGATCATGCGTGACCATAACAATGGTTAATCCTAAAATACTGCGCAGATTTAAAACAAGTTTGTCAAACTCTGCTGCACCTTGTGGATCGAGACCCGTGGTGGGCTCATCTAATAACAATAATTCAGGATCCATAATGAGTGCGCGTGCGAGAGCGGCACGTTTTAGCATCCCACCGCTTAATTCAGCAGGGTATTTTACAGCAGATTCTAACGGTAAACCGACCGCTAATAACTTAATTAAAGCGAGCTCCTTGACCGTTGATCGATCAAGTTGAGTATGTTCTTGTAAAGGAAAGGAAATATTTTCAATGACATTGAGTGAAGTAAAGAGTGCAGATTGTTGAAATAAGACTCCCCAACGACATTGTAATGTGAGCAGTTCATTGGAAGAAAGTTTGCTTAAATTTTTACCAAATACTTCAATGTTGCCTGAAGCAGGCGTCATTAATGCTAAAATTTCACGCAATAAAACAGATTTTCCAGAACCACTTTTGCCAACCAGCGCAACAATTTCACCCCGTTGTACTTGCAGTGTAATGTCACGATGAATCCATTGGCCAGCAATGCATAGTTTAACGTTTTTAACGTTTATAACAGGGTCACATGATGTCATAATCTGAGTATAGCGGATTTTGATTCTATGAGTTTCTACAAGAAAGGGTGATTAGATATTTAATGTGCTAAATAAAATTGAAAAAAGTGCATCCGCAACAATAATAAAAAAAATACCTTGTACAACACTGCGTGTGGTTTGTCTACCGACACTATCGGCGCTGCCGCTCACACGCAAGCCTTGGAAGCACGCGGTGCTTGCAATAATCAACGCAAATACCGGTGCTTTCCCGACACCAATAATCAGTGAAGAGAGTGAAACAACCTTTGGAAAACGGTGTAAAAAATCTAAGTAGCTAATATTCATCATGTTATGGGTCATTGCCATGCCACCGAGTAAACCAAAAATATCAGCCCAAACCGTCAATAAGGGTAATGCGAGAAGTAAGCCCCATAGTCGAGGTAAAATTAATAACTGACGCGGTAAAACGCCCATCGTATTTAAAGCGTCAATTTCTTCTTTGATCTTCATCATACCGAGCTGTGCTGTAAAAGCGGATCCACTGCGACCGGCGACCATAATAGCGGTTAATAGCGGTGAAAATTCACGTAATATGGCAAGCCCTAATAAATCAATAATAAATCGGGTTGCACCAAAATTTTTTAATTGAAACCCCATTTGATACGTTAAAACAATACCTATCATAAACGATAATAAAGCGATAATACCTAAAGCGTCTAAACCTGTATTTTCAATGATGCCTAAGATAGCGCGAACACGAAGTTGCCTCGGATGTAAAAATGCGTGACAGGCGCTTATAAAATTTTTACCGATAAAGGCTAAATAAGATTTTAGTTCGTTCCATTGTTCAATTGATTTTTTTCCAAGTAAACCAAGCCCACGAAAAGTTTTTTCACGAGGTAAGGGTTTTATTTGTTCGGCAGCTGTTTCTATCATGCCAAAGAGTGCTTGATGTTTACTATTCAGACCAATAAGGTGTACTTTTCTTTTTTTAGCCAGTTGTTTTTTCCATTGATAAAGCTGCCATGCACCACTGCTATCCATCTGTGTAATAAAAGCAGCATTTAAAATGAGCGGTGATTCGATATGTCGGTTTAATTTTTGAAACGATTGATCGAGATTTTTTTTACGAATCCCACTTAAGGTCCAGGCGCCTTGGCAATCAATTTGATGATTCCCCTGTTTTGAAAGCGTAATCGTTGCAGATAAATTTGACATGATGCATAACCTAATAAATGGTTCATGAAAAGCGCTATCCAAAAAATTTTTAGGTTCTTTTCAATCATATTGCCTGAGTATAGCGCGAAAGATAAGAGGCACAAAAAAATATCCCTCCACAAGGAAGGGATACCTTAAATATGCCCGGTGCCTTTTTTGTTAAAAAGGTTGTGAAGTGTGCCAATAAATCGTTGGACCTCGGTTAGGAATTAATTTATTGGTCGCGAGATGATGATATTCACTGCAAATATAACGATATTGACACGATGCTATATTGGTACATGCATTAGGTGAAACGTGGAGTCTGGCCAATAACTGTCGGATACAGGCACAGTCATAGTAGGAACCAGAACAAAAACCAGCTTTTTTTATCAAGTGAGCATTAAATGAACAAGCACTTTGGCCTGGGTAGGCATTAGCTACATTGATGCTACTTAATAAACCCATGCAAATAGCTGAAGCCATTAGTAATAATTTTTTCATACTATCCTCTTAGGTTATATACTGTAAAACCTTATAGCGCCCGCTATAGCGGTCTACTTATTTTTAGAATAGCTTATGAATCATTAAGATTCAATTTTACAAGCGTGATGTCATACTTCATGAATACCCGTTTTCAACACTCGACTTTGTGCCAAGCTTTAGTATAAAGTGTGGCCATATGAAGACCTCTTTATTCAATAGATTGACCTTAATTGTTCAGCGTTATGAAGAATTAACCGCTTTGTTAGCGAATATAGAAGTGATTAAGGATCAAAATCATTTCCGTAATTTATCGAAAGAATATGTTCAGTTAGGTCCTCTCGTACAATGTTTTCAGCAATATCAGACGAACTTGGATCGCTTAAATCAGGCAGAACACTGCTTGAAGGACAAAGATGCGATTGTGCAAGAGCTGGCTATGGAAGAAATGAAAATAGCACAACAAAAAAAAATTGAGCTCGAGAAAGAATTAGAACATTTGTTGTTACCGCAGGATCCGAACGATGATCGGAATGTTTTTTTAGAAATTCGTGCTGCGGCTGGTGGTGATGAAGCTGCGATTTTTGCAGGTGATTTATTTCGAATGTATTCACGTTATGCAGAGAGTCAGCATTGGCACGTCGAGATTATTCATCGAAATCCGAGTGAACAAGGTGGTTATAAAGAAATAATTGCTCGGATTTCAGGAACAAAGGTGTATGCTCATTTAAAGTTTGAATCAGGTGCTCATCGCGTGCAACGCGTGCCTGAAACCGAAGCGCAAGGACGTGTGCACACTTCAACGTGTACGGTTGCCATATTACCCGAGATTGAATCAATGGATGATATTACCCTTCATCCTTCCGATTTAAAAATTGATACCTTTCGAGCCTCGGGTGCGGGAGGTCAGCATGTCCAAAAAACCGATTCTGCCATCCGCATTACGCACTTACCTTCAGGCTTGGTCGTAGAATGTCAAGATGAACGATCGCAACATAAAAATCGCGCCCGCGCCATGTCATTACTCCAGGCTAAATTATTAGCGGCACAAAAAGCCAAACAACGACGTGAAGAAGCAGAAACACGTCGTGATCTCGTCGGAACGGGTGACCGCTCGGAACGGATAAGAACGTATAATTTTCCACAAGGTCGTTTAACCGATCATCGAATCAACCTCACGTTGTACCAATTATCTGATATCATGGAAGGTCATTTAGAGCCCGTTATTCAATCCTTGACTCATGAGTATCAAGCCGATGAGTTAGCGGCTTTAGGGGGTTCGACCACGTAATTTTTTCATATTGAATGTTCCAGAATGGTCATCAATTTTAAGAGTGGAGGGAAGACTCATGTTTCGATCATTGGCAATTGCGTTGTTTATTTTATTATTGCTTATTATGGGAGGGCATATTGCGCTCGCTTTGTTTACGGGCGCTGCAGTCATTAGTTTTAGTGTATGGGGATTTTTAGTCGCTTCTGTCTTCTTTTTTTCATTAAGTATTTTACTGTTGTTTATTTTAACATGGGCAGGCGTTTTAATTATTGGTGCGATTGCGGCGCTATGGACGATCGTTGCTATTATTTTATTTCCTATTTTATTACCGGTTTTATTGCCGTTATTAATTATCTTATTTTTTATCTCCTATGTTCGACGTAAGCAAAATCCTAAAGAATTTTAAGTGATACGCTTCATGAGAGTAACGTAATCTTATATTATTTTTTATGTTATTTATTTCCTATTGGCGCTGGGCTATCAACGAATTAAAGCGAACAAGCCCCACGGCATATCTAGATACAGAATTATTATTTTCAGAGGTTTTAAAATTAACCCGTGCGCAATTACATAGTCAGCCCCTGGATAGATTGATAACCATTACGCAGGAGAAAAGAATAAAACACGTCATTGCACGAAGACAAAAAGGAGAACCTATCGCTTATTTACTCGGTCGGCAGGAGTTTTGGTCATTCATGTTGGAAGTGACGCCCGATGTACTTATCCCAAGGCCGGAAACCGAGTTATTAGTAGAAGTGCTATTGGAAAACTTCAGTACTGAACCTCGGAAAATAGTCGACTTGGGGACAGGTTCAGCAGCAATTTCTGTTGCCTTAGCGTGGGAAAGACCCACATGGCAATTGCTTGCAACAGATTGTTCAATGGCCGCTTTACAGGTGGCTAAACGTAATATCAGTCGTTATCACCTACAAACTATAGAACTCCGAAAAGGTTATTGGTGCGAGGCGCTCAATGTAGGCGAAAAATTTGATGGCATTCTCAGTAACCCACCTTACCTCGCACGGAATGATCCCCATTTGCAAAGCGAACCTGGTTTAGCGTATGAACCTAAAAATGCTTTAATTTCAGGAGAAAAAGGATTAGATGATTTAGAACGTATTATTATTCAATCACGAGAATATCTTCACCCGGGCGGTATTTTATTTTTAGAACATGGCGCACAGCAGGCTACTCTTGTTGAGGAATTTTTTTTAAACTATGGTTACCATGAGATAAAAAATTACAAAGATTTGGCAGGTCATCAACGTGTGAGTTGTGGAAAATGGAATTAATTGAAAATATGATCTATAAATCATTCATATAAAAAAAAATGGCATGGCCTGTTTTTTGAAATAATTGCCATGTCGAAATAATTTTGGTATAGATGTGTTGTTATGTGTGTGTGCCAATTCCGGCAAACTGTTAAATTCTCAAAAGGAGAACTTTTTATGCCAGTAAAAAGAAAACCTGCAACGACAAAGCGACGTAAAAAACGCTCTACCGTTGCAAAGTCCACACCTACACGTAAAAGAAAAACAATGAAACGAAGAAAACGAAAAACGACAGTGGCAGCTAAACCACGTCGTCGTAGAACCGCTAAAAAAACAGTGGCTCGCAAACCACGTCGCAGAAAAGCGGCAACGCGTAAGAAACCGGCAACGCGTCGTAAGACAACAACGCGTAGAAAGCCTAAAAAAAAAGTCGTTAGTCGTGTAAAAAAAAAGCCTGGTAAAAGCAAAATCTCAAAAACAACGTCGACGTCGTCCTCCCGTGTTACCAGACATAGAAAACCTGTAGCTAAAAAAGCAACAACCGCTTCAAAAGCAAAAGTGGTCCGACCTCCTTCTAAAAAAAAACAACAGCAAACAAAGTCTGATTCCCAGGCGCTACCTGCGGTAAAACAACAACTCATAGAAACTAAAAAAATGGCAGAACATAAAAAACCTAAAAATGAATCAAAAAAACAACGTTCTTTACCAGAAACAAGGCTAGAATTGACTTCTACTCATTCGGAAATCGATTTAAATATAGCGCCTTATAAGGAACGTCCTGGGGAAGACTATATGAGCTCAAGTCAACAAGCTTATTTTCGTCGATTATTATTACAACGAAAGCGGGTATTGTTGGAAGATATGGGTCGAACCGTCCATCATCTACAAGATGAGGGTACGCCTTTGCCTGACATGAGTGATAGGGCTACACAGGAAGAGGAATTTAATCTAGAATTACGCGCACGTGATCGCGAGCGGAAACTGATTAAGAAAATTGAGGATGCACTACATCAACTCGATGAAGGTCATTATGGTTTCTGTAGCTCGTGTGGTGTTGAAATTGGGATCCGCCGTTTAGAAGCACGTCCTACTGCAAATCTTTGTATTGACTGTAAAACATTGGATGAAATTCGAGAAAAACAGACCGGTGGTTAATCATTATTTTTCATAAAGCGTGAATTTTTTTAAATAATGGGGTGAGTAGTCCTTGCATGGCTGAGGCGGTTTGTCTTGCGCAGCCATTCAAGGGAAAGCTATAGCCATCCCAAAACGATTCAAAGAAATACAACAATTCGTTTAAGGTACGAAATTTTTTCGTCCTTATTAGGTTTTTTCAATGCAACATTCATTAACACAGCTTTATAAATCCTCCTTAGTTTTATTAACTGATTTTTACCAATTGACCATGGCTTATGGTTATTGGAAAGCGGGCATTCATGAACGGGAAGCTGTTTTTTATCATAGTTTTCGAAAAGCACCTTTTAAGGGGAGGTACACCGTTTGTGCGGGCTTGGGAACGTTTATCGATTATTTGCTTCATTTACGATTTACCCGAGAAGACATTGATTATTTAAAAGGATTAACAGACACCCAAAAGAGTCCATTATTTCCGACTGATTTTTTAAATTATTTACAACAACTCGTTTTTTCGTGCGATATTGATGCAATAGAAGAAGGGAGTGTTGTTTTTCCACAAGAGCCTTTAGTTCGCGTTAAAGGACCTTTATTACAATGTCAATTACTTGAAAGTATTTTACTAAATATTATTAATTTTCAAAGTCTCATTGCGACCAGCGCGGCACGTTTACTACAAGCAAGTCGGGGCGAACCGGTATTGGAGTTTGGTTTACGACGCGCACAAGGTTTTGATGGCGCATTGATGGCCAGTCGTGCCGCTTATATTGGGGGTTGTTTTGCGACTTCTAACGTACTCGCTGGAAAATTATTAAATATTCCCGTACGAGGGACGCATGCCCACAGTTGGGTATTGAGTTTTGAAAATGAATTAGCAGCTTTTCGTGCGTATGCACGTACGTTTCCAGACAGCTGTGTTTTTTTAGTGGATACCTACAATACGATTCAGGGTATAAAAAATGCTATCCATGTTGCAGATGAACTCAAATCGGAAGGATTTAAATTAGCGGGGATTCGTTTAGATTCAGGTGATTTAGCGTATTTAAGCCAACAAGCCCGCCAGCTTTTAGATGCGGCCGGTTATGATGATGCCATTATCGTAGGGAGTAATGATCTGAATCCTTCTGTGATAAGTAGCTTAAAAGAACAAGGTGCGATGATTAATGTATGGGGTGTAGGCACTCATTTGATTACGGCGTATGAACAACCTGCACTCGAAGGTGTTTATAAATTAAGTGCGATTCAATCTGCGGAAGGTCAATGGGAAAATAAAGTTAAATTATCGGAACAAACCATTAAAATTTCTACACCGGGTTTGTTATCAGCACGGCGTTATTATGTAGACAAGATCAATGGAATGGCCATGGCAGACGCTATTTATGACGATCGATTCGGGATTTCTGAGGACGATCAAATTATTATTGATCCGATCGATCCAACAAAGCGACGTGTTATTCCCCAAGGAACGCCTTATCGTGATCTATTAAAGCCCATTTTTAGAAAAGGAGCGTTAGTTTACGAAATCCCTTCACTAAAATCCAGCCAAGAAAAAACACATCGGGAGTTACAACAATTTCATGAAAGTATCCGGCGACTCCTTAATCCACATACTTATCCTGTTGGCTTAGAAGAAAAATTATATCATTTAAAATTAAAACTTATTTTAAAAAAAAGTGTTAAATAATTGATAAACGCCATTTGAATCGCAGACCATGCTAAAAGTTTTCATAATAAGATTTTAATAGGGTAAAGTGTTGTTGTTTACGTCCTCAATTTTGCTTTTATCCCTCATGAGAAAAGTTTAAAATGAACGCCTATTTTTTTGTTGGCTGTCGCATATAACCATTGTTTGTGTTTTAGGAATCGTATATGAAAAAAGCGTTGATCTTAGTGGATTTACAAAATGATTTTATGCCAGGGGGCGCTTTAGCCGTGGATAAAGCGGATGAAGTGATTCCAGTGGCTAATCGTGTTCAACAACAATTTAAATATGTTATTGCAACGCAAGATTGGCATCCAGAAGATCATATTTGTTTTGCAAAAAATCACCACGGACATTTCCCAGGTGAATTTATTCACCAAGCGGGTTTGTCACAAATGTTATGGCCTGTTCATTGTGTGCAAAATACAAAAGGGGCTGAGTTTGTTAAAAATCTTAAGTTAGACCACATTATTAAAGTGGTTCGCAAAGGAAGTAATCCAAATGTTGATAGCTATAGTGGTTTTTTTGAAAATGATCATCAAAAAGCAACGGGATTGGCTGAATTTTTGAAAAAATTACAGATTACTGAACTCTATATTATGGGCGTGGCAACGGATTATTGCGTGAAATATACCGTGCTTGATTCCTGTAAATTAGGGTTTAAAACGTATTTAATTGAAGACGGATGTCGAGCAGTGAATGTGAATCCAGAAGATGGACGCTTAGCGATTTCAGAAATGAAAGCCGTTGGCGTAAAAATAATTCAAAGCGACTCAATTTTCTAAAATTATTTTTATGGATTCAGAGGTCAATAAAAACGGAGTTATTTTAAGCGCGCTGGATGGGAAAACTAATCACGTCAGAAATTTTTTTCATTTGAGTCAAAAGGAGCAATAATCGATCAATACCTAAAGCAACACCGGCACAATCAGGAAGTCCATGCGTCAAAGCAGCGAGGAAGTATTCATCAATAGGGACCTTCGTATAATGGTAATTGTCTCGTACACTGAGATCGTTCATAAAACGTAATCGTTGTTCATCCGCGTCATTTAATTCGTGAAAACCATTGGCAAGTTCGATACCTTTCCAATACACTTCAAAACGTTCAGCAACAGGCAGCGTGTCAGAACGTATCTTGGCTAAACCCGCTAAAGTAACCGGATAATCGTAGATAAAAACGAGTTGCTTCGGTAATTGAGGCTCGATGACATGCGCCATTAAGAAATTTAAATAATCTGGAATCGTATTTAAATTTAAATGTTCAATCGTTAAATGAAAGCGAAGTGTGAGTTCTTTTAAATTTTTAAGTGTCAGTTCATGTGGATTGCAATTCAAATAATATTGAAAAATTTCCGCATAACTAAAACGTTCTGCTGATTCGCACGAGAGTAATTGCTTTAATAATGCGTCAACTTCATCCATTAATTGATGATGATCGTAATCAGGACGATACCATTCTAATAACGTAAATTCAGGATTATGATAGCAACCTGATTCACCGTGGTTGCGAAACGCTTTAGAAATCTGATAAATAGGGCCGGAACCGGCCGCTAATAAACGTTTCATAGCAAATTCAGGCGAGGTTTGTAAATAAAGTGTTTGTTGATAGTGAGCGTTATCGAAATAATAGTGCGTTTGAAAGCTATGAAGATGAGGATCAGTGACCGTGGCATGCGAAAGTAATGGGGTTTCCACTTCTAAAACATGGCGTTCAGAAAAAAAATGACGAATGTTTTTCAATAGTTTAGCCCGTAAATGCAACAGGGCTAACGTCGTTGTCGGTTGCCAGGTGTTTTTAAAGTCAGTCATCCTGCAGATTTTTTGTTTTGAGCATTAAACGTTTAAAAACGGGTTCACTGATAAGACCTGCGTCAAATTTGCGTTGAGCATCAGACGACATGGGTTGGCCATAGTCGTTTAACAAACGTCGCGTAGTGGCACTCATTGTTTCGAGTTTCGCGTCTAATAAATGATCACGTAACGTTTGATCGAACACTAAAAATTCACGTAAAGCAATGCGTTTTCCATCCAGACTGGGTACCAGTTGTTGCCAAATAATGACACGTAACGTTTCAATGATATCGATCATTCGGGCTTTCGCTTCTTCAGCAGGGAAAGAATTGACTAGACGCCTTAAGGTTTCAGAGACACCATTACTATGGAGCGTCGTATAAACAGGGTGTCCCGTTAAAGCCGCTTCGATAGAAGCGGTGATCGTTTCTGGATCACGGGATTCACCGACCAAAATGAGCCTAGGTTTGCGTCGTAGTGCATTACGTACGCCTGCAGCAAAGCTAGGAAGATGCCTCGGTATTTCGGATTGGCTAATAATAGCACTGGGCATGCTAATTGAATCATAAACAAATTCTATGGGTGCTTCGTAGGTCAAAATTTTACGATGTGAATCTTCTTTTTCAGCCAAATCACGGATGATAGCCGCTAATAGCGTGGTTTTACCAGAACCTGTCGCACCGGTCACATAAACGATGCCTTGTGAAGGCGCTAAAGCGTCAATTAATTGAGGTTCTAGGTTTAGATCGGACATTTTGGGTGGTGTATTCGGAATAGCACGAAAACTTATTTGTATTGCATCATGACCTTCGACCAAACAACCGGTGGCGTTCACACGGAATCGATAACGTTCATTTCGATGAGGCCGAAATTCATAATGCGTATCAATATCAATACCACTTAAAATTTGTGCGCTACCATTAGGACCATAAATAAGGTTCAGTATCTCGCCGACTTCAGTATTCGATAATTTTCGCTGTGTAATACGGTGTAATCGACCGTAACTTTCCGCAAAAATAGGTTCACCTGTTTGTAAAGTAATATCCGATGCGGCAAGCGTTTTTTGACAATGAATTAATAGCCGAGTTAAACAAGTCGCTGTAAAACGGACCGGTTCATCGGGAAGAAGAGTGCTTGTCATCACGTGTTACGACCGATTTCCATCGTTTCGGGTTAATTTGTAATTGAGGTAATGAAGTGATGCGGAGTATTTTATCGTTAATATGTAAGTCAGAACTATTGCCGGTAATCCCTAAATCAGTATGCGCAACGAAAGGCCTACTCACCATGCCTTTTAATAATAAATTCCGATACAAAGCCATCCCTTTGAAATCACGGGTTAGACGCGATAAATTGTCATTAAAGATAGCATCGGCTTGATCAATCCCCTCTTGCCAGCCTAAGGTCGCGTATTTCTTCCAAATTAAACGTTCCTCTGTCGTTTTTGGCAAAAAAGCCGGTAAAGGGAGTTCGGGATGTGAGTAATCCATCCATAGATAGTTACGCCATTGTGGTGGAGCCGTTGTAAATCGAGCCTGGCTAATAATTTGATAAGTACGATCATCAATACGTAACGTTTGTTCATCCGCAAGTTTCAGCGAGTTATTTCCTTGGACTAATATAGGAGGGACGACATTGTGATCGAGCAGCATGAGGTTGAAATTAAAAATACGATCAAGCTGAGAAGAGTTCTGAGTGAGCGTTTGATTAATCCGCCCAGATTGCCACGCTAACCCCGCTTGAGCACCGACACTGGTTGCAATATCTTTTAAAGCGTGCGAACGTAAAGCCGTTATTTGTTTTTTAGCAGTTACGGCTTGTGCATGTAAATTCTGTAACTGTTCTAAATTGTCGAGACTACCGACCGTTTTATAGTGGGTTTGCACGGTACTACACGCACTGAGCAATGCGAGTAGATTTAATAGGGTCAAAAAATAAAGTATATTGTTGAGGTAGTTCTTAAGCCTTTTTTTTGGGCTGAACAATAGACCTATAACGGAGTAACCTCCGTTTTGGATGTTTTTGCGCTTAATTTTTAGCATAACGTAATTCAATCGTTTTAATGCCGGGATAGACATGGATATTCGCGTTTTGTCCTGCCTGCAGATTAGCGTTTCGAATAATGTAATTGAGCGGTGTATTGTGTGAGGAAATCGTGACTAAAACAGGAACGGCCGGCCGCTTTCCGATGACTTCTAAACGGAAGTGAGCGAGTTTTGCAATACGTTGTAACAGAGGCTCAATAGGTCCCGACCAGTCCACCGAAGCAATGGTTTTCACTAAGCCAGAGGCGCTCGGATAGGGAAGTGATTTCGTAATAGGAGGGCTCGATGCTTTTTCAAGTTCTTTCAATTCATTGAGCGATTGACTCACAGAGCGTGCTGCTTCGGCTAACTTCATTGAAGCGTCGCTTGAAGTTGCACTGAACGTTGTTGGCGTTATGGAATGAGGTACGTTTTGTGAAGCACATCCGGAGAGTAGACCCACAAAAAGCGCTGCTGTTATTTTTTTCATTCTTACGTTGAGTTTTAATAAAATTCTATTATTTATACTGCATTGAAGCAAGAAGACCCTATAATGTCAAGCGGTCGGCTAAACGTTCGATTGTATTAAACCATAGTGCACTTGACCGGCTGTTTTATTGTATTGAAGACACCAATTTTCCGGAAGTTTCAACCGTTTTAACGGGGTTTTGGATTCTATATAAATTTTAGCATCTTTCGCTAATAACTGTTCTTTGAGCAACCAGGCACAGGCTAAATCAAGCCAATTTTGGTAAAAAGGAGGATCCAAAAAAACAATATTAAATAGCGAATTTTTTGTTTGAAAGAGTCGGCTGGCATCAAAAGGAAAGTGTTTCTGATAGACATGAGCACGATTCTCCGCTGAAAACTGTCTCAGTTGAGTTTTTAAATAGGATACTAACACGGCCGATTGTTCTATAAACGTCACCGATTGTACATGACGTGAAAGTGCTTCAAAGCCTAACGCGCCGCTGCCTGCAAATAAATCTAAGCAATGCGCATGAACAAGATCGTGAGCTAACCAGTTAAACAAGGTTTCTCTGACGCGATTAGGCGTAGGACGTAAACCGAAGAGAGCGGGAAATTGAAGTTTTCTACCTCGCCATTGACCGCCAATGATTCTAATTTCGCCTTTTTTCATAACTTAACCTAAATAGCATACCGCACGTTTTATTTTTTAATAAAATTTTAAAAAGCAGCATCATCTTTTGAGCGAGATTGTGTTAAATTAGAGACGCTATTTATTATAAAGTGTTTCAATTATACTGCATACCTTATGTTTAAATTTTTAAAACGCAAAGAATCTCCTATGAATGTGCGTGAGGGGAATGAATCCCTGGAACGTAAAGACCATTTTCTTTATCGAATAAAAAATAGTTTACTGAAAACACGCCATCAGTTTACTGAAAATCTTGCCCATCTTCTATTCGGTAAAAAAAAGATTGACGCCGAATTAATAGATGAAATAGTCGATTTGCTTTTAATGGCCGATGTGGGTTCTACCGTGACCGAAGCGATTATCCAACGCTTAACGGTGAAATTAGAACGGAACCATTTAACAGACGGCCAAGTGATATGGGACGTATTAAAACAACAATTAGGTGAATTATTGCAACCGTGTGAAGCCCCGTTAATGATTGATTCAACCCATAAACCGATGGTTATTTTAGTGGTTGGCGTGAATGGTGTAGGTAAGACAACCAGTATTGGGAAGCTTGCCTATTATTTAAAAAAACAAGGTAAGAAAGTGATGTTAGCAGCAGGGGATACCTTTCGGGCTGCGGCGACTGAACAACTCACCATCTGGGCAGAACGTAATCAGATTCCCATTATTGCGCAGCATCAGGGCGCAGATAGTGCTTCTGTGATTTATGATGCATTCCAAGCCGCGAAAGCAAGAAATATTGACGTATTGATTGCAGATACTGCGGGAAGGTTCCATACGAAAAACAATTTAATGCAAGAATTACAAAAGATTAAAAAGGTGATGGGCAAACTGGATGTAAGCGCCCCCCATGAAATTATGTTGATTTTAGACGCAAATACCGGCCAGAATGCGTTAATGCAAGCGCAAGTCTTTCATGAAGCCTTAGGCTTAACCGGCTTGATGCTGACTAAATTAGATGGGACTGCCAAAGGAGGAGTCATTTTTGCTATCGCCGAAAAATTGGGTCTACCTATTCGCTTTGTGGGGCTCGGTGAAGCCATGAGTGATATACATGTTTTCTCTGCAAAGGAATTTGTTGAGGCTTTATTTTCTTTGGAAAAAAAATCAAACTCGTTAGAACACATTAAATAGTATATTAAAGAGGAAAAATGTCACAGACTAAAATTTTTAGAAAATATATGTGCTTGCTGTGTGGCTACGTTTATGATGAAGAACAAGGTTGGGAAGAAGATGGAATTCCACCCGGCACACGCTGGGAAGATGTTCCTTTAACGTGGCGTTGTCCTGAATGTGGTGCAATGAAAGAAGATTTTGAAATGGTAGAATTATGAGTTGAAAGGTTTTATCTCCGTGACCATAACAATAGCAATCAGCAGTACGGTGGGAACCTCATTCAATACACGGTAGAATAGGCTTGTATGTGGGTTGTTATTTTTACGAAAATCCATCAAGCATTTTCCACAATAAAAATGAAAAAGAATCAAGATAAACACAAGACCTAACTTTAAATGCATCCAACGAGTGGTGACATAATAATGCCACGCGGAGTGAAAGAGGATAAATCCAAAAATAAGCGTTAATAGCGCAGAAGGCGTCATGATATAGTAATAAAGACGACGCTCCATACATTGAAAGCGTTCGATGCTGATGCTATCTTTTGCATCAGCGTGATAAACAAATAAGCGCGGTAAATAAAATAAACCGGCAAACCAGGCGACCATTGCAATGATGTGCAAGGCTTTGATCCAGAGCATAAATGATCTCCACGTATTATTTTAATGGTTAATTAAACGAACACGATGAATTATGACGTAATTATCCCAACAATCAAAGATTATTTACTGGCATTACAAACCAAAATTTGTTTATGTTTAGAAAAAGAAGAAAACCACGAAAAATTTATAACCGATAAGTGGATTCATCCTCAAGGAGGGGGTGGAAAAACGTGTATTTTATCAGGTCATCTTATCGAAAAAGGAGCGGTTAATTTTTCTCACGTGTGGGGTGAAGCATTACCCGCCAGTGTGAGCCAACGATATCCTTCTCTAGGCGCAACTGCATTTCAGGCGATGGGAATTTCGTTGGTGATTCATCCACGAAATCCTTACGTTCCCACGGTACATATGAACTTACGTTTTATTGCCTTGCCACCAGGACGGGAACCGCAATGGTGGTTTGGTGGAGGTTTTGATTTAACTCCCTATTATCCTTTTTTAGAAGATTGCCAGCATTGGCATCGTGTGGCTAAGCAAAGCTGTGATCCGTTTGGTTTATCGCTTTATCAGCGTTACAAAAAAAATTGTGATGATTATTTTTATTTAAAACATCGACAGGAAGCACGAGGTATCGGTGGACTTTTTTTTGATGATTTGAATGCGTGGCCGTTCGATCGATGTTTTGCGTTTGTTCAAAGTGTGGGTGATCATTTTTTAAAAGCGTATTTACCGATTGTACAACGACGTAAAAACGATGCTTATGGTGAACGCGAACGCCAATTTCAAGCTTTACGACGAAGCCGTTATGTAGAATTTAATTTGATTTATGATAGAGGGACATTATTTGGTTTACAAAGTAATGGACGGACTGAGTCTATATTAAGCACAATGCCGCCGCACGCACATTGGAAATATAATTGGCAGCCGGATAAAGGATCTAAAGAAGCAGAACTGACCGAAAAATTTTTAATCGCAAGAGATTGGCTCTGCCTAAAAACTTAGGCTAATGGATCGAGTTTTTTCTTTTTGGCGGATGCATGACGTGCACGCATTTCAACATCGATATATTGATCCGTAATTGCACTCGAGCTATGACCGGCATCGTCACGCACATGTTCACGGGGACGATGTTTAATATCTTCCGAAATTCCTGTGTGACGGAGCCAGTGCACCGTGGCGGTTTTTAATTCTATCGCATCATCCTCAAGCCCATCGTGGGCCATGCGTAAAAAAGCAGCGTCAAAGCAGGTTTGAACAATACACCGAATTTGACGTGTACTTTGAATGGCAGCCCCACCGTTCATTTTTCGAATAAGTGGTGTGGTTTCGCCTCGGCTGGGTAAGGCGGTTAACCCTAAATGTTCACGGTATCGTTTTAATGCATTTAACAGGTCATCACTCACACTAATTAAACGTTCTTTATTTCCTTTACCAACGGTTAAAAACCACCAGTTGCCATCGGCGTCTTTTTGAAAATGGCCCATCTGGGGGGTCCAACGGGCGCTTGCGGCTAATTCAGAAATACGTAAATACAGGCCATATAAGGCTTTCATAATAAATAAAGTTCGATGATGCACGTCCGGTTTTTTTTTGGAAAGTATTTCTGCAGTTTCAATGACATAGGACCATTGTAATTCACTTAAACGGCGTACTTGACGATGATTTTTTTGCTGTCGAATAAATTTACTTTTTTGACGGATTTGCGCAACAGGATTAAAATTTATATAATCTTCTTGAATTAAATAGTTATAAAAACTTCCACAAATGGCAAAAATTGCTTGTAAAGCCTTTTGCGACAAGGCATATTTTTTAATATCAGGCAGGATGCCTTGCTGGCTCGCCATTTTGCTCGTCGTTGCCACAAAAGGTCGCCAATCAGGATGAGGTTTTCTTTCTCCCTGGTGTGTGGAATAGCGTGCAACGGTTTTAACACCTATCCATTGTTGAGGGGGGTGTTGGCAAAAAGTGATGAAGGCTTCAATGTCATGACGGCGTAATTCTCTGATTGATTTTTTTAAAACCAACCAACTCCATTGTAACAATCGTTCAATTTCGCGTCGATAGGCATTAAACGTCGCCTCGCTGCCACGATAGCTATAGAGAAATTGTAAAGCATGTGCATAATCTTTCTGCGCATAAGGCTTATTGTTGAACAGGTCTAAATGATGAAACCCTTTCTTTAAATCGATAAATTTCAAGTTATCAAATAAAGGAGTTGGAGAATGAAGCGACATAATCTTTCTATTTTAGCAAAAATTTTCTCACGTTGACTCAATCTTTTTTAAAAAAAGCAGAATCAGCATGAAAATAAAATTAACAAGCATTTTTTAAAAAAATTGAGTATAATCCCGGCCTTCCTCACTAGGGAGCTGAGTCAACTGAATGCTCACGATTGTTTCTCACATCAAGGAACATATCACAACAACTGAATTTTGGCGGGCCTTATCGTTCGTCTTGAAGCGGCTTGAAAGTATCGCAAAATATCTCACACAACTTCCGCTTCCGTTTACGATAATTCTCTATAGTTTGCATGGAGTGAGGGCGAGTTTAAGAATAGTTCATTATGTGAAGAAAACTAAAAATAAAAATTTAGGCGAGACGTGCAAATTTTTATTTTCTGTTTTTAAAGTGTTGATCGCTCTGATTGCATTCGCTTTATTGGCCTCTGGTTTTGGCTCTCTACCGACCGCGTTACTGACTGCGTTTTTTTCTTACACGGTGCTGAAACTTGTTCACAGTACGGCTGTTTTACTCGCAAGTACCGTGTTCGCTCTCAACATGAATAAGTCACGTATCGAACAGCAATGGGCGTTATCGAATTATCGGTGTAACATCAACAAACATGCGGCTTTATTAAGTACAGGCTTATTATTTGTGAGCGTAACGTATCTCAGTACGCGAAGTCGTTTGATGTGGACTAACCCGCTACTATTACTGATTGATGGAGTCATGCTGTTCGGAATAGGGGCAACAATAGGGTATATCAGTTATAAAATTATTAAACATAAACGCATCGATGGTGAAATTTTAATAGGTCGAGAACACAGTGTTCAGTGTTTAAAAAAAGTATTATTTTTTGGTTTACCCTCCATTGCGTTGTTATTGATTATTCTGACACCGGGTTTAGGTTTTTTTTCAGTGACAACCGCTTTAATCGTTCTTTGTGCGCAAGACATTGTACTGACTATTTATTATTATTTTTTTAATAGTAGTATTCCGGATCCGAAACCCGCTCATTGGAGTGAACCTTCCCATCAAGATTTTTGGAAAACGAGTTGGGATTATTACACAACTTTTTCACCCATTTATTATTTAAAAACGCAGATTTCGGATCAATTTCCGAGCATGACTGAGGTGAATCAGACCAATAAAAAATTACTGTTAAAAATGACCATTATAAAATTACTTCACATCGAAAGTACATTAGAAAAAATTGAGAAATTAGGAAAAATAGGCCGTCTTATCCTATCACAAAAAAAACACCAGATTAAAAAAAAATACTTACTTCGAGAGTTAGCATGGGTTTTAAATACAGACGATCAGGAGGTTTTAATCGATTTGTTTATTCGAACGTTAATCGATTTAGCAAAAATTAAACAATTCAAATATTTACATCAGAAACTTGATGAATTACTCGAATTATTCGATAAAAATAATCAAACGTATCTCATTCCGAAGGATAAAAATTGTTTTAAAGAAAATACATGGGGTCAATTATTTTTTTTAGCAAAGCAAATGAAAAGTAATCAGGTTCCTGAAATGAATAAACCAAAACTATTTTATCAATCTTTTTGGAAAAAAATGGGTGCGTGCGAGGCGTTATCACATGCTTTTAAAGCGTCACGTGCGATAGAGGAACAGATAAGTCTCGTTCCATTATCCTGAGTAAAAATAATTAAAGAGAGATAATCAACAAAAGGACTTAAGGATAACTAAAGGAAACAGCATTATACTGAACCGCCTGATGCCAATGGCCTGCATTAAGAAACAAGTCATAGAGTAGAAACTATGCCTTACATGATGAGTGATGAGTTTCTTTCAGAAATAAAAAAGGGTGTCCATCAACCTAAGCCAGATTTTGCTTTTTTATCGCATTGCAACCAGTTCATAACGATTCCCCTTTTCCGACTTATTCTCTTAGTCGTCAAGCGAATTGTTTCCATTGTTAAAACCATATTGAAATATTTTTTAATGGATTTACCGGTTCCTGGGCTTATTTTTTTATACATTCTCCATTTATTCCGAGCTTTTTTAACCGTATTGGATTTTTTTCAGGATAATGAGAATAAGAATTTAGTGGAGATAAAAAAATTTTTATGTGCTTGCTTTAAGGTTTTTATTTCATGTCTGATGTTAAGTTTTGTGATAGCACTCCTTATTTATGGCATATCGCCTGTAGGATGGGCAACCTATATTTATATTAAAATTTTATTTCGTGTTTATACCTATTCAAAATTAATGATGAGTCTTTTTACGCTCGGGTGGAGTTATTACAAGATTAAACATTATCCGAAAGATGCAGAACATACGTGGTTACAAGCAAATTATCGCGCCAATCTTCAAAAACATATCCATATTTTAAGTATCGGAATACCCATAACGATACTATTAACGCTCGTGAGTGTGTTTGGTTTTAGTTTGGGAGGAAGTGGATTAATCGCTATGATCAGTTTGGTAGGTTTAGTATTGTTTATTGATATTGCCAAAGCCATTTATTTTCATCTAAAGCCTTGTGTTATTCAAACACCTGCAAACGGTAGCTTAGCACAACACAATGCATTCATTAAAAATACTCATAACGATTATTATAAGAAGAAATGCCGAACGGCGAGGCTAAAATCTGATCCAAATGCTTCCGAGACCAATCGAATTTACCTGTTAAAGGAAATTATTGTCAAAATAGTGGAGTTGCAAGCTAAATTAAAAGAAAATTCACACAGTCGATTTAATTTCTTTTCAGAACATGCAAAATATCATAAAAAAATAGAAGGTTTAAAGCAATTAGCAACGACGTTATTAGCCCATGACTATGAAAAAGATAAAAAGTTATTAGCGGATGTTTTTAATGCGTTAAGCGAAGATTATAAAAATTTAAACGAAAAAGATGAAACATTTATTTCTAAAGTGACCCTGAACAACCTTATCCATGAACTGAATCCATTTAAGAAATGCAATGGAATAATAAAGCAAGATGCTAAGGCTACGCTTTTTGATGAGCTATTACTTCGTGGACGAGAAAAGGTTAGGAATACAGAGGTTACTCATCCACAATCTTTTTACCAATCATTTTTTAGACAACAAAGTGATTGTAAGGATATTAGCGAGGCCTGTCAGGCCTGGTTAATACAAAAAGACTTAACGGTACAGGCCGTTACGCCAAAATGTATGCCGAGGTGAAAAAAAGTGCATCGGTTAGAACGCCGTAGCGGTGCTACAGCCCACTTGTTGAATGAAATAACGGTGTAAATAATGATCGTGGCTGAGCTCGGGATGAAAGCTTGCCGCAATAACATTATTTTCCTGTACAGCCACGACCTCCTCCTGATAGGTGGCTAATATTTTTAGTGTAACAGGGCTCAGTAACTGAAACTTCGGTGCACGGATAAAAACCATTTCCAGGGTTGTGTTGTTGACGATACAATGCCCCTGAACGACGTGTGAAGCGCGTTGTCTACCATACGCATTCCGTATGGCACGGATATTGATACGACTTAAGCTTTCTTGAGCCGGTGATAATACCGACTTGGCGAGTAATATAGCACCAGCGCAGGTTCCGAAGATAGGTTTATTGTACTCTTTAAGAGGGGTCCACAGTTGTTGTGTCTTCAGTAATTGAATCAATGTGGAGCTTTCTCCACCCGGTATAATTAATGCATCGCTCGCGTCGAGTGTTTGTCGTTCACGGACGAGTGAGCAGTACACGCCCAGCGTGTTTAAGACGTTTATATGGGCTTGATAACCACCTTGCAACGCTAAAACGCCGATGTTCATATTAATCAGCCATCGTTAACGTTTCTTCAGCTTTTAGACGAAAGCCACTCATCCCTTCGGCTAAATCCTGTGAAACGTGGAGTACAATTTCTGGATTGTTAAAATGCGTTGTCGCCTGGACGATGGCGCAAGCGCGTTTTTCAGGATCAGCGGATTTAAAAATTCCAGAACCCACAAAGACACTTTCTGCCCCCAGTTGACGTAATAACGCCGCATCTGCAGGCGTGGCAACACCCCCTGCAGAAAACTGAGGGACAGGTAATTTTGCATGCTGAGCAACCCAACGGACTAATTCTAAAGGTGCATTTAAGTTTTTAGCCTGCGTGTAAAGTTCTTCTTGTTTTAGAACGGTTAATGCGTTAATTTCTCGCGTGATGGCTCGCATATGTTTTACTGCTTCAAGAATATTTCCAGAGCCTGCTTCTCCTTTTGTGCGTATCATCGCAGCGCCTTCAGCAATTCGTCTTAACGCTTCACTTAAATTACGACAACCGCAAACAAAAGGAACTTCAAAGCGGTGTTTATCAATAAAGCATTCTTCATCGGCAATACTTAATACTTCACTTTCATCAATAAAATCAACATTAAGCGCTTGTAATAACTGTGCTTCAACAAAATGACCAATACGCACTTTAGCCATCACCGGTATCGAAACCGCTTGCATGATATCGTAAATGATTTGGGGTGAAGCCATGCGTGCAATACCACCCATTTTCCGAATATCTGCAGGGACCCGTTCTAAAGCCATCACGGCACAGGCACCTGCACTTTCAGCAATTTTCGCTTGTTCGACCGTGGTGACATCCATAATGACGCCGCCCTTCAGCATTTCAGCGAGACCGACTTTGATACGTTGAGAATCATCAATAAAGTTCATAGCGTTATCACCACAATAAAAAGTTTTATTTGTTATACCAAAACAATGAGCAGGCTATTGTACAATAAATTTTACAGACACGTCATGGGTCTTTAAACGAATTAAATGGATCAGCTGTTTTTCTTTTTTGAGCGCAGGGTTGAGTGGCGAGGTGATGCAATTTTTTTTCGCGATGTTGACGGTGAATGAGGATAAGAAAGCGGCTTACGTCGATAGGCATTCAGAGGCTCCATGGAGGGATTTATTTTCGCGTGGTAATCAAATTCAGCAATAATACATTCTTCTAAACGTTTTTTTTGAAGATGCTCAATCGATTGGATTTTTCGTCTATCGTTTTTGGTAATTAAGCTGAAAGCCATTCCTAATTTGTCGGCCCGTCCGGTTCGTCCAATACGATGCGTATATTCAATGGCCGTATTAGGCATATCAAAATTAATGACATGGGACAGATGATCAATATCAATGCCACGTGCAGCAACATCAGTGGCCACTAAAAATTTCAATTCACCTTGTCGAAATTTTCCGAGTGCTGTTTTTCGCCGGCTTTGTGATAAATTTCCTTGGAAGGACGTGGCTTTATAACCCAGATCACGTAAGTGTTCGGCCAAGCATTGAGCACGATGTTTAGTCCGCGTAAAGATGATAGCGGAATGAATGGAATGATTTTGTAAAATAGTTTCTAATAAGTTGACCTTTAATGTCTCAGAGACTGGAAAGAGTGTTTGCGTGATGGTAACGGCCGGCTTGGGTTCGCCAATTTGAATCCGAACCGGACGATGAAGAACTTTATCGATCAGTAATCGGATATCTGCTGACATGGTGGCTGAAAAGAGTAGGTTTTGCCGCCGCGGGGGTAAGTGTTTTAAGATGTGATAAATCGCGTCTCGAAAACCGTGATCAAAAAGATGATCGGCTTCATCTAAAACTAAATGTTTCACCTGTTGCAGAAAGTTGTTTTTTTTTCCTTGAAGTAAGTCCAATAAACGACCAGGGCACGCAACAATGATATCAACACCACCGGTTAATAGTTGATATTGCCTCGTGTAATTGATTTTACCACCATAAATTGTTGCACAACGTAAATGAGTTTGACGACCGAAGTGATTCATAGCAACACAAATTTGATCCGCTAAATCGCGGGTCGGTGACAAAATAAGTGCACGTAATTGACCTGGAGGACCTTCAGTGAGTTGCTGTAATAAAGGCAAAGCATAAGCGGCTGTTTTACCCGTCCCGGTTTGCGCTAATCCGACAACATCTCGACCCTGTAAAATAGCCGGTATGGCTTTTATTTGAATCGGTGTAGCCGTGCGATACCCTTGTGTTTGAATTCCGGATAAAATCTGAGTATTGAAGTTAAATTCTGTAAAGTTCACTAAAAGTTCCTGGCTAAAAATTGAGCCAAGTAACATCTTTAGCTCTAAAAGTGGCCTATTCTATCAGCCTTGATGCGGAAATGATAGGAAAAGTGTAATAAATATAAACGCGGTTTATGTACCCTAAAATCACTCCAAATTCTGCCGACAACAGCAGGTGAGTGGATGATTAACAGTCATCCACTGACGGAATGAATCCTTTGAATGTAGATTATTTTTTGTCATTGCAAACCATCACAATGCGCATGACGGCGGTGTACGAGGGTTCACTTGAGTCAGCAAATGTTGATAAAAGCATTTTGTTTGGTGAGACACGCGCAACAGCGTGCAACGTCAATAAGAAGTTCCATGATCATAGGAGTGCATTAATGTAAAAAGCGTTGTACTACTGTTTTGTGTAATGGAATTGGCTGCTGAAATAAGATTGGCCAGTTCAGCATTGGAGTAATGCGTGGTCATCCGTTGGCTTTTATGACCGAGTAAATCTTGTCGATCTTCGTAACTGACGTTGGCAGCGCGTAAACGACGACCAAAGGTATGTTTTAGATCATGTACCCGTACCTTGGGAAGCTTCGCTTTCAACCGTGCACGTAACCACGCTGAATTTAACATTCTTGATAGCGGTTTATTACGGTAGGTAAATACATAAGTAGGATGTTGGCCACGCTGTGATTCGATGACTTGCTTGGCTTGTTGGTTTAAAACGACCAATCGGTGTTGTCGATTTTTGACAAAATTTTTTGGAATAATAAAAACATACGTGTTTAACTCAGGAATGTCGACTTTCCATTGCCATTGTAGGCGACAAATTTCTTGACAGCGACAACCCGTATTGACCGCAAATAAGACCATTTGTTTTAAATGCTGCGGTAATTGCCCAATTAATCGTTTTTCTTCTTCTTTTGATAAAGGATACGGTAAGCGTTTATTTTCTTCCGTGAGTAAACGAATTTTAGGCGCATGCGCTATCCACGTCAGACCATTTTCGTCTCGCCATTCTGAAGCAGCAAGGTATAAAATGCGACGTACGACTTGTAATCCATAATTAATGGTTCGATTTTTCACACCCGCTGCTTTGCGTGTTTGTATATAGGTTTCAAGATGTCCTTGATGAATGGATGCCAAGGATAAGTCACCAATGAAAGCATCCAGTTGTTTGAGTAAACGAGCGTCCATGTGAAGACTGGCTTTCTGTTATTTTCATTGAGAAATTTAAGTGCAGCTTGACGAAAACAACGTCTGGGTCTTGTTCCATAAATACGGGCCTTACGGATTTCCTCCAATCAATGCATTAAGTAACATTCTGCTTCCGCCAATGAGGTAGTACGCGTGCTTTCTGAAATACGTCGACCATACATTTTTTTATTAATATGCCAGATCGATCCTCTTTTAATGAGACCTGGTGTACGTCTTCTTGCCATGATTTCTCATACCCCTCAAAGGAAACCGAATGTTTTCTTCATTTCAATAGCAAATGAAACCTATTTTTTTTCAAAACACGATCAACAAGTTGTTGAAATTTTTCTTCAATATTGTTTTTTGTCAATGACTTATTTTTTTCATTGATTAAAGTGTGTTGATTGGGAGGATATTGCCAATGCAATGTTTGCTGAGGAGGACAACCTTGATGTTTTTTAAATTCATCGGCCCAGTGATCCAGATCAATACGATCGAAGGCAATCCCTTGTCGGCCAATTTTAAGTGTGATGAGGAAAGGTCGTACTTCATTATTAAATCGATTTCTATCCATGCCTAAATAAGTGGGGGCATCACGTAAACGAATTAAACGAGGTTGCATACAGTTTCTAATCCTCAAATCAGTAGTGGTCGTGTGGTACTTAAGATACGCAATGATGAAGTAAAAAAATTTAATTTTTATTGGTTAAACTTTTTGTAGAACTAAACTAAGGATGTAAGTTCATGCAGGAAGCAATGTTAGATAAAGCCATTTATAGTTTAGGTTCCGTGAGACATATGGCTAAAAAATTGGGGATTCATCGTGAGCATATTTATGCATGGATAAAGGGATTCAGCAAAATACCGCTAGAATATGCCTTACAAATTGAATATTTAACGGGTGGCGAAATTAATTGGAAAGACTTAGTTCCTTTTCATCTGGTGCAACGTTTAAAACATTTAACCTTGCAGTTACCTCAATTTGATTTGCCTCCTTGTGAATTAGTGTATGTTGCTTTAGAACGTATACACGCTGAAAAGATTAAACCGCCTCTTTCAGATGCGGATAAAGTAATCCCGCTCCATAAACATCGCCCCATCTGCGTGAATGAAGAAAATACATTAATTTTTGGTGAAAAAGTTTTTTGTTTATATCAATACGCTAAAAAAAGGACTATACCCACCTGGCGTATTTCTTTAGCGAATTTGGCGAAAGGTTATTATAACGCTGAACTCTTCGTGAAAAACTTTTTAATTAGTGAACGCGTTGATATTGGCATTGCGTTAGAAAAATTTTTAGGAAATCGACAGGGTTACCGAACGGATTTGATCCATTTAAAAAATAAAGTTGAAAATAAAAAAAGAAATATCCAAAAAAGTGATCAATTGATTCAACTTATGAATAAAGATGCACAAGTACGCCAGAAAAAAGGACTCTCTTTACGTCAATTGATTGCACATCGATTAGGTTTTGGGAGTCACTTTACCTATCAGAATGCAAAAAAAATAAAAACGTATGCCAATGCAGAATTAATCCTACATGTTGAGCAAAAAAAAATAAGTATTTCTAAAGCCGCTAAATTGATTCCACCGTTATCACGACAAAAAATGATTGAAAAGAAAAGGGAATGTTAAATCAACAAGCAACCAATGAACGTATGAGGCGATAAGTTTTATCTCATTTATTAAACAAGGAAAGTTATGCGTTATCGAATGTTAGATGTTAGAATTTGGTGTGATAAAAAGTTTAGATCCTTAACACCACTGAAGCCGAGTGGCCAAGCCCTTTTTCTTTATCTATTAAGTAATCCGCATACGACATCCATTCCGGGTCTCTATCGCGCGGGACCAAGCGCGATGGCTGAAGAATTGGCATGGCCCCTTAAAGGATTTCAGCGCGCATTGAAAGAAGTTATCGAACAAGGGTTAGTGAAGGCGGATCCGAAAGCGCGTGTTATTTTTATCCCGAATGCAATTAAATATAATAAGCCGCAATCACCGAATGTAATACGAAGTTGGGGAGGTCATTGGGATGAAATTCCTGAATGTGCATTAAAAAATGAGGCGTATAATAAACTAGAGTCCAGTGTTCGAGATTTAGGCAAAGCCTTTGCATTAGCCTTTATGGAAACCTTGAATCACTATAAAGTAAATACTTCTCGAGACACTTATGAGAATACTTGCCCGAATCAGGATCAGAAACAGGAACACGATAAGGAGCAGGAACATGAAGAGAAAGCGGCGTTTAACGATCCCCTCGAAACGTTTAACCCCATAACGCGCCCGTGTTCATCGAATATCCCTCACTCAGAAATTTTATTAACCATACCACTGAATGATAATGCCGCTTATCCAATCACACGGCAAGAATTGCTTGAGTGGCAGCATATTTATAGCAACATTGATGTTTTAAAAGAACTGCGCAAGTTAATTGTTTGGAATACAGCGAATCCGGATAAGCGGAAACAACGTGACCGAATTCTACAACATATTCATACGTGGCTGGCGAGAGAGCAGGATAGGTTAAAGCATTTTACAATAGGTCGTTCATTTCCATTGACTTTTGAGCATAACGTACGCATTGCTAAAAAATGGTTGACACCTTTTTCAGTGTGCGAAGAGTCTTTTGATCATCAAAAAAATTTTCCTGTGTTGAAGGGGAAAAAAGAACGATGACGTTGCATGATCAAAAGAAGTTTACACAAGGGTTAATGATCTTAGCAGAAATTTATAATCGAAAACTTTCTTCGTTGTTATTACAAACGTATTGGAATTGTTTAAAAAAATATTCATATGTTGTCTTTGAATCGACATTATGGAATTTTTTAAAAAATCCTGATTACGCGAAAGGAAATTTTCCAAGTCCCGCGGATTGGATCAAAGCAATAGAGGGAGATACAGAAAGCAAAAGTCTTGCCGCGTGGATAGAGATTGTTAAAGCGATCCGACAAGTGGGCCATTACGAAAGTGTAATCTTTACGGATCCATTGATCCACAGTGTGGTGAGCGATATGGGCGGATGGATTTTTTTATGCCAGCAACCTGAGCGAGAGTTGGTTTTTTTACAAAAAGAATTTGAACGTCGTTACCGAACGCATTATGCCTCAAAAAAATGGTCTCATAGACCACGCTATCTTAAAGGAAAAATTGAACATCAAAATAAATTCAATGGATTTACTGAAAATATTCCAAGCGCAAGAGAGGTTAAAAAAATTTTAAATGCAGGTTATTTAAAGAAGGAGGATCAATAAACCATGTCAATCGGATCTCGAATTTTATCATTTATTATTCATTATTTTTCATGTCTACGTATTTTTCGGCGGCGTAAAAAAATTCGCTATAGGAAATTAAAAATGCGATCGCGACTAAAAAAAGATGAACCTCAGCATTTAAGGCCTTATGTCATCCATTCCGGGGTGATACGTCGTTTGTAATAAACAGAATAGTCTTTTTTTAATTTTTATGACGACAACAGTCGAAATGGATAATGACTTAAATTTTTTTATGGAAAAATTATTCCAGAGGACTAAAACAATGAAGTGTTTAAATCCACATTGTGATTATGCTAAAACGCGTGTGATTAATTCACGTAAAACAGAGGAGGGAAAAAAAATCTTACGCAGAAGACATTGTCCAAAATGTAATAAGCGTTATACCTCCATTGAATTATTAGCTTATTTTGGCTATCCCAATGCGAAAAAAAGAGCCGCTTTAAATGTGTTACTCGCAACCAACACGCATTGATCTGAACGATACAGTAATGAATGGGTGTTCATTTTGGATAATTCAATCGCGTGATATTTTGAATAAATCCGGTTCGAACTCAATGATTATTATTTATTCTGTAAATTATATTACGCTTTTTAGGGAGATAATCTTTCTTATGGTTTAACAAAGCACGGGTAGGAAGAAAATATGATTTATACGTTATCGAAAACAGATAAGAAGAATCCAGGAACGACGGAAGCGATATTTTTTACTGAAACGAATTATAAAGGTGATGCATATATCGCGTATATCGGTTTTGAAGTCGATTTTGGAAAAGGATTAGTATATAAACCGGATCAGTTGAATGATCAGCTGAAGTCAGTAAAAACAGGTAATCTTTGTAAGCTAATGCTTTATGAGGATTATGGCTTAACGGGTTTGAGTGTTTCAGTGTGTCGATACAATAAACGTAATGGACCGTATTGGTAACCGGTATCATTCGCGATGGGAAAAAACACCCTATACACGATATATTATCCATTTACTTTTTGGTTTTCAAAAATTCTGACCGATGAATCCTTCGGTTTAAAAATTCCGAAGGATTCACTTTCTGTTAACCGAACGGTTGATGGGGCCATCGAATGCATACCCCTATTTCGGTGAATAAAAAATAAGTCGCGCAAAAAGCGCGCAAAGTGATTGAAGTGGTCGATTTAATCGATGAAAATGGAATATAAGTCGTTGATTTAATGACGACTAATAAGAACGAAGACACTATCCACGTGTTGATTAACAGTCATCTACTCGACATTAACGAACACGCATTCATCTTAAATGAAGTGATTTTAACCCACTGCACGGTTCATTTGTCTTCTCATTGATCGCAGGTAGATGCGCGTCCAGTCGAATTTAAACTGAACAAGATAAATGTGCCGTTAATGCTTGACCCGTGCTATCGCTGCGATTACTATACGCCCTGCGCGAAGATCTATCTTCGAAAATAATTGGAACGTTTAATCTTTAAAAACAGGTAATCGTTGCGGTTTATGGCTTAAATTCCCCGATAGCTCAGTTGGTAGAGCAAATGACTGTTAATCATTGGGTCACAGGTTCGAGCCCTGTTCGGGGAGCCAATAAATATAAATGAATAGTTTTTATAATAGAAAAGTGATATCGAATTAAAGCGAAGCATGGCGCTGTAGTAAGGTCCCTTTTGGAGAGAATATATGTACGCAGTTATTTCCTCGGGTGGTAAACAATATAAAGTCACTGAGGGCGAGATTATTAAACTTGAGAAGCTTTCAGCAGAAATTGGCGAAATGGTTGAATTTCCAGTCATGGTAGTGGCTAAAAAAGAGGGGGAAACGGGTAAAACCGATGTAAAAATAGGAACTCCCTATGTGGAAACGTCAAAAGTGAAGGCATCTATTATTGAACATGGTCGCAGCGATAAAATAAAGATTATTAAATTCCGTCGTCGTAAGCACCATAAAAAACAGATGGGTCACCGACAATCATATACAGCAGTAAAGATTACTGAGATTTTATAGAGGGGTTATCACGCATGGCACATAAGAAAGCAGGCGGTAGTACACGCAATGGCCGCGATTCCCATTCAAAACGGCTGGGTGTAAAACACTTTGGTGGAGAATCTGTAAAGGCCGGAAATATTATTATCCGGCAACGGGGGACGCATTTTCATCCAGGTAAAAATGTAGGTCTTGGCAAAGATCATACCCTCTATGCGCTCGTGCAAGGTGAAGTTAAATTTACGCGTAAGGGTGCTCCATTACGGTGCTATGTGAATGTCGTTTCGACAGCGGAATCATCGAATACGGTGTAAAACCAAGGAATTTTATAATCTATTGAGGCTTACCCCGCTCGGCGGGGTTTTTTTATGAAGTTTTTAGATGAAGTTGAAATACGGGTAGAAGCAGGAAAAGGCGGGGCAGGCTGTGTGAGCTTTCGTCGCGAAAAATTTATTCCATTCGGTGGACCTGACGGTGGCGATGGCGGCGACGGAGGAGGTGTCTATTTAAAAGCGAGTGTAAACCTGAATACATTGATTGATTTTCATTGCCATCGGTTGTACAAGGCAGGCCATGGTGAACCCGGTAAAGGCAATGATTCGGCAGGAAAGAAAGGTGCTGATCTCGTTTTAGAGGTTCCAGTGGGGACTGAAATTGCGGATGCGGATACGCAGGAATTAATAGGGGACTTAACCGCCCCGAATCAAATACAATGCGTCGCTCGTGGAGGGTGGCATGGTTTAGGAAATGCACGCTTTAAAAGTAGTACCAATCGCAGCCCGCGTCAATTTACAACCGGTTATCTGGGCGAAGCGCGCCGTTTAAAACTTTCTTTAAAATTATTGGCAGATGTGGGATTAGTTGGTTTACCGAATGCAGGTAAGTCGAGTTTGATTCGAGCGGTATCGGCTGCGACACCTAAAGTGGCGGATTATCCTTTTACAACCGTACAACCCCATTTAGGCGTAGTTCGTTTGGAAGCAGGTTGTAGCTTTGTAATGGCGGATGTCCCCGGATTAATGACTGGCGCCTCTGAAGGTTTCGGTTTGGGAATACGTTTTCTTAAACATCTTTCTCGTACCCGTTTATTGCTCCATATTGTAGATGTCAAGCCTGTTGATGGGAGTGATCCCTTACAAAATATAGCGTTAATTGAAAATGAGTTAGAAAAATACAGCCCTGAATTGGCTCAAAAGCCCAGATGGTTGGTCCTCAATAAAATCGATTTACTTTCGGCTGAAGAATTAGAGCAATGTGTGCAGCGAATAGCCACTCAGATCTCTGAAAAAGTTCAAATTTTTAAAATTTCGGCTTTACAGCGTGTCGCAACGCAAGCATTATGTTATGCTCTTTTTGATTTTTTGAAGCGTCATACGAAGACATAAACATGCATTTTTAGTCGATTTAATTCTAGATTTCGGTGGTGGTTTGAGTGGGTTTGTTCATACAATATTTTAATGTCTTTCCCATTTTAAAATGAATTCGGTATTTTTCAGGCGCTAAAAAATGTTCTTTTGTTTTGGGATTAAAAGCAGAACGAGCTGCATTATAATGAAGTGAAAAACTTCCAAAACCACGTATTTCTATTCGATGGCCTTGGTGTAATGTTTGTTCGAGTAATTGGATTAAATGTTCCACACTTTTTTTAACGGTAGAGGCCTGAAGTTGAGGGAACTTGAGTATGAGTTGGTTAATAAGTTCTGATTTTAACATGGATACACCTATAGAGTAAGCTTTGATTAAGCCAAAAAAACGATGAAAATGCAATTACGTCATCTACCTAATTTTATTACGTGTGCACGTTTTATCCTAATAGTTCCTATTTTATGGGCGTTGTTAGTACAGTCTTATTCGCTTGCGTTTTACTTATTTTTCATAGCCGGTGTGAGTGACGGTTTAGATGGTTTGCTTGCTCGTTTTTTTAATTGGACAACGCCCCTGGGTGCTTTATTAGATCCTATCGCCGATAAACTATTGCTGATGGGGAGTTTTATTGTGCTGGCTTATTTACAACAAATCCCTTTGTGGTTAACGATGACCGTGATAGGGCGCGATATTTGGATTATGGGCGGTGCTTTACTGTATCGCTATTGGGTCGGACCTTTAAACTACAAACCCGTTTGGATTAGTAAATTAAATACTTTTTTTCAATTAGTACTCGTGAGCGTATTGATTATTAAATTAGCCTTTTTTGATATATCGAATGATCTTATTTTACAGATTACAAAAGCAGTTTTCGTGACCACCTTATTCAGCTTTATCCAATATACCTGGATATGGTTTTGGCAAGCGGTTTATTATTTAAAGTTAGCGAGTAAAAAATTAAGCACTGAAGATTAGCGTCGTTGTTTAAATTTTTCTGAAATAACGCTCGATGGAATAATTGATGTCAACACAATTAATTTTGCCCATACAACCGCCCGATGCGCATAGTTTTGAAAATTTTTATCGAGGTCAAAATGAGGTTTTATTAGATTGTTTACAACAATTTTCGTTAAGAAGAGGTGAATCTTATATTTATATTTGGGGGCATCCAGGGGCAGGGTGTACTCATTTATTACAGGCCTGCTGTCATACGGCGCAACAATACGGATTTTCGGTCGCTTATTTACCGTTAAGCACGTTAAAAAAAAATAATAGTAGCGAAATACTACGCGGTTTAGAATCAGTCGATATGGTTTGTATTGATGACTTAGAGAGTGTTGTCAATGAGAGTTCGTGGGAAGAATCATTATTTCATTTCTATAATCGTTTACAAGAACAATCGCGTTATTTATTGATAGCGGCCAAACATAATCCTCATCAATTAAATTTTTCGCTACCGGATTTAATCTCCCGTCTTTCCAGCGGTATTTTGTTTCAAGTGCACGCGCTCAATGAAGCAGAACGACTGATTGCTTTACAAGCGCGCGCGCGTTTAAGAGGTTTAGAACTTTCCGAGGAAGTGGGTCAATTTTTGTTATTCCGCCTTCCACGGGATTCACAAGCACTTTTTTCTGCATTGATGCAATTGGATAAAGCAACGTTACGTTTAAAACGAAAATTAACGATTCCATTAGTCAAAACCATTTTAAAACTATAGTTTTAAAATGAAACAATTCAACGGAAGTACGGCTAAGCTAATTTCAGTGCAATGTGAGCTAAACGCTTTCCTAGTGCGTGGCAAAGTCGTTTTTCTTCATCACTGATGGGATTTTTGCTCTCTTTTCCGGCCATATGCGTTGGCCCATAAGGTGTTCCGCCCGTTTTCGTCGTACTTAAATCAGATTCTGTATAAGGAACGCCAACAATAATCATGCCAAGATGAATTAACGGGAGCATCATACTGAGCAACGTTGTTTCTTGTCCGCCATGGAGACTCGATGTGGAAGAAAAAAAGCCTGCGGGCTTGTTGACTAATTCGCCTGAAAACCAAAGACCGCTCAAACTATCAATAAAGTGCTTTAATGGGGCCGCCATATTACCAAAGCGTGTTGGGCTGCCTAAGGCAATACCGAGAGCACCACGGACATCTTCTAACGTGGCATAAGGCGGACCAGACGATGGAATTTTCTCTTCCAAGGCTTCACAGACAGTGGAAACAGGAGGGACGGTTCGAATTCTGACGTCTATATCGTCAATGGATTCTACGCCTCGAGCGACATATTGAGCCATTTTTGCGACGGAACCGTAGCGACTATAATAAAGTACTAAGAGATAGGGCATGAGATGGACTCCTTCAAAGCGTGATTTGATGTTGATGTAAATCATTATTCTATGGTATAAAACACCGCGCTGAAAAGTGCTATTTCACACACCTAAATGCGTTAAATTGTTTGAGGGTGGCTGTTTTTATTAAAAATAGTCTTCAAATAATGCGAGGTGGAGGCTTTAACCCAATTGGAGACTATATAACGTGTCAGCAACGGCAACATTAAGACAATTATTTGAGGCAGGGGTTCATTTTGGTCACAGAACGTGTTTTCGTGAACCTAAAATGATGCCCTATATTTATGGCGTACGGAATGGGATTAGTATCATTGATTTAGAGAAAACCCGTGAATATATTACTGAAGCGCTTCACTATATCGCTAAAATAGCGGCTCGACCAGGGAGTAAGATTCTGTTTGTTGGAACAAAAAGGGCTGCGCGCGATTTAGTTAAAGAGCAGGCATTACGTTGTGGTATGCCTTATGTGAATCATCGTTGGTTAGGTGGATTACTTACAAACTACCGTACCATTCGTCAATCCATTAAACGACTTAAAGAATTAGAACTGCAAAGCAAAGATGGTCGTTTTAATCAATTAACCAAAAAAGAAGCACTGAATTTACAGCGGCAAATGGATAAGTTAGAGCGTAGTTTAGGGGGTATAAAAGACATGAGTGGTTTACCGGATGTCTTATTTGTTATTGATAGAGGATATGAACATATTGCTATCTGTGAAGCACAAAAATTAAAAATACCCGTCATTAGTATTGTTGATACAAACCATTCACCGGAAGGTATTGATTATGTTATTCCAGGTAATGATGATGCTTCACGAGCGATTACACTTTATACGCAGATGGTTTCAGAAACTATTTTAGAAGCGCGCGCTGAAGCGAAAAAAAGAGCGGATTTAACACGCGCTGAGGCAGAGAACGGCGAGAATCAAGTGCCTGAGCGGGCATCGACTAAATCTTCGGAAGAAAAACAGGAGTAAGTCATGACAATACGAATAACAGCTTCGATGGTTCAAGCGTTACGTGCACGTACAGGTGCAGGCATGATGGATTGTAAAAGAGCGCTGGAAGCATCAGCAGGTGATCTGGATCGGGCTGCTGAAGCAATGCGTAAGTCGGGCCAAATTGAAGCGGAGAAAAAATCACATCGTATTGCCGCTGAAGGTTTAATTGTTATTAAATCAAAAACGGTTCAGGGGCCTGCTGTCATTTTAGAAATTAACTGCGAGACCGATTTCGTAGCCCGTGATGAAAATTTCAAACAGTTTGCTGAAAGGACGGCACAAAGTGCATTAGATTATGAGCTCACTGATTTAGCGCAGGTGTTAGCGTTTACGTTTCCCGATAGTTGCGAAAGTGTTGAAAAAACACGTGAAAGCTTGGTGGCTCAATTAGGCGAAAATATTCAAGTAAGACGTTTGAAGGTTATTGCCGCACAAACCGATGGGGTATTAGGATCTTATGTCCATAGAGGACGCATTGGTGTGGTTGTCCAATTAAAGGGAGGCGACAACGAATTAGCAAAAGATTTAGCGTTACATATTGCCGCGAATAACCCGAGTGTAATCTCCGCTGATGACATTGCAGATCAAATTGTGGTGAAAGAACGAGAAATTCTCATGGCACAGCGGCAAGGTAGTGGTAAGCCAGAAGCCGTTATCGATAAGATGGTTGAAGAGCGGCTGGATAAATTTCGTGATGAGATGAGTTTATTGGGTCAAGCATTTATAAAAGATCCGAACCTACGCGTCGCCCAACTTTTAGAGAGCAAAGGAGCAAAGGTGATTGGATTTATACGGTTCGAGTTGGGTGAAGGTATTGAAAAACCACCCAGCGAAGATTTTGCCAAAGCTGTGCTGGCGCAAGTAAAGGACGCTTCTTAATACATCCAATACATTATTTATTTTTAGCTTATCGAACATTATTGTATTATTTCAATGGATTGAAAATAATTGAGTAAGTACATATCTATTAAAGATAACTATGCAGGAGTATTGCATCTTGATAAGGCTTGATAATAAAAAAATAAATTAATCTCGGGCTAGAAACCGCGTGTGGCATAGGTTATTATCCCATCTTTTAAGCGATATCGTTGACCATGGTCTCTTCCTTAAAATATCGACGTGTTTTGTTAAAGCTCAGTGGTGAAGCACTTTGCGGAAACGCTTCAAAAATGTTGGATTCAGTTGAGTTGGATCGTATTGTGTCCGATATTGTTGCCGCCTCGGATTTAGGTGTGCAAATGGCTATTGTAATCGGCGGAGGGAATATTTTTCGTGGTGAAACATTAGCACGGACGGGGATTGATCGGATCACAGGCGATCAAATGGGAATGTTAGGTACGATTATCAATGCATTAGCATTACGAGATACATTTGATAAGCATAAAAAAATAGCTAAAATCATGTCAGCTATTCCCATTACTGGCTTTGTCCCCTGTTTCGATCGATATAAAGCCATACGTTATTTAGAAAAGGGTTATATTGTTATTTTTGCAGGAGGAACTGGAAATCCTCTCGTGAGTACCGATTCTGCAGCGAGTTTACGAGGTATCGAAATGGGTGCTGAATTATTACTGAAAGCGACACATGTTGATGGCGTCTATAGTGCTGATCCGAATAAAGAAGCGAAAGCGCGGTTGTACTCCTCGATTAGCTACGAAAAAGCCTTAGAACAAGAATTAGGCATCATGGATTTAACCGCATTTATGCAATGTCGCGATCATGATTTACCGCTATTGGTTTTTAATATTAAATGTAAAAATGCATTGCTTGATATTTTGCAAGGTAAACGTAAAGGCACCTTAGTGACTAAGAGGAATGAAAGATGATAGGATCCATAAAATTAACAACCGAACAAGGGATGCAAAAAGCTTTAGAGGCGTTAAAAGCGAATTTAGCTAAATTGCGTACGGGTAGAGCTCATCCCAGCTTATTAGAACAATTACGGGTTCCTCAATACGGCGGTAAAGAAGTTCCGTTAAACCATGTGGCCAGTATTACTGTCGCAGATGCACGGACTTTATTAGTGACGCCGTGGGAAAAATCATTGATTCCCCTCATAGAAAAGACCATTCTTCAATCTCATTTAGGCCTTAATCCGTTAACTGCAGGCAATGTTATCCGTGTTCCTTTAGCGCTATTAACGGAAGAACGTCGGCGTGATATGAGTAAATTAGTTAAGAAAGAAGCAGAAGATGCACGAGTATCCATTCGTAATTATCGTCAAGATGCGAATCATCAATTAAAAAACTTAGTAAAGAAAAAATTGATTACGGAAGATGAAGAACGACGTGCTAAAGAGATGATCCAAAAAATGACTGATCGTAGTATTGTTGAAGTAGAAAAGATAGCTAAAGTGAAAGAAGAAGAATTAATGCACATTTAATTTGTACACTATGTCAGCAACTTGTGCCTATCGAGCATTAAAACTTCCTCAGCATATTGCAATTATCATGGATGGAAATGGGCGTTGGGCAAAACAACGTCATTTACCCCGCATGTTAGGTCACCAGGAAGGTGTAAAAGCCGTTCGGAAAGTCATTAAAAGCTGTAGTGAAATGGGCATTAAAGCCCTTACTTTATTTGCATTTAGTAGCGAAAATTGGCAGCGGCCTGAACAAGAAGTTAATTATTTAATGACATTATTTCTCAATACATTGAAAAATGAAATTGAAAAATTAGCTCAAAATAATGTGCAGTTAAAAATGGTGGGTAATTTAGAGCGGTTCAACGCCCCGTTGCGCCAATGGATTGACAAATCTCAAGCTTTAACAGCACACAACACAGGCCTACAATTGATCATTGCAGTGAATTATAGTGGTCAGTGGGATATTGTTCAGGCCGCACAAAAGTTAATCGATGAGGTTAAGCACGGCGCGTTTATTGCTGATCAGCTCACGCAAGAAATGTTTGCTAATTATTTGAGCTTAGCACATTTACCTGCGCTTGATCTTTTAATTCGCACCAGCGGTGAATATCGAATTAGTAATTTTTTACTGTGGCAATTGGCGTATACTGAATTGTATTTTACTGATACGTTGTGGCCCGATTTCGATGAACAAGCGCTCCAGAAGGCTTTGCATTTTTATGCGCAACGAGAACGACGATTTGGATGCACCAGTGAACAACTCACAGAAATAAATGCTAAAGCTTAGAATTTTAACGGCCTTAATATTGATTCCCTTAGTCACTCTAGGTGTTTTTTATGCGTCGGCGTTTTATTTTAAATGGATCACAGCCGGTATCCTGCTGCTTGCTGCTTGGGAATGGTCGCGCTTGAGCGCTTACAAAAATGTAGCGCATCGTTTTTTATATGTGGGCGTGCAAGCGATACTCTTATTTTTTTCCTTATCTTATATAAGCAATGACGGACTGTTGAGATTGGGTTTACTTTTTTGGGTTTCATTGAGTTTGTATTTAATTTGGGTTGGAAAAAAACCTCAATTACCTCGTATAAATGCTCGATGGGTGGCTGGCTTAGGTTGGTTTATTATTAGTTTATGTTGGATTGCATTGCAAAAATTACAGTTAACACCCGCTTATTTAATGTTTATGCTACTTATTATTTGGTTGTCGGACACGGCAGCCTACGTTAGTGGTCGATTGTGGGGGAAGCATCTATTAGCGCCGACATTGAGTCCTAAGAAAACGTGGGAAGGCTTCGTTTTTGGATTATTGTTTACGTTGTGCTCATCAGTGCTTCTATTTTACGTTTTTCAAATGCGAAAACCTTCTTTCTGGCAAGTAGGGGTATTGGTTTTATTGACTGTTTTAGCTGCTACAGCAGGCGATTTATTTGAAAGTCAATTGAAACGACTTCAAGGACTGAAAGATAGTGGCCAACTATTACCAGGTCATGGTGGCGTTTTAGATAGAATTGATAGTTTGTTAGCGGCAGCCCCCGTATTTGCAGGTTCTTTATTACTGCTGGGTTTAATATTATGAAATCGTTATGCATTTTAGGTGCAACGGGTTCTATTGGAACACACACCTTAGACGTTATTCGTGAACATCCTCTTCATTTTAAAGTGGTTGCCTTAAGTGCTCACTATAATATTGATTTATTATTTCAACAGTGCTTAAAATTTACACCGCGTTATGCGGTTGTAAGTAGTCAATCTTTAGCAGAAGATCTCCGAAAGCGATTGCTTGCCGTCGCTTTAAAAACAGAAGTGTTATTTGGAGAGGAAGCATTAAATTTTATTGCCAGCCTTGATACCGTGGACACTGTCGTTGCGGCTATTGTGGGCGCAGCGGGTTTATTTCCTACGTTAGCGGCCATTCAATCAAAAAAGCAAGTGCTTTTAGCCAATAAAGAGGCCTTAATTATGGCCGGTCCTTTATTGATAGAAGAAGCGTTACGTGCGAAAATTTCTCTCATTCCTATCGACAGTGAACATAATGCGATTTTTCAATGTTTACACGGACAGGTAACACCCGGCAATTGTGGAAATACACTGAAGAAAATTATTTTAACGGCATCTGGTGGTGCTTTGCGTCATAAACCCTTCGATCAATTACAACGAGCAACGCCTGCTCAAGCGTCTCAGCATCCCAATTGGACGATGGGACAGAAAATAAGCATCGATTCGGCGACCTTAATGAATAAGGGTTTCGAAGTCATCGAAGCTTATTTTTTATTTGGGTTATCACCGGATAAAATTGAAGTGGTTTTGCATCCACAAAGTATTGTGCATTCTTTTATAGAGTTTTTAGATGGATCATTATTAGCTCAACTAGGTCATCCAGATATGCGTATTCCTATTTCTTATGCATTAGCCTTTCCAGAACGATTGAGTAACGCGGCGTTTTCCTTAAACTTATTAAAGGTAGGTCGTTTAGATTTCTTACCCGTGGATGAAAATCGTTATCCTTGTTTAGGTTTGGCTTATCGTGCATTACAAATAGGCGGAACCGCGACAACAATTTTAAATGCAGCCAATGAAATTGCCGTACAGGCTTTTTTAGAGGGGAAAATTTATTTCACAGATATTGCGAAACTGAATCAAGAGGTATTAGAAAAAATTCATTCTCGTCCGATTTCAGACCTTCATGTGATATTAGAGGATGATAATTTAGCGCGTGAGATTGCTAAAGAGATCATTTTAAAGCATTATAGCCTGAATGCAAAAAATACCGTAAAATCAGTCACCCATTAACGCAAAATATCACTTTTTAGTTTATTCAACGATAGACGAAACCGAAACCGACAAAAACTGAATGCGAAGGGTGTCAATATATCAATGAGATGGGCTAAAAAATAACGACTATGTTCCGATTTTTATTCAGAATCTTTTTAATTGGATCGTTATCGATCCTTTTCTTCTTATCCTTACCTGCAGAAGCTTTTCCACTCCATAAAATAGAGATTCAAGGTCTACAAGGGATTAGTCGCGATACCGTATTAAGTTATTTGCCTGTTAAATTAGGGCAAGATTTTCAATCGGATCAATCGCCCGCGGTCATTAACGCGTTATATGCAACCGGGTTTTTTAGTAATGTTACCGTCGAAGAACAACAGGATACCTTAATCATTCAGGTTGTTGAAAGACCCATTATTAGTGAGATTGATATTACCGGTAATAAAGAGATCCCTGGGGATAAATTAAAACAAGTGATGAAACAGAAAGGTTTAATTCGTGGCCATTTGTTTGATAAAGCTGCCTTAGATCGGTTCGTATCACAATTACGTTTGCAATACGATAATATGGGTAAATATTCGGCGCGTATAACCCCTTTGATTACACATTTATCGAGTAATAGCGTCTCTTTGAAAATTGTTATTTCTGAAGGACTGACCGTCGAAGTTGCTGATATTGCTATTGTGGGAAATCATGTTTTTAGTGAAAGGACATTACGTTCTGCCCTACCACTCGGGTCGCATCATTTTTGGTCGTTTTTTACCAATAGCGATCAATATAGTCAAGATCGGTTATCAGCCTCCCTCGATGCCTTGCAATCCTATTATATGGATCGAGGTTATCTTCAATTTAAAATTGAATCTACACAGGCCACATTAACTCCAGATAGAAAACAAGTTTATTTAATTATTCGTGTCACCGAAGGTCCTATTTACAAACTGAACGGCTATCAACTCACCGGGAATGTTCTTGTTTCGCAAACTAAATTACAAAAACTTTTGCGTCCCCTACAACGAGGTCAAATTTTTTCACGTAAAAATGTGGTCGCTGTGGAAGAGGGGATCAAAAAAGCATTAGCAGATTTTGGCTATGTGTTTGCAACGGTCAATACATTACCTCAAATCGACGACAAAAATAAAACAGTATTCTTAGTTTTTTATGTTGATCCAGGTCATCGCGTCTATGTCAGGCATATCCATATAGACGGTAACCTAAAAACGCAAGATTTAGTTTTTAGGCGTTTGTTTCGTCAACAGGAAGCCAGTTTGTTTTCGCAATCTGACCTAAAAATGTCCTTAAAACAACTGAATCTTAGCGGTTTTCTTGAGGGCGAACCACAATTAACACCTGTTCCTATTGCAGGCTATAGCGATCAAGTTGATCTGGATGTTCATTTAAATGAAGCGCATGCCGCTCAAGCTTTATTTAGTTTAGGTTATGGTACCAATGGAGCAGTCGTTGGTGCTTCGTTGAATCAAAATAATTTTTTTGGAACGGGGAATCAACTGGCTTTAAATTTTAATAATACCCGTGCAGCAACGGTTTATAGTATTAGCTATAACAATCCGTATTACACCTTAGATGGAATACAACGCGGATATGATTTTTTCTATCAACGCGCGACGCCTAGCGATTTGAATACAACAACCTATAATACGAATACCTATGGTGCTGATCTCCATTATACGATTCCATTGGACGAGCGAGGAGATGCCCTACAAATTCAAGGAGGCTTACAAAAATTACAACTTAATTTACCACCCACTGAACAGCAATCACTTGAAGTACAAAATTTTGTTACGCATCATGGTGTTCAATTTAATCAGTTTTTATTGACGATGGGTTGGGTACGAAATAGCTTTGATCGACTTGTGTTTCCTCAAAGTGGAATTTTTCAAAATGCAAGTGTTCAACTGGCTTTACCCGTAGGTGGTCAGCCTTTGTACTATTACAAAGGAAGTTATTTAGCGCATGGTTATTTTCCGTTCAAACATCATTTTATTTTTGAGGGTCGGTTGAGCGTAGGTTATGGAAATGGATTTTCTTCAACCACAGGATTGCCTTTTTTTACTAATTATTACGCAGGTGGTATCGGTACAGATGGTCAGGTAAGAGGCTATGAAATTAGCTCGTTAGGCCCAAGAGATACGAATGGTTATCCTTTAGGAGGTAATGTGATGACCGTGGGCAGTTTAGGATTAATTGTGCCTAACCCACTATCGGATAAATTAAGGACGAGTGTTTTTGTCGATGCTGGTAACACCTATTCAACTTTAGGTGTTACGGATCGTAGTTCAATACCGCCGAGCGTACACGGAGGAACCTCCTCGGGACCACTTCGCTATTCCGCCGGTATCGATATAGATTGGCGAGTTCCTGTTTTTAATGTAACATTAAGTTTTAGTATAGCGAAAGCTATAAACCCTCAACCTGGCGATCAAACACAAGTCTTCCAGTTTAACATTGGAACAGGTTTTTAATTTTAGCTTAATTAAGGAGCTGATAATGAACAAAATATGCTTAGTATCTATTTTAACGATAATGACCGGTCTATTGACGCTCACGGCTCAAGCAGAAGAAATAAAGTTAGCGGTTGTTGATATGCAAGCGGTATTACAAAGAGCTCCGCAAATCGCTAAAATTAACGACGCATTGACACGTCAATTTAAAGGCCGGCAAGATAGTATCATGAAGGCTCAAAATGAATTACAGAAAGAAGCAAGTAACTTGCAAAAAAACGCAGCTGTTATGAAAGCAGATGAGCGAAGTGTTTTAGAAAATAAAGTAATGACCGATCAGAATAAAGTGAAATCAATGATCGCTGCGTTTCAAAAAGATTTATCTAAAAAACAAAGCGAATCATTGCATAGCTTTAGCCAAGAACTTGACGGTGTGGTAAATAAAGTAGCAACGCAATCCGGTTATGATGTGGTCCTTCAAAAAGGAAGTACCTTATACGCTAAAAATAATCTAGATATTACACAGCAAGTTTTAGACGCTTTAAAGAAAACTTAATAGACGTCTTACACTAAATTTTTTAAGTTATTGCCTAAAATTTCGCTCGTTTATCCTAAATGTATAGCGAAAAATTCACACCGATACCGGTTGTTTGGGTTATTTTATAGCGCGTAGAGTTTAATATGCAGTATCGACACTCATTACAAGAAATTGCTTATTTAATTAAAGCGGATCTCAAAGGTGATCCACAGTGTTTAATCACAGGTATTATGGCTTTGCAAAAAGCACAGGCAGGTGAAATTTCGTTCTTAGATAATAAACGTTATTTAAAATATCTTTCAACAACACAAGCTTCTGCAGTTATTTTACGTGAAGAATGCTTAAAGCATGCGCCGAATAATGCATTAGTGGTTACTGACCCCTATCTTGCTTTCGCTAAAGTCGCTCAATTATTTGAGCGAACTTTACCTGTTATTCCAGAAATTCATACAACGGCTCTTCTCGGAGAAGGTTGTCATATTCACTCTAGCGTAAGTATTGGGCCTTATTCCGTAATAGGTCCAAATACGCGTTTAGAAGAGGGTGTTGTGATAGGGCCTGCGTGTGTGATTGGTGAAAATGTAGTTATAGGTGCGAAGACCTGTTTAAAATCGCATGTGAGTATCTGTGCAGATACTCACATAGGTCCACGCGTGATTATTCATAATGGAAGTGTTATTGGGAGTGATGGTTTTGGTTTAGCCAAAGAGAACAATAAATGGATTAAGATTCCGCAATTAGGGAAAGTATTAATAGGTCATGATGTTGAAATTGGTGCGAATGTAAGTATCGATCGAGGAGCGCTCGATGACACCATTATCAGCAATGGTGTGAAATTAGACAACCAAATACAAATCGGTCATAACGTCCGAATTGGCGAAAATACAGCAATTGCTGGATGTACTGGAATAGCAGGAAGCACTCATATCGGAAAAAATTGTAGGATAGGGGGCGGAGTATGTATTAACGGGCATATCGAAATTGCAGATAATGTTTGTATAACCGGTATGTCGAGCGTTGTTCATTCTATCCGATATCCTGGAATTTATTCTTCTACCCATTCGATTCAACCCCGTCGAGAGTGGCAAAGAAATAGTGTGCGGTTTCGTCAATTGGATCAATTAGCTAAAAGATTGAAAAAAGCTGAAACATTAATGAATAAAAAACAATAGAATATATATACGGTATGAATACTGGTTTTTTGAATGTAGAAAGTAGGCAACCGATGATTAGAAAAAATAGTAAACTTAGGTAAGAAATTTATGAGCGATATTATGGATATCCAAGAAATACTCACTTATTTACCCCAGCGCTATCCTATTTTAATGATTGATAAAGTGATAAAAATAGTGCCGGGTAAGTCGATAGTGGCCTTGAAAAATGTAACCGTTAATGAACCTTATTTTTTAGGTCATTTCCCGGGTAATCCGATTATGCCCGGCGTACTTATTTTAGAAACAATGGCACAAGCGACAGGTATTCTTGCTTTACATGCGAATAGAGAAAATAAAGAAGGTTTTTTATATCTTTTTGCAGGTATTGATGAAGCACGTTTTAAAAAGCCCGTTGTACCAGGGGATCAATTATTAATAGAAGCTGAAGTTCTCAAAGTAAAGGGTAATGTTTGGAAATGCAAAGTCATTGCAAAAGTGGGCAATGAATTGGCTTGCGAAGCAATCCTCATGGGTGCCGGGAGAAAATGCTGATATGATACATGCATTGGCTATTGTTGATCCCGCAGCGAAGCTAAGTACGAATGTCACCGTTGGACCTTGGAGTATTATTGGGCCGGAAGTGGAAATAGGTTCGGGTACCGTTATTGGATCACATGTTGTATTGAAAGGACCCACCCGTTTAGGGGACTATAATAAAATTTATTCTTTTTCTTCTATCGGCGATGATCCCCAAGATAAAAAATACCGAGGTGAAAAAACCTATCTAGAAATAGGTAATCATAATGTGATTCGCGAATATTGCACGATTAATCGGGGTACTACTCAAGATAAAAGTTTAACTAAAATTGGCAGCCATAATCTTTTTATGGTGGGTTCTCATGTTGCGCATGATTGTGTTGTGGGTGATCATGCTATTTTCGTTAATAACGTTGCGTTAGCGGGACATGTGACTATCGGGAATTATGCTATTTTAGGTGCTTATAGCGCGGTGCATCAATTTTGCCATATTGGTGACCATAGTTTTATTGCTGCCTCAAGCATGGTCCGACAAAATGTTTTACCTTATATACTCGTGGAAGGTGGGCGTGAAGCGCGAGCTTGCGGTTTAAACAAAGAAGGACTCAGAAGAAATGGTTTCACTGACGAAGCGATTAGTCATTTACGTTGTGCTTACAAACTTATTTTTCGTAAAAATTTAACCGTAGAACAAGCGCTAGAGGAGCTAAAACCTTTAGCACTTCATTCTCCTCAAGTAAGCTTAATGACTCAAGCACTTAAAAACTCTGAACGTGGCATCATTCGTTAAACGTCCTATTCATATTGGCATCGTTGTCGGTGAGACTTCAGGCGATTTGTTAGCCGCTGATTTTTGTAAAGAACTTAAGCGTAGGCAAATTCCGTTTCGTATTTCAGGGATCGTAGGGCCTGCGCTGCTGCAAGAAGGTGCGCGTGCTTTGTATCCTATGGAACATTTATCCATCATGGGATTGGGTGAAATTTTTAAACGACTTCCCCAATTGCTGCATTATCGTCGGAAATTAACAGAACATTTTATCAATCATCCTCCTGATGTATTTATTGGCGTTGACGCACCTGAATTCAATCTGGACTTAGAAAAAAAATTGAAAAAAAAGGGTATACCGACATTACATTATGTCAGTCCTAGTGTGTGGGCATGGCGTCGTTGGCGATTAAAAAAAATTGCTAAAGCGGTGGATTTAATATTATGTCTTTTTCCGTTTGAAGAATATTTTTATCAACAACATCGCATTCCCGTGAAATTCGTGGGGCATTCTTTTGCAGATGAAATTCCATTCACGATGGATAGTTTCACTGCTCGGAAACGATTAGGCTTACCCACGTTAGCCACCATCGTTGCAATATTACCCGGTAGTCGTCGAAATGAAATTCATTATCTAGGTCCATTATTTCTTCAAACAGCCCTGCGGTGTTATCAACAAAATGATAAACTCATTTTTGCGGTTGCGATGGTTAACGAAGAAACAAAGCAGCAATTTCTTAACTTGGCGCAACAACTAACGCCGACGTTGCCTTTCCGTATTTTTCGCGGAGAATCACGTCACGTGATGGCCGCAGCAAACGTTGTGTTAATTACTTCAGGCACAGCAACTTTAGAGGCGATGTTACTAAAAAAACCAATGGTCGTTGCTTATCGAATGAGTTTACTTTCCTATTGGATGGCAAAATTTTTAGTGAATGTGAATTATATTGCTTTACCTAATTTGTTAGCTAAAAAATTATTGGTTCCAGAATTTGTTCAAGAAAACGCAACCATTGGAAATTTATCACAGGCCATTTTTTATTATTTGAATAATCCAGATTTTGTGAGTAAACTAAAAAAAGAATTTTTAACACTTCATCGACAATTGCGTTGTCAGGCAAGTAAGCACGTTGCGGATGCCGTATTAAAAATTTTAAAGAGATCCATCTAATGAAGTAATTTTTAGTTTGGGTTTGATTTTCTTAAATTCCATAAGTTGCTTGCATCATGGAAAATCAATCGGTAGCCGGCGTTGACGAAGCAGGACGAGGTCCTCTAGCGGGTCCAGTGTTTGCAGCTGCAGTTATTTTAGATAATAAAAAAAAGATGACGGGTTTAAAAGACTCAAAACAACTTACCGCAAAAAGCCGTGAATATTTCGCTAAAAAAATTCAAGAAAAAGCAAAAACATGGGCGATAGGTCGTGCTGAAGTCGAAGAAATTGACAAATTGAATATTTTTCATGCCTGTTTACTTGCCATGAAACGCGCGGTATGCGCATTAGCCTTGATCCCAGATTTTGTTTTAGTCGATGGAAAACATTGTCCTCAACTATCTGTCCCAAGCAAAGCGATTATAAAAGGAGATGAAAAAATTACAGCGATTAGCGCAGCTTCCATTTTAGCGAAAGTGCATCGTGATGCAAATATGGTTTTGTTAGATGCAGAATATCCAGGTTATGGTTTTGCACAACACAAAGGTTATACAACAAAGCAACATTTACTGGCTTTAAAAAAATTAGGCCCCAGTCCCATCCATCGGCGTTCATTTGCACC